>JBLIND010000070.1:0-20050 GCA_047639095.1 Candidatus Omnitrophota bacterium | reverse complement strand
GAACCCATTTCGATTAAACCGGATGAGGCCAGAATTGAGATCTAGCTGCTCCCAGAGGAATTAAACGATGGCCCTTCAGTCCTTTCCGCGGACGCGAATAAACCCTTACACGTGCTGTATCCATTCATCCATGATGACGAATTCATCCTCGAACCCGAGACGTGAAGCGTTTTGAGAAATCATTTCGCCCTGAAAACCGGCCAGATCTACTTTGTAAAATGGCACCTGATCGGTGCCAAGACGATCGACTACTGGTACAAGGAACTGATCGTGGATTTAAGAGGACCAACCACCGAATCAGGTGCCAGTCAAATAGCTCGACCGAGCCTTTCCCAAACCTAGCAATGGTCGAGGTACGAGGCCACCACTCATGCACCCGATCATCGCAAGCCACTTTTCCAGATTGATCCGTCAGGGACTGAAGGGCTACGGGCTACGGGCTACGGAGGGCTACGCGCCGCCGAGGGCTTTGATGAGGTGGATCAAGGCCTGGTAGTGTTCGCCGAGGAGGCGGGCGGCCGCCTGTTGGTTGCGCAGGAGGGTGCGCTGGGCAGTCACGACTTCAAAGTAATCGACGAATCCAGCTGCATATTGTTTTTCGGTGAGGCTGACGGTGCGCCGGGCCGCGCGAACGGTTGCTTCGTAGGCTTGCCGCTGTTGGTCGAGCACCTGCAGGGTACCCAGGGTCGTTTCACATTGGCGAAAGGCCTCGACCACGACTTCACGGTACTGGGCCTCCGCACGTTCCAGGCGGACATCGGCCAATTCGCGTGCAATCGCGGAGGTGCGGCCATCAAACAAGGGACCGGTGATGCGCACACCCGCGTTCCAGGTTTCGCTGTCCCCCGGACCGAGATCCCCCACCTTGGACGCCTCGAATCCAGCGGATCCCGTGAACATAATTTCGGGTCGAGTGAGATTCCGGGCAAGTCCGAGTCGTGCGTACTCAGCCTCGACACGTCGCTCGGCTGCCTGGACGTCCGGGCGGCGATGCAGCAGCTCTGAAGGCGAACCAATCTCCCATTCGGGAGGCTCAGGCGGCAGGGCCTGTTCCGTGAGCTGAAGCTGGGTCGGCAAATCGCCAACCAGGGCGGAAATGGCATTTTCAAATTCAATTTTTGAACGGGTAAGACCGATACGCTCAGCACGTACTTCGGCGAGCTCAGTCTCCGCGAGGGCGATATCAATTTCAGAAACATCGCCGGCCTTGAAGCGAATCTGCATGAGCTCCAGTGCTTTCTGGCGGATCACCTCCCCCTGCTCCAACACCTCGCGCTCGGTGTGGAGCGCTTGCGCATCCAGGAAGCGGGCCGCCAGTTCCGTCTGATACAACAATAGGATCGCCGCCGCATCGGACTCGCTCGCGGCCGCATCGGCCTCCCCGGCTTCGATGCCTTTGCGGATCCGACCCCAGGCATCCAGCTCATATTGGAAGACGAGCGGCACCGAATAGGTATCCCGCGTGCGGCCACTGTTGAACCCGGACCCGGCACCGCTGAAGGTATTGCGCTCAGCGGAAATGTCGTAGCCCAGATACGGCTGCCGACGTGCGCGGACCGCCTCGGCCTGCAGGCGCGCTTCCTGGATCCGGGTCAGAGCGACCACATACCCGGGGCTTTCCAGCGCGATCCGCTGCATGAGTTCATCCAGTTCCGGCTGGTTAAAGATCAACCACCACGACGCGTCACGGGGCAGGCTCAAGCGCAGCAGCACGCCTTCATCCGGTGCATATCGGTACACCTCGGGAACCGCCACCTCGGGCGCTTCAAAAGGTACCTGCGTCACACAACCCGCGAAAATCAGCAGCAGGCAAGCTCCACTTACGCTCTTTGATATGCGTTCCATCACGCGTGGCTCTCCGGATGGGCCTGCAACCCCTGTTCCAACCGATCTGCATTTGCATGCGGACTGCTCGTACCGCGCGCGAGCCAGTGATAGGCGGTGGGCACGAGGAAGAGCGTAAAGATCATCGACATGGAAACGCCGGCCAAAATCACCACACCCACGACATAACGGGTTTCCGCACCCGCCCCGCTGGAGAGCACCAGCGGTACCGCCCCCATGATCGTGGTCAGGCCGGTCATGATGATGGGCCGAAAGCGCAGGACTGACGCATCGAGTACGGCCTGTTCGAATGCCACCCCCTGGTCGCGGAGCTGGTTGATAAACTCGACGATAAGAATGCCATTTTTTGCGGCGAGGCCGATGAGCATGATCATCCCGATCTGGCTGTAGATACTGGTCGCCAGTCCGGTTACCGACAAACCGATCAGCGCTCCGGCAATGGCCACAGGAACACACAGCATGATCACCAGGGCCTGCACGAAACTTTCAAACTGCGCGGCCAGCACGAGGAAGACCACGACCAGGGCCAGCAGGAATACAAAATTCGCGGAGCGACCACTCTGGCGGAGGCTCAAGGAGTCGCCCTTGTAATTAATCATCGCCGTCTCGGGCAGGTATTCATCCGCGAGCGTCTCGAAATACATGAGGGCCTCCGACAGGCTGTAGCCCGGCGCGAGACCGGCCTCGATGGTAATCGAGCGAATCTTGTTATACCGATTCAACGAACCGGAGTCGGCAAACTCCTCCATCACCAGCAGGGAAGACAGCGGAATCAGTTCCCCGGATCGTTCGGATCGCACGAAGATATTGTTCATGTCGCCGGGCGTACGCTTATCATCCCAATCGCCCTCCACGAGTACGTCATACTCCTCGCCCTGGCGGAGGAAGGTCGTCACTCGCCGGGAACCGAGCAGGCTTTCCAGGGTGCGGCCGACATTGGAAATCGACACGCCCAGGTCGGCGGCACGCGCACGATCGATGCGCAAACCGATCTGAGGTTTGGTTTCCTTGTAGTCGTAATCCAACCCGATCAATTGAGGATTTTTCTCGGCATGCTCCATGATGATATCCCGCCACTCCGCGAGCTCTTCGTAGGTTGGCCCCCCGAGCACGATCTGGACCGGCTTCTGGAGACCCCGCGTCAATCCCTGGCGCATCACCGTAAAGGTCTTCACCCCGTGAAGCGTTGATAACTTTTGCCGCACTTCGTCCATGATCACTGGCGCCGCGCGCCGTTGCGCCCAGTCCTCGAGCACGACAATGGTGAGGACCTGGTTGTAGTCCAGGGCTCCACCAAAACCACGGGGAGCTCGAATCAGTACCCGCTTGGCTTCTCCATCGTCGATGAGGTATTGCAAGCGGCGCTCGATCTCGAATGCCACGCCCTTGCTGTAGGCAAAACTGGTTCCTTCCGGGGCCTTGCTGATGGCAAAAAACGCACCGCGATCCTCGAAGGGGGTAAACTCGGATGGCAGGGTTTTGTAGAGCACGTAACTGATAAAGAGCAAGCCGCCAAACAGGAGCATGGCCAGGGTCGGGAAGTGCACGATGGCGTTCAATGATCTGCGATACCCGCGTTGCAGCCAGCGAAAGAAGCCGTCCATGACGCGCGTGAGCCAGACATCCCGATGGCCACCGGCGAGGAGAATGCGGGACCCCAACATGGCAGAAAGGGTCAGGGCCACAAAGCTGGAGAAGCTGACCGCAATGGCCAGGGTGACCGCGAATTCGGTGAACAACTTACCGACGTCACCTTCGAGAAAACTAATCGGAACGAACACAGCGACGAGCACCACGGTGGTGGCCACTACAGCAAAGCCCACCTGCCGTGTACCCCGATACGCTGCAACCAAAGGCGACTCCCCCATTTCGATACGGCGGTAGATATTTTCCAACACCACGATAGCATCATCCACGACCAGTCCAATGGCCAGGACGAGTGCGAGCAGGGTCAGCACGTTAATCGAGAAGCCGAGCGCATTCAGCAGGATAAACGTACTGACCAGCGAGACGGGTACGGTGACCGCCGGGACCAGCATAGCCCGGAAGGACCCGAGAAACAGGTAGATCACCAGGACCACGAGCAACACCGCGAAGCCCAGCGTACGGAAGACCTCGCGGATGGAGGATTCAATAAACATCGAGGTGTCGTAACTCTGTTCGAGCCTCATCCCTTCGGGCAGGATTCCCCGCACCACTTCGGCTTCGGCTTTCGCTGCTTTTGACACTTCAAGGGTATTCGCCTGAGCCTGCTTGATGATGCCCATACCCACCATCGGCACCCCGTTGCCCCGGAAGAGGAGGCGGGGCTGGGTAGCGCCCAACTCGACATCCGCGATTTCGCCCAGCTTGACCTGGAAGCCGTTTTCACCGCGAGCGACAATCATGCTCCGAAACGCTTCTTCTGAGGTGAACTCACGCTCCAGCCGCACCGTAAACTGCCGGTCGGCCGATTGTACGGTACCCGCAGGAAATTCAACGTTTTCCCGCCGCAGCGCGGCCTCCACGTCGGCCACAGTCAGCCCGCGAGCCGCGAGGGCTTCGCGTTTGATCCAGATACGCATCGCATAACGCGAAGCACCGGAAACGCGTACACGGGCCACACCGGGTAAGACGGAAAAGCGATCGGTCAGATAGCGATCCGCATAGTCAGCCAACTCCAGCGGGGTCATATCGGTGCCGGTGAGGTTCAGCCACATCAACACCTCGGATCCCGCATCCTCCTTGCTGATTTCCGGCGGATCCGCCTCATCCGGCAGGTTGCCCGCCAGACCGGAGATCGCTTCGCGAATATCATTGGCGGCATCATCGATGTCGCGGCCGACGCGAAATTCCACGCTGATGGTCGACACACCATCCTGACTGCTGGAGGACACGGTGTAGATCGCTTCGACGCCGCTGATCCGGTCTTCGATCAATTGGGTGATGCGATTTTCGACCACGGAAGCCGAGGCCCCGGGATAGCGTGTCTCGATGCTGACAATGGGGGGATCGATGTCCGGGTATTCGCGCACTTGGAGCTTGAGGTAAGCCAAGACGCCGAACGCGACGAGCAGCAGGTTCATCACCAGTGCCAACACCGGGCGCTTGATCGAGATATCGGAGAGGATCATGGCTGAGTGGCGGATTTATCCGTCGGCTGAAAAGGTGCCACCGGGCCGTCGAAGGTTCCGATGACCTCCACCGTGCCGCCATCCCGCAAACCGAGTAATCCATCGGCAGCCAATCGCTCTCCCGCCTCCACGCCGGACAACGCTTCGACATAGCCCATGACCCGACGGCCGAGTTCGAGTTTGCGGCGCGAAACGGACTCTATCGTCCCCTCCGATTTGAGCACGAAGGCATAGTGATTGTGCCCGCTTGAAATCACCGCGCGCTCCGGAATACCCGGCGATTGCCGAGGATCGCCTTCAAGAGTCGTGGTCAACAACATGCCCGGGCGCAGACGACCGCCGGGATTGTCGAAGCGCGCCCGCACCGTGATGGAGCGGGTGACCGGATCGACGCGAGAGTCCAGGTGGGCGACCACGCCGACAAAAGTCTCATCGGGATACGCGGCCGATTGCGCGGTGATGTGTAGACCCGGTTTCAATTCGCGCAGGAAGATCTCCGGGATGCTGAAATCCAGCTTCACCTCGTCGATTTTATCCAAGGTGGTGATCACCGTGCCCGGGGTGATGAGAATACCGGGGCTGATGCGTCGCAAGCCCAGCATCCCGGCGAAGGGTGCGGTGATCCGGCGATCCTGCAGCTTGGCGCGTGCTTCGAGAATCTGTTGAACCGCGAGTTCGGCCTGGGTCTGGCGCGCCTGGAGGCGAATCTCGGGGGCCGCCCCCTGCTTCACCAGGTCTTTCAGCCGTTCGATTTCCCGCTGGTGATCTGCCAAATTGGCCTCGGCCGCCTGGAGGCTCGCCTCCTCTTCGGCGGATGACAGCAAGGCCAACACTTGCCCATTCGTCACCACCGCTCCGTCTTGAAACAGGATTTCGGTAACGGTTTCCGTGACGTTGGCAGAAATTTCAATGGACTCATCGGAGCGCACCGTACCTACGGATTCGATGCGCGAAGAAAACGCCCGGGTTTCGACCACGGTGACCACGACCGGGGCCGGTCGCCCCGCCCTGCCTGATGTAGCGGGCGTAGCGGCGGATTGCTTCCGGATGGAATCCATTCGATACCAGATGCCGAAGAGGCCACCCCCCACCAGGAGGAGGACCAGAAATTTTATCAGATGTTTTTTCATAGGTTCGGTCCGCACCTCGCACCGTCCGTCCCATGATGCCATAGGTAAAGGAAAATTTACGCTAGAGAGAATGGGCGCTCGTTCGATTGCCATACAGGTATCGAACCTCAGGCGGGTGATCGTGCTCCACGCGGCAAGACCAGAGGGGTCTTGGTTACGTGCGACGCCGGCGGTGGCCACCAAGCAGACGGTGGCCACCAAGCAGACGGAACCCGACCAGTGAGATGCCGAGCAGGAGAAAGCTCGACGGCTCGGGGATCATAGCCACGTCGGACAAGGCCGTGCCCAGGCGCACCTCATCGGCATACCCACGGGAGGATTGATTGGCGTCGCCAAAAGATTGCTGAAGAACCAATTGCCCGAGATCACCGACCGCGGCGAAAGATTCCAGCGACTGACCGGACAGGACCGGAATGAGCGGCGAACCATCCGGGGAAGCCCAGGCGTTGAGCGTCTCCGGCCCGCCAGCATTCACCTGGAGCTCAAGCGCAATCATGTAATCCGTGTCGGTATTCGCAGGACCTAGATCAAAAAACTGGCCGCCACCGAACGCGGTCAACCGCAGCCCGCCGAGGTTGTCATTACGACGGATACCCAGATGCATCCCGGTGTTGATATTGGCGGTGGTGACGGCGAACACGGCATTCTCGTCGAGGAACCCGACGGCAAAATAGTCGAGATCCACGGTGAATGGATTTGCGGCATTCGCCCGCACCAGTCCACTCAGAAAATACGAGGAGCTCGTCGGTACCGCCGCGCTTACGTCGCGTTCAGCATTGCGGGGGTGTGAAACGCGAAAGTTCACCGAACCATCCTGGGGTGAGCCTACCAAACTGCCGTGATTGAGCGCCAGAGGGTCGATGACAATGGTACCGGTCCCGGACAACCAGGCGGTCCCCGCGAATCCCGTAGTGCCTGCTTCGGCGGTCTTGCCGACAAAGCCACCGGTGGTGTATTGACCACCCGTCGCCGTGGACCAGAAGGAATCGGCCGCGATCAAGGTGGCTTTGGAAACATCGGCCGAAACGGCCAGGAAAATCAGAACCAGGCCGAAAGCCGGGAGGTGTGCGAAGGGCTTTCCACCTCTATCGATCTGGAATTGTTTCATGTTCATCAGATGTTGAAACTATAACCCATGACAGGAAAAGATAAACACAAAATAAGCCTTTGAGCCTTTAAAATTCAGTAAAGTAATCTGTAGGAGTGGGCGTCGAAGTAAGGTGGAATAACAACCTATGGCAAATGACTTCATAAAGAATGTTTCAGGTACAGCTGCGCTGCTGATCTGCGGACTTGCGCAAATCGTACCCGCTCAGGTGCCGCTGATCGAAGCCTCCTACGATGGTCTGGCGAATGATACCAACAATCTGTTCAACGTCATCTCCAACACCAATGCCGATGGCAGCGGGGCTTCCTGGAACACCGTGACCGGGGTGCTGATCCGGGGCAGCGCCGCTAACTCGACGGCAGGAGCGGTGTCCGACACGACGATCAACGTTCCCACCATCACCAATGACACCATCGTGATGGAAATGGTGGTGAGCAATGCGACCGGTAGTATTAACGCCAATGGGATGTTTTCCGGTCTGCAGGCCGCCGACGGCGGACCGGGCGCCGGAGAGGAACTCTGGAACAATGTCGCACCCGCCTTTGGCCTGGTCATCGATGGCGGCAGTCGACTCGGCGCCCGTACGGTTGCCCCCGGCGGCAATGCCTCCGGAACCGGATTTCAAACCGGGCCCGGATTTGGCGTGGCCACCCTGGCCTCGATCAACGATGGATTTACCTCCACGCTCCGCATCGACACCACCGGCTGGGCGTTTGCCATCGAAGGCCTGCTGACCGCTGGCGGTGCGGCGATCACGGGAGGTACCGGTGCCTGGGCCGACGTGCCATTTGACTACAGCGATTTCTCCACGGCCATGCGCGTGGCCTTTACCACCCAGGGCGATGGCGGCAGCACGTTCAGGGTCGGCCGGATCAGCGCTTACATCGACGGCGACCTGGACATGGACGGCATGCCGGATGGCTACGAGGATGCCAACGAACTCAACAAAAATGATCCCGCCGACGCAGCAATCGACAACGACACCGTGGGTGGACCCGATGGACTAACCAACCTCGAAGAATTTCGAGCCGGAACGGACCCACAGGATAGTGACAGCGATGATGACGGGCTCAAGGACGGCGATGAGCTGGCGGGAACGCTCAATCCATGGCAGGCCAACACGCTGGGCACGCCCCCGGGGGAGCCCACCGACCCCCTCAATCCGGACAGCGATGGGGACGGCACGAGCGATGGCCAGGAAATTACCAACAGCACCAATCCCAATGTGCCCCCACCGAACACCGGCCCGCTCTTTCCCTTCGTCGATACGGATGGCGACAGCTATCGCGATGAAGCCGAAACAGCTTTCGGCTCCAACCCGACTGATCCGAACGACTGCCCCGATCACACCCCCCTTCCCACACGGCCCAACGTGGTCATCATCTATGCAGATGACATGGGCTTCGGCGACATGTCTGCGTATGGGGACCTTTTTGGCACCCGCAGTCCGGCCGTCACGCCTCACATGAACGCTCTCGCGAACCAAGGCGTACTGTTCACCCAGGCTCACTCGAGTAATGGCGTCTGCACACCGAGCCGCTACGCCTTGCTCACGGGGCAATACAACTGGCGGGCCTTTAACGGAATTTCCAGCCATTACGGCGCCGGACCGATACCGGAAATCCCCCGACTCAGCGACACCACGATAGCCGAGTTCCTCAAGACGCAAAACTACGATACGGCGGCCTTTGGCAAATGGCACCTGGGCGGCAACTGGTACCAGCGCGGTACCAACACGCGGATCATGGGGAACCCTACCGATCCCGCGACCGTCGACTGGGCACGGCGCGTGGAGAATCACGCGGTCGATCACGGATTCGATATTTTCCGAGGGCTATCGACAACGATTAATTTCGGACCCTACGTCTACCTGGAAAATGACCGGCAACAATTCTGGGACACCAGTTTGAATGCCGGAGCGGGCGGGTTTCGTGATGCCACCAATGCGGATCCTTTCACCTACTTCACCTCCGGTGCCCTGAATGGATCCGTCGTGGGAAACACAGACTCACGCGCCAGCCTCGGCGATCCATCCTATCGCCAGGTCGATGCAGGCCCTTTCATGATCACCCAGGTCGAGGACTACCTCGCGGATCGCGCGACCACGGGTGATACCGATCCCTTTCTCGCGTACGTGGCCCTGTATTCCCCTCACCTGCCCTGGGCCTTGACGCAGCCGTTCATCGGGACCAACAGCGCCAAAGGTTTTTACTACGGCGACTGGATCCCCGAGGTCGACGACCGGATCGGGCGCATCATCGATGCGATTGACCAGAACGGATTCTACAGCAACACCGTGGTCATCCTGACCAGTGACAACGGCCCGGAAAACACCGCAATGAGCCAGAGCATCAATTTTGGCTTTGATCCCAACGGCCCCTTGCGCGGAAACAAACGCGATGTCTGGGATGGCGGAACGCGTGTGCCTTTTGTGGTCCGCTGGCCGGGTCAGGCGGCGGCAGGTTTAAAGGTGAGCGACCTGATCTGGCAGGGTGACATCTTTGCTACGGTTGCCGCTTACCTCGGCGCGGAGCTACCTGACCATGTCGCTCCGGATGGGGAGAGCTTTCTGAACCTGCTGCGCGGCCAACAGAAACCCCTCCCCCAGCGACAGGGCATCGCGGTGGCATCGATTCGCGGCGACCTCGGCATCAAGACGATCAATGGCTGGAAATTTATCGATGCAACGGGCGGAGGCAATTCGAGTTCATGGGATTCCGAGGACGTAAATATTGCAAATGCGCAGGGCGTGAATCGCGGAACGCCGAAACAATTGTTTCACCAGGCACAGGACCTCGGCGAGGATACCAATCTCATCAAGGGTTTGACCAACGAAGCCGACATCCGGACCAAGCTGCTCCAACAGACGAGTTCGGACTTACTTGACGCGCTGGATCGCCTGCGCGTGTCGACCACCAGCGTGCTGCACCCGCGGATTCCCGATAACGATGGGGACTCCCTGCCCAATGCCTACGAGCGCACCTTCAATCTGAATCCAGATGCTCCCAAGGACGCGGTACTGGACCTGGATCTGGATGGGGCAAATAGCTACCATGAATTTATTGCTGGCACAGATCCCGGGAATCCGTCTGAGGTCCTCCGGGTCATCGACCTGGCGAATGCGAGCAGCAGCTTCTCAGTTTCCTGGCCGAGTGTCACCGCACGCCTCTATGTCGTCAGCTGGTCGGAAGACCTGGCGACCTGGCACACCTTGCCCGAACAAATCGGCGATGGGCTTACGCTCATGCAGGATATCGACAAGCAGACCGTCGACTTGGCGGATGGCATCAGTGGAAATCTGGGGCGCATCTATGTGCGCATCGGCGTACATCAAAATAACGAAGAATGACTTTCGCCGATGCATGCAGTATAAACGTGCATGCGTGTAACGATCTGTATCCTCCTGTGTTTCCTGTGCGCCACGCGCACAGGCTTGGCGCTGACCGACGACGCACCCGTCGATTTCAACCAGGACCTGCGCCCGCTCTTGGAGCGCAAATGCCTGAGCTGTCACAATCCCAACCTGCTGAAAGGTAAAGTGACTCTGCACACCCGGGAGGCCATGCTCACGCACAAGGATCCGCTTCTGGTTCCCGGAAAACCCGAACAAAGCCTGTTGCTCAATGTGGTTCTGGCCGGTCCCGCGGGTGAAGCGCCGGACATGCCCGAAGAAGGTGAAGCCTTGACTGAACAGGAAGTCGATGTGCTGCGCCGATGGATCAGCGCCGGTGCCCCCTGGCCCGAAGGCGTGGTGTTGAAAGAGGCTTCCAAGTCCGACAAGAACTGGTGGGCGTATCGACCGCTTCGCGAAAGCACGCCATCCGATTCAATCGACGGCTTTATCCGCACTCGGCTTGCCGAGCAGGGCTTGAGCATGAACGCGCCCGCAAATCGGCGGATCCTCATACGGCGCGCGACCTACGATTTAACCGGACTGCCCCCGACCCCCGAAGAAGTTGCGGCATTCGAACAGGATAACGATCCCACGGCGTATGAAAAGTTGGTCGACCGCCTGCTCGCTTCGCCGCACTACGGGGAACGCTGGGGACGCCACTGGCTGGATGTCGTGCGCTTCGGCGAGAGCAACGGCTACGAGCGCAATGTGATCATCAATGACCTCTGGCCCTTCCGCGATTACATCATTCGCTCACTCAACGACGACAAGCCCTTTGATCGATTGATGCAGGAACATCTCGCGGGCGATGTCCTCAGCCAGGACGACCCGGATGCCCTCATGGGTAGCGCCTTCCTGGTGGCCGGCCCCTATGACAACGTCGGGAATCAGGATGCGGTTCAGGCCGCCCAGATTCGCGCAGACAAAATGGACGAGATGATTCGCGCTACGAGCGAGGCCTTCCTGGGGATGACCGTGGGCTGTGCCCGTTGTCACGATCACAAGTTTGACCCCATCACGTCCGAGGACTACTACGGCTTGTACGCGACTTTTTCCGGAACGAGCCACGGGCAGGCTCAGCTGGCGACCGCAGCCCAGCGCAAGGAGCGCGAGGCCTTACGCAAACCCCTGCAGGCTCGGAAGGACGCCTTGCTCGCGTTGCATCCCACGAACTCCTCCAGCGCAGGGAACGACGAACGCTTTCAGCCCGTCACTGCGAAAGCGCTACGCTTCACTATCGAAGCCACCGACAACGGGATCGAGCCCTGCATCGATGAGTTGGAAATCTGGACGGACGGACCCGAAGGCAAAAACATCGCCCTCGGTGGCACGCCGAGCTCATCCGGCAATTACCCAAACAATCCAAAGCACCGGCTGGCGCATATCAACGATGGCAAGTACGGCAACGACCACTCGTGGATTTCCAATGAACAAGGGGAAGGCTGGGTCGCCCTTGCATGGAATGAACCCGCACGGATTTCGCGCATCCAATGGGCGCGCGATCGCACGAAGAAATATGCGGACCGCACTCCCAGCAGGTACCGAATCGAAACCTCCCTCGATGGCAAAACCTGGCAGGTGGTGACTCCGAAAGACCATCAGCCGCTGGATCAGGCCGCACAGGAACGCAATGCCAACGAGCTGGCAGAGATTGTACAAAAACTGGCCGCCCTCCCCGATTTTACGTCGGCATGGATCGGCAAACACGGGGCCGCGCCCGGACCCTTTCACGTATTCCTCGGGGGCAATCCGCAAAAGAAAGGTGTAGAGGTGAAGGCCGCCAGCTTGTCGACCTTGAGCGAAATCACCAACCCATACCAACTGGAGAATCAGGCCTCGGAGGCGGAGCGTCGCAGGGCGCTGGCGGAGTGGATCACCGCGCCGGAAAATGCGCTGACCCAACGCGTCCTCGCCAACCGCATCTGGCAACAGCATTTCGGCACCGGGATCGTGGACAGTCCCAATGACCTGGGTTACATGGGCGGACGCCCCTCGCATCCGGAGCTGCTCGATTTCCTCGCGGTGAAACTCAAGGAATCTGGATGGCGCATCAAGCCGCTGCATCGGCTGATCATGACCTCCGCCGCCTATCAACAAGGTTCCCAATGGCAGGAGGACGCCGCAAAAATCGATGGCGACAGCCGTCTCCTCTGGCGCTTTCCTCCCCGTCGCCTGGACGCAGAGGAGATTCGCGATACGTTCCTGGTCCTGGCCGGGAAACTCAATCCAGCCATGGGCGGCGCGGGCTTCCGGCTGTATGATTATCAGCAGGACAACGTTGCGACCTATGTCCCCCTCGACGTACACGGACCCGAAACCTATCGCCGGGCGGTGTATCACCAGAATGCGCGGGCTTCGGTCATCGACCTGATGACGGACTTTGATCAACCGGACTGTGCCTACTCCGCCCCGCGCCGGGTCGCAACCACCACCCCGCTTCAGGCCCTGACCATGCTCAACCATGCCTTTACCGTCGACATGGCGGAAGGCCTCGCAGAGCAGCTCACCGGTGAATCCGTCATCGAGCAGACGCAATCCGCTTTTCAACGCGTCTATCAACGAGCCCCCACCCCGGTGGAGCTCGCCGCTTCCGTACAGGCGATCAACACCCACGGACACCGTGCCTTTTGTCGGGCGATCTTGAATTCCAGCGAACTCATCTACCTCGATTAAGCCATGAACCCATCTGACGAACTGCATCGCCGCCACTTTTTAGGCAACATCACCACCGGCTTGATGGGGGTGGGCCTCACCAACCTGCTCGCGCGTAACGCACCCGAGTGGGCACCGGGTCAAGGCATCCCTCACCACCCCGCCCGCGCTAAACGGGTGCTGCAGATCTTCTGTCCGGGCGCGGCCTCGCACATGGATCTCTGGGATCACAAACCCATGCTGGAAAAGATGGATGGGCAACCCCTCCCCGGCGAAGAGAACATGGTTTCGTTCCAGGGCAAAAATGGCCCGCTGATGAAAAGCCCCTGGCCTTTTGTTCCGGCCGGCAAGAGTGGCAAAATGATTTCATCCATGCTGCCTCACATGGCCCAGCACGTGGACGACATGGCTTTCCTGCATGGCATGTCATCGAAAACCAATACGCACGGCCCGGGTTGCGTCTTCGTAAACACGGGTCATGCCACCGAAGGCTTTCCGAGTGCGGGTGCCTGGCTGAGTTATGCGCTGGGCAGTACCAACGACAACTTGCCGACCTATGTTGCGATTCCCGATATCCGGGGAGAGCCGCCAAATGGCAAAGCCAATTGGAGCAACGGATTCCTGCCCGCGAAACACCAGGCCCTGGTCATGGCGGCGCATCAACCCATTCGGAACCTGCAGCCCCCCCAAGCCATCGGAGCGGCCGAAGAAAAAGGCACCCGTGCGTTTCTCAACTTCCTGAATGAACGGCACGCCTCGGAACGCGAAGCGGAAAGCGACTTGCAGGCACGCATGAGCGCCTATGCGCTTGCCGCACGCATGCAGCTTTCGGCCCCGGAAGTCAGTGAGTTCAAAACCGAACCTGCCCACATCCATCAACTGTACGGAACAGATTCCTCCAATCCGCTCAAGGCGGCCTATGCAGAAAACTGCCTGCTAGCACGCCGCCTGCTGGAGCGCGGCGTCCGCTATGTGAACCTCTACTGTGCGTCCCGCGCCAGCGGCGTGGATGGCAAGCTCAACTGGGATGCGCATAAAACCCTGAAGAGCGACTACGAGCGACACCTGCCAATTTTTGATCAACCGACGGCGGCCTTGCTTACGGACATGAAACAGCGCGGCTTACTGGATGACACCCTGGTGTTGTGGACCTCCGAATTTGGTCGCATGCCGACCCGACAAGTCGGCAAGGAGGGCCGTGATCACAATCCGGATGGGTTTACCCTCTGGATGATGGGCGCCGGTGTCAAAGCGGGTACGAGTTATGGCAGCACCGATGATTTCGGTCGACGCGCGCAGGACAATCCCACTTCAATTTGGGAGTTTTACAGTACGGTGCTGCACCTGCTCGGCTTGGATTACAATCGACTCTCCTGGTATCACAACGGTTTTGATCGACGCTTGACGGACGTACACGGGCGGGTCATTCAAGACGTTTTAGCCTAGCCCCCGGATCTTATTTATGAAGCACCTCAAATCACTCACCGCCAGTGTACTCATCGGCCTGAGCACCGTCTTCGCCGCCACGAACCAACCCAATATCGTTTTCATCTTCATCGATGATCTCGGCTGGAAGGACCTCGGTTGTTACGGAAACGAGATCGTAGAAACCCCGCGGATTGACCGCCTCGCGAAAGAAGGCATGCGCTTTACCGACTTCTACGCAGCGGGCGCCGTCTGTTCGCCGACGCGCTGTGCCGTGCAATCCGGTCAGAACCAGGCCCGCATCGGCATCACCGCCCATATTCCCGGACACTGGAGGCCCTTCGAACGGGTGATCACACCACAGACGACGATGGCTTTGCCGCTGGATACGATCACCGTCGCGGAGTCGCTGAAAACCGCGGGCTATACCACCGGGTATATCGGCAAGTGGCACCTGGGAACCGGCGCGGCCTTTCAACCGGATCAGCAGGGCTACGACTTTTCTGCCGTGATCGGGGGGCCGCATCTGCCGGGAAAATTCCGGGTACAAGGTCGCAACGATCTCAAACCCAAAGCCGGGCAGTATCGCACGGACTTCGAAGCGGACCTCAGTGTGGATTTTATCCGACAGCACAAGGACCGACCCTTTTTCCTGATGCTCTCTCCTTTTGCCGTACACATTCCGCTCGGGGCCATGTCGGAGAAGGTCGAGAAGTATACAAAGAAGGCCGCAGCCGCCGGGCTTGAACTCCCGCATCCGATCTATGCGGCGATGATCGAACATTGCGACGACATGGTCGGGCGGATCGTCGATGCGGTCGAGGCGGAAGGCTTGACCCAGAACACGCTCATCGTATTCACCTCCGACAATGGCGGCTTGCATCGTCGCTACGATTATCGCGCGCAGGCCGATGACAACGTGGCCAGCCAGGCTCCCCTGAATGGCGAGAAAGGTTCGCTGCACGAAGGCGGCGTTCGTGTACCGCTCATTGTAAAATATCCACCCATGATCAAACCCGGAACCGTCTGCGACGAGCCGACGATCAGCTACGACTTTTACCCCACCTTCGTCGACCTGGCCCAGGGCGCATTGCCCGCACACCAGACGATCGACGGACTCAGCCTGACGCTTCTGTTCAAAGATGCGTCATCCACCCTGGCGCGAAATGCGCTGCACTGGCATTACCCACACTATCATCATGACCGACCCGCGAGCAGTATTCGCGAACGCGAATGGAAACTGATCGAATACCTGGACGGCACGGGCGATGTTGAACTCTACAACCTGGCGAATGATCTCGGAGAAACCACAAATCTGGCGGTAGAAAAAAATGGCCGCATGGTGGACCTGAAACAAAAGCTGGGGAAATGGCGTAGCCAAGTCATCGCCCGCATGCCGATTGTGAATCCGCAATACAATGAGGAGCGGGCCGGTGAATGGTGGAACCTCCGCACCGGAAAACCCGTGAACAGCGATTCACGAAAGCGATTTCCGCCGACCGAAAAAGATTTATAAACGTCTCCCAACCTGTCGCATCGAATTGACCGACGCTTGTCACGCCCAGTGAATCCACATAGAATAGACATATGAAACACCTCTTTAGGACCATGCTTTTGTGTGCGACCCTGACCTGTTCGGCCCAGCAACAAACGGCGCTCCGGGCAGGTGCTGCAGCCGTGGACATTTCGCCCACGGAATTCCCCATCAATATGCCGGGAGGATTTCGAGGCAACGAAGCCCAGCAGGTGCATGATCCACTCCACGCACGGGCACTCGTACTCGACGATGGCACGACCCGACTGGCCATGGTCGTTGTAGACAGCCTTGGCGTCGCGCCAGAGGTCCTCGAAGAGGCCAAGGCCATCGCCGCACAGGAGACGAACATTCCCGTTAACCGCATGCTCATCAGCTCAACCCATACCCATAGCGCACCCCCGTCCAACACCACCGACGGCCCGGCCCCAGCTGTCGCCTATCGTAAACATCTGATTGCCGGTATCGCGGAGTCGATCATCCAGGCCGCATCCCGTTTACAACCGGCCTCCGCAGGGGCCGCAGCGCAGCCACTGGGCGATGAAGTGTTCAATCGACGTTGGCACCTGAAGCCAGGGCAGATGCCGCTCAATCCTTTTGGTGAAATGGATGAGGTGAAAATGAATCCGGGCACGAGTGCAACCGTGTTGGATCGACCCGCGGGTCCAACCGATCCGGACCTGACGGTTCTCTCTGTACGCGATGCGCGGAATAAACCGCTATGCCTCTTCGCCAATTACGCCCTTCACTACGTCGGTGGCGTGCCCCGCGGCAAAATCTCTGCGGACTACTACGGCGAGTTCGCGCGACTGATGCCGATACGGATGCGCGCCGGAGAACACTTCGTCGCCATGATGTCCAACGGGGCCTCGGGTGACATCAACAATATCCCCTTTCTGGTGAATCGTCCTCCTCGGGAACCCTACGAGCAAATTCGCATCGTCGCGCAGAAGGCTGCCGACACCGCATGGCTGGCCACCGGGAAAATCAAGACCTATCAGAAGGATGCAACGTTGGGCATGGTTGAACGCGAACTCTCACTCAACTATCGCAAGCCCACCGCCGAGCAGTTGGATAAGGCAAAAGCGATCGCCCGAATTACCGATCCCGAGGAATTGGCCAAGCTTCCTCGGCTGGCGGACCACTATGCGCGGCGCACCATCAAGGCAGCCGAGCGGGAAGAAACGTTAAACGTGAAACTCCAGGCTCTCCGGATCGGGAATTTTGCGGTGTGCGCGATCCCCTTCGAGACCCTGGTGGAAATCGGCCTTGAGCTGAAAGAGCGAAGTCCCTTTGCACAAACCATGGTCATCGGTCTCGCCAACGGTCGACACGGCTACTTGCCGACGCCGAAGCAGCATAAACTCGGTGGCTACGAAACGTGGCTCGGCACCAATGTCGTGCAGAAAGATGCCTCGGAAATCATCGTGCGCGAACTGCTCGATATGCTGAACGATTTAGCCAAGCAGCAGTAAGCATCGATCGACTACTTAAACGACCATCGGTGCAGGAGCGTTCCGCCACCCTTGCTCAATTTCATGGACGATACGCGCACCAAGCCTTTGGCTCGGGAAGGATCAAAGCGCAGCGCCCTGAGCGGCTGCGTCGTGGAAAAGGAAACGCGAAGGGTTTGACCCGTCGCATCTTTTTGAATGGAGAAGCTTTTGCTTCTTTCGCGCGCAAAACCTGGGTGCCCCCCCTGCTCCAACCAGAACAGCTGTCCCTGGCCGCCGACGTCTGACAGCAGCTCGACCTCCCAGACGAAGTCGCCCGCCCCGAAGGGTCGGGTAAAAGCATAACTCAGATGCGGATCATTCCCGGTGCTGGTAAGGATCATCGATCCTCCATTGAACGCCAGCTCGACCTGGCTATTAACCTTCCAGCCGGCGGACTCGCGGGCCATATTGACCGATGCCTTTGAATGATTCGGATCATACGCGGGGTTGGGCTTGGGCAGGACCGCACGGGTATCGCTTAGAAATTGATCCAGCAGGGCATCCATCTGTTGCACCCGCTCTGGAAAAGCCGCGGCGAGATTGTGTTGCTCGCCGATGTCGTCCTTCAAATTGTACAGACGATACCCGTGTGTCTGCGAATCAACATCGTAGAAAAGCCGGATCAATTTCCAGTCACCCTGGTGCACGCTCACCGACGGTGGCAGGTTGTCCGGCACCCCCGGGTGATGCGGGAAATAGGTGTAAAGGGCTTCTCGGTCCAGGGCCTGACCACGGAGAGCGGGCACAATACTGACCCCATCAAAGGCTTGATCGTCCGCAGGCTTCAGGTCGAGCATCTCTAGAATCGTGGGGTAAAAATCGACACTCTGAATCACGGCATCGCTGCGACTGGCGGGCTTCACATGACCCGGCCAGCGGACCACGCAGGGCACGCGGATCCCGCCCTCATACATAGTCGCCTTGCCGCCGCGCAAGGGATCATTACTCGTCGGCGCAGTCTCGTCCACGGTATTGTACGTATTGCCTCCGTTGTCCGAGAAAAAGATCACCAGGGTATTCTCAGCAAGGCCCAATCGGTCGAGGGCATCCAGCAGGGTTCCAACGCCATCGTCCATGGATTCTACCATCGCCGCATAGGTTGGACTGCGTTGAGCATCATTTGGATCCGCGAGCTTTTTGTACTTTTTGACCAGAGAGACCTTGGCATCAAAGGGCGCATGCACGGAGAACTGCCAGTAATTCAAAAAGAAAGGCTCGTCCTTGTGCGCTTCGATAAACGCGACCGCTTCATCCGCCATACGATCTTCGATGTGTTCCTGGGGCACCTTCTCCTTGAAGGTGGAAAACTTCCAGGGCGCGACAAAACTGCCCGCGGGCCCGGGTCCGTGCCAATGCGGGATGTCCACGTCGAATCCGTGTTCGAGCGGGCTGTAGGGCTCCGGTCCGAGATGCCATTTGCCAAAATGCGCCGTCGCGTAACCCTCGGCCTTAAGGCGTTCTGCCAAGGTGTAATAGTGGGTGTCGAATCGGGTGACGCTCTTGCACACGAGGGTTTTCACATGCGGTGCGGCCTTGCTGGAAACGCTGGGTTTCAACAAAACTTCCGGTGTATGGCAATTCGGCGCCGTGATTCCGATGCGCGCCGGATTGAGGCCGGTCAGGATGCTCGCACGCGTCGGTGAACATAAGGGACTGGCCGCATAGGCGCGGGTAAAGGTCATCCCACTCTTCGCAAGGCGTTCCAGGTTCGGAGTCTGGTAAAAGTCCGTCGTCCCGTACAGCGTGCTATCGCTCCAACCCAGATCGTCGGCCAGGATGAACACGATATTGGGCCGAGCAGCAAAAAGGCCCGGCACAAACAGGAGCAGGAGCAAAAGTTTTATGAAAATGGTGTGCATCGAGCGAATGTCCCATGGGATCGAGAACCCAGCAACAACAGACCTCGTGAAAAAGCAGGATAGGTAAAAGACCTTGCGGCGGGAGCCTGAGCGACCAAGGCATGGCCGTTACCTGTCCTCCAAACATAGTTCATTTTCTTTGGTAGAATAGTTGGCAACCCGTACATCGCAGCATTCATCTCTTCCGTTTACATCCTTATGCGATTCTTCGATCCTCTGTAGTATGCTAATACAGGGCAGATAAGGAAGCATCTCATATCATTGCGAATTTCAGACCCTTCCCCCAATCGACGGACTACGTCTACGAAGATCTTGTGATGCGACGGGGCACCTGTTCATAGCCAGCGGGGGACAGGTAATGCCAAGCGCCTCGTGCCTCGGCGCAAGGCTTACACCTATCCTACTTAGAAAAGTTCCAGCGTTTAAGAGGGGCTCCCTGGGCATCCTGGAATTCGATTGTGGCCACGTCGGTTGGGCCGGGGGGTAATATGAGA
>JBLIND010000069.1:0-20427 GCA_047639095.1 Candidatus Omnitrophota bacterium | reverse complement strand
TCAGCCAGTTGCTGGCCTGCATATCCGATGCCATCCAAATCTCTGTACGGCCTTCGGGATTATTGACGATGTACTCGGCGGCGGCGTTGAGCATGGCCGGGATGTCAGCCGCCGTATCGGTCGCCGACGCCATCAGGTAGTCTTCCAGCTCTCCAGGCCCACTTATTTCCCTCGGCTCACGCAGGACATTTTCTACCAGGACGTAGCGGCTCTTGCCTCGCATAAGGCCTTCGGCCTCTCGGAATAACTGAATCGCTCGGGCCCGCTTGCTCATCTGCAGTCGGGGATCAGTGCTCTCCATGCTTGCCGAACGATCCAGCAGAATCAAGACGGTATCCGGAGCGCCAGCGAAGTGCCCACCCAGCCAGCCACCGATCATGGGACGAGCCAGGGCGAGTAGGAAGAACAGGAGCAACAAACAGCGACAGCCTAGGATCAGGTAATGCCGCAAACGGGCATGCTTGGTTGAACTCCGATTGGCCGCAATCAGGAACATGATCGCGGCCCACTTGACCGAGCGATATCGCAGGCGATTCAGCAGGTGAATAATAATCGGCAGCGAGGCTAAGAGCAGCAGCGGCAGGATAACCGGATTCAGAAAGCTCATGCTATTTCCGGCCGCTTTTCTTGCGGTTCACTCTTTCGAGGAGGAAGGAGGACAGCACTTTTTCATAGTCCGCGGAGGTAATGACACGCTGATAATCCACCCCGAATTCCCGACAGCCCTTCTGCATCGCCTCCAGGTACTGGTCCAGCGCCTTCCGATACCCCCCCTTGATCATGGACGGGTCCGTGATCAGGTCGAAGGAACTTTCCATATCCACAAACCGAATCGGCCGATCGAACTCGAAGTCGACTTCCTGCTGATCCAGGAGGTGAAAGACCGAGAGGTCGTGTTTGCGGAAACGCATGTGCTGAAAGGCATCCAACAAGGGGTCGATGTCGGTAAAGAGGTCGGAGAAGACGATGACGAATGCACGACGACTGATTTTCTCGGCCAGTTTATGGATTGTATCCACGATGGCCGATTTTCCGGTAGGCGTCATTTTACCCATGATGTCGAAGATACTTTTCAGATGCGTGGGTGATCGTCGGGGCGGGATGTCTTCACACACCTTGTCATTAAAGGCGGTCAAGCCGACGCCATCTCCCTGGTGCACCAGCATGTACGCGAGGGTTGCAGCCAGCTTTCGAGCGTAGTCAAACTTGCTGCCATGCTCGCCTTCAAACTGCATGCTCGCGCTGCAATCGAGCACGATGTAACAACGCAGATTCGTATCGGCTTCAAACTCCTTGATGTAAAAACGATCCGAACGGGCATATACCTGCCAGTCAATGTGCTTGATGTCATCGCCGGGAACGTACTTGCGATACTCTGCAAATTCGACACTGGAGCCACGCGCGGCGCTCTTGTGAATACCCGTTACCGTCCCGAGCATCGGTTGTCGCGCATTCAAGACGATCCGCGACAAGCGACTCAGGACACCCGAGTCCAGAAAGTCACGCTGAGTAAACGCGGCCAATCGCTCAGTCCTCCTTCAATTCATCCATCATGCGCTGGATCACATCTTTGCTGGTGATGCCTTCGGATTCCGCATGAAAATTCGTGATGATACGGTGCTGGAGTACGGGAACCGCAACCGCATCGACGTCTTCCAACTGGACCAGGTAGGATCCACGCAAAACAGCACGCGCTTTCGCGCCGAGTACCAGATTTTGCACCGCGCGCGGACCGGCGCCCCAGGCGACCCAGCTCTTCACCCACTCCGGACTGCTTTCCAGGCGGGGGCGAGAGGCCCGAACGAGTTTCACGATGTAATCGTAGACGTGATCGGAGACCGGCACGCGGCGGACCACGTCCTGGAAGGCGAGAATTTTTTGGCCATCGATCACGTGGTTAATCGTCGCCTTGTATCCGCCCGTGGTTTCACGGGCAATGCGCAACTCCTCCTCTTCGCTGGGATAATGCACCTCGATCAGGAACATGAAGCGGTCGAGCTGCGCTTCCGGCAAGGGATAGGTTCCCTCCTGTTCGATGGGGTTTTGCGTGGCGAGCACGAAGAAGGGTTTTTCCAGGGTGAAATGATGATTCCCTGCCGTGATATTGTTCTCCTGCATCGCCTGAAGCAAGGCGGCCTGCGTTTTAGGCGGTGTGCGGTTGATCTCATCCGCGAGCACGATGTTTGCGAAGACCGGACCCTTTTGAAATTCAAACACCCGGCGCCCATCTTCGACCTCCTGAAGAATGTCGGTGCCGGTGATGTCGGATGGCATCAGGTCCGGCGTGAACTGGATGCGGTTAAAGCTCAGGGACATCGCTTCGCTGAGCGTGCTGATGAGCAGGGTTTTCGCCAAACCGGGGACGCCCATCAAGAGTGCATGCCCCCGGGCCATCAGACAGATCATCAGCTTTTCGATGACCTCATCCTGGCCGATAATGACCTTGGCGATCTCCTTGCGGATGGCCTGCGCGGTCTCCCGCAGCTCGTCGATGGCAGCGACATCGTCCTTGGGTGCCTCATCGGCAAACGTCGCGCTGGAAGGAGGCACATAGCCTGCGGGCTCAGTAAGGGGATCACTCGAATCGTTCATCTTAAAGTCTTCTGCCATCAGCCTTCTCCATGTTCAGGATTGAATGCATGAACCTTACGGAATGGAAACCGGCGTCGCGATACAAAATCCATGCGATTTTTGTGGAGGGGTCGCCGTTTTTTTGACCGCGGCCAACGTTTTTACTTCCCTTTTACAAGCGGAGCTCTGTGCGAAGAACCCGGGCTGGAGCGGGCGACCGGGGATGGTCAGCGGGCGGGCTGAATGCAGAATAAATGATGTGCACCGCGAAGATACAATTCATCCTTATAGACGGCTGGGGAGGCAAACATTTCCTCGCCGAGATCATTTCGGGCAATGACTTCCAGGGTCTTCCCTGGCTTGACGATCGTGGTGATGCCGTTGTCCGCATTAAAGTAACAAAGCCCGTTGGCATTCATCGTGGAGGCGCTGTAGTGGCTCTCCAGACGTTCCATCCAGTGCCGCTCCCCTGAAAGCGCATCGAAACAACTCGCAATGCCATTATCGGCCACGACAAGAAAGTAATCGTCCACGGCTGCCGGACTGGGAACATAAGAGCACCCCTTAATCGTACGCCACTTGATGTGGGTCTGGGTAACATTGCCGATGCCCGTGGGGTCGATGGCCAGGATATGATGGTCCGGAAATCCTGCGGTCATGAGCAGCAGCCCTTTATTATAAACCATCGAAGCCACATATTGCTCCGTGGGGCCATCGATGACCCAATGCTGCTTTCCCGTATCGGGGTCAAAACTGGCGACGCTTTTACTCCCGCTGAGAATCAGCTGATTCCGACCTTCGATCTGGCGGATAATGGGGGCGCAATAGCTACGCACGTTATTGGGTCGCTCGGTCTTCCACAGCGTCTCACCTGAGGCTTTGTTCAAGGCAACCAGATAGGCGGGACCATCATGGTCGCCGTTGACGATGACCTTTCCATTCCACAGCACCGGACTTGAGCAGTACCCATGACGACTGGAGAAAACGCCCGGACGCGCATCCCATTGTTTATCCCCATCAAAATCATAGGCGGCAACATACATGTGCTCCTTATCGAGGAAGCTCACATACACCCGTTCCCCGTCGGTAGCGGGCGTACTCGAAGCACGGGTGTTCAATCGATGGATCTGTTCGAATGGCGCAACGAGGACAACACGGGTCCAGAGGATTTCACCCGATACACGATCCAGGCACAACAGGCTCCGCTCCTGGGTCTTTGCATCTGCGGTCACGAGAAAGATGCGATCTCCCCAGATCACGGGAGAAGAGTGGCTCCGACCAGGAATGGCGATTTTCCATTTTACGTTTTTCCCACTGGAGCCATCCCACTCAAGCGCGACCTTGGAATCGAGACTGCTGCCATCCCCACGCGGTCCGCGCCATCCCGGCCAGTTTTCCGCGTGGCCGCGATGGCAGGATAAGCTGAAGGCAAGAAGGATAAACAGTCGCGTCAATATGTTCATAAGAATCGACAAAACCAGAAGGATCCAGCAGCGTCAAGTGAGGGGCAGAACATGCCACAAGTCGATTGCCTAGACATCACAGACGGCACAGCCATGCCGCAGGGCCAGGATCTTGTCGTCCCAGACGGGTATAAACTCCTGGGCGACAAAGCCGTCGAAGCCAATCTCCAAGGCGGTCTTCATCACCGCAGGATAATTGATCTCCTGATTATCGGTCAGTTCCGCACGGCCGGGATTGCCCGCCGTATGCAGATGCCCAATGTAGTCCTTGTACTCGTGCATGCGTCGGATGACATCTCCGTTCATGATCGATACGTGATAGATGTCGAACAGCAGCTTGAAGTTCGGCGAATCGACCTGCTTGATCATTTCAATGCAGTGATCGACGTCATCACCAAAGTAGCCCGGGTGACCTTTCATCGGATGCGTATCATCGCGGGTATTGAGGTGCTCGAAACAGATGATAATGTCGTTCTTCTCGGCGTAGCCCACCACTTTCTTCCAGCCTTCGACGCAGTTTTTGGTCATCTGCTCAGGTCCCATCCCATCCACCACGAAACCCGTGAACGTGATCACCCGTTTCGCGCCAAATTTTTTGGCGGTGTCGATCGCTTCGGTCATTTTCTTCACGACCATGTCATGTTTCGCCGGATCAGCGGGTCCGTCTTTAAAACTGTGTGAACCGACAAGCGAAATTTCCAGACCGTGCTCTTTTGCCAGCGGATAATCATTCGGTGAGATGCCCTCGATCCCCTTCAGACCAATTTCCGCACAGTGCGGAATGAGGTCCGCGGCACTCATGGGCTTGAAGCACCACCCCATCACCGATTGCTTGATGCGGTTGTTGGTGATCTTGAAATGCGGATCCGCGGCCGACTTCGGAGCCTGCGCTTGTGAGGTGAGCGTAACTCCAACGGTGCCCAGGGCGGCGGTTTTAAACAGGTCTCTACGGTTCATGGCGTTCTCCAGTTAGGTCAGCGAGCAAACAGGCTAGCTCTCACAGTGATTGATGCATCGCCGAATCACCAGAAAAAACCGGATACGCATGGCCTTGCCCCAGCCAGAAAGTTCGACTAGACTGCGGCCCACGTTAACCCACTTGGAGTTGTATATGAAAAAGCTTATTCTTTCCGCCTTTGCCGTTTGCCTCAGCCTGCCGCTCGCCTCAGCAGATAAAATCAAGGCCCTTATCCTGGATGGCCAGAACAATCATAACTGGAAAGCCACCACTCCCGTGCTGAGACATGCGCTTGAAAGCTGCGGCAAGTATACGGTCGAAGTCGCCACCAGCCCGGCAAAAGGTCAGGACATGTCGGGATGGAATCCGGACTTCAGTAAGCACGACGTGATCGTGAGCAACTACAACGGCGCTATGTGGTCTGAGCAGACGCAAAAAGCCTTCGTCGATTATGTTAAAAATGGTGGCGCGCTGGTGGTCATTCATGCGGCAGACAATTCCTTTGGAAAATGGGAGGAGTACAACAAGATGATCGCCCTCGGCGGCTGGGGTGGACGCAACGAAACCAGCGGACCTTACCTGTATTTCAAGGATGGCGAATTTCTGAGAGACAACTCAAAAGGTGGTGGCGGCAGCCACGGTCCCCAGCACGAATTCACCGTAACCATTCGCGATGCAAACCATCCAATCACCAAGGGCATGCCCACGGAATGGAAGCATATGAAAGACGAGCTGTACGACTCGCTCCGGGGCCCGGCAGAAAATGTAACCGTCCTCGCCACGGCGTGGAGCGAAAAAAGTAAAAAGCATGAACCGATGATGCTCTGCATTCAATATGGCAAAGGACGCGTCTTCCATACGCCCATGGGCCACGCCGACTATTCCATGCGCTGTGTCGGCTTTTACAACACCCTGCAACGGGGTACGGAATGGGCAGCGACTGGAGCGGTCACCCTCCCCCTCGACAAAAACTTTCCTGGGAAAGATAGCGTCGCTGAAGTAACCCCGTAGGCGAACAGGCCAACGGCCCCAGGATGATCCGGGGCCTTTGCTTGTGGATCGCTCGAATAGGCGGAAAGTGGCAAGCCGAACGCATTCTACGAGGCCTTGGCGGGTAGCGGTGTGCGTGCTCCTCACGCGCATCGCCTGCATCTTATCACTTGATAAAGCCGGCACCCGCATCTAGATTCATCTCCTTTCTAACGGGCTGAAGACAACAAATTTTCAGGAACTAAATCATGGTAAAGACGCTTTCAACAATGCTGGAGCTGGGTACTAAAGCCCCGGATTTCCAACTGATCGATGTAATTTCGGGCAACCGAGTCACCCTCGGCGATTTCGGAGGCCGGAAAGGCCTGCTCACGATGTTCATCTGCGCCCACTGCCCGTTCGTAAAGCATATCGACGAGGCGCTCGCTGCTCTGGGTACAGATTACATCCCCCAAGGCCTGGGTATCGTTGCCATTTCCTCCAACGATGTGGAGCATTATCCCGATGATGCTCCGGAGAAACTGATCGAGCAGGCCAACAAAAACGGATTCACATTTCCGTATCTCTTCGACGAGCATCAGCAAATGGCCAAAGCCTATTCGGCTGCCTGCACCCCGGATTTTTTCCTGTTCGATGCAGACTTCAGCCTCGTTTACCGGGGCCAGCTGGACGACAGCCGGCCCCAATCGGATATTCCGGTTACCGGTGCGGACCTTCGTGCCGCGATCGACGCACTCCTGGTGGGTGAAGCGCCCAATGAGGAACAGAAACCCAGCCTTGGCTGCAACATCAAATGGAAGCCCGGTGAAGAGCCGGCCTATTTCGCCTGATCGATCCCAACGGAGACCCCCCTTATGAGCGAGCACCCAGCTTTCACGCTGGTCGAAAACCGGTACGTCAAGGAATTCGATACAGAGGCCAGACTTTACCGACACCAGAAAACCGGTGCCCGTGTTCTTTCTATGGTAAACACCGACGACAACAAAGTCTTCGGAATCACCTTCAAAACGCCGCCGGATGATTCAACCGGCGTCGCACACATCCTCGAACATTCGGTTCTGTGTGGATCTCGCAAATATCCGGTAAAGGAACCGTTCAAGGAATTGATGAAGTCGTCTCTGAACACCTTCATGAACGCCATGACCTACTCGGACAAAACGGTCTATCCCGTGGCGTCGCGAAACTTGAAGGATTTTTACAACCTGGTCGACGTCTACCTCGATGCGGTCTTCTTCCCCCGACTGGGCCGCCACGTCTTCGAGCAGGAAGGCTGGCACTACGAACATCAGGATGGACAACTCCAGTACAAGGGGGTCGTC
Source organism: Candidatus Omnitrophota bacterium (assembly GCA_047639095.1). Lineage (GTDB taxonomy): Bacteria > Verrucomicrobiota > Kiritimatiellia > SS1-B-03-39 > UBA6053 > JAPYUI01. The sequence continues at coordinate 13,126 of JBLIND010000069.1, read as the reverse complement.
TACAATGAAATGAAAGGGGTCTATTCATCTCCAGACAGTCTGCTGTATGAAGTGGCTCAACAAAGCCTTTATCCGGACACGACCTACGGACATGACAGCGGCGGCAATCCGGTTCATATACCCGAGCTCACCAACGAAGCGTTCGAGGACTTCCACAAACGCTTATATCACCCGGCCAACAGTCTTGTCTATTTTTATGGCGACGATGATCCCGGAGAGCGACTGGATCGGCTGGATGCGTATCTGCAGGAATTCGACCCGGCTGAAGGTCTGAAACCGATACCACTGCAACCCCGGTTCGACGCCCCCCGCCATGTTGAGCAGCATTACGCCGGCAACGAAGACCTCTTCGTGACCACCAACTGGCTATTGGGATCATCGACGGATCTTCACATGAATCTATCGATGAACCTGCTGGCATATATACTGACCGGTTCACCGGCCTCTCCGCTGAGGGTTGCGCTAATTGAAAGCGGGCTGGGGGAAGATGTCACGGGCGCTGGCCTGGATGCTCAGATTCGAGAGATGTATTTTTCAACCGGTCTGCGAGGCGTATCCGAAGGCGACGAGGAAAAAGTCCACGACCTGATTGATGCAACACTTCGACAGATCTGCAAAGACGGATTTGCGCCTCAAATGATCGAAGCGGCTTTCAACACCGTTGAATTCAACTTGCGTGAAAATAACACGGGCAGCTACCCGCGCGGCCTCGTGCTGATGTTGCGCAGCCTGGTAACCTGGCTGCATGATGAAGACCCCATCAAGCCGCTCGAATTCGAGATCCTGCTCCACGAAGTTCGACAAGCCTGCGAAAAGGATCCTCGCTATTTCGAGCAGCTGATCCAGACCTGGCTATTGGACAATCCGCACCAGACCCGACTCGTATTGCGCCCCGACCCCGTACTGGGAGCCGCGGAAGCGGCAGCTGAGACGCAACGCTTGTCAGAGGCGCGTGACGCCTTTAACCCTGAAGAACTTGAGGCCATTACCGCGAATGCAGCACACCTGGAAAGCCTCCAGCTCACGCCGGATACCGAGGAGGCGCTCGCGACGATGCCTTCACTGCATCTCAGCGATGTAGCCAAAACCGTCGTTCCTGTGCCGCGCATCATCGACCAGGTTGCGCAAACTGATTTGATCATTCACGAACAACCGACGAATGGCATCCTCTACCTGGACCTCGGATTCAATCTCTACACCCTCCCCTCGCGCTTGACCTCCCTGGTGCCCCTATTCGCACGAGCCTTAACCGAAATGGGCACGAGTGATCAGACCTACATCGAACTGAATCAACGCATCGCATCACAAACCGGCGGCATCGAAGAAACGTTTTACTCCTCCGGCATCTACGGTGCAACGGACACCACCGCATGGATGTTTTTGCGCTCAAAGGTCATGGCCTCACGACTGGATGATCTGTTCAGCATTCTCAGCGACATGCTTATGAAGGTGAAGCTGGATGATCGGGAACGTTTTCTCCATATCGTGCTGGAAGAAAAGGCCGGGGAAGAAAGCAACCTCATCCCCGGTGGTCACGGTGTGGTGTCCACCCGCATGGCCGCTCGCTTCAGCCAGGCGGGCTGGATCAGCGAACAATTGGACGGAGTTACCTACCTCTTCTTCCTCCGCGAGCTGGTGAAGCGGATGGAAAGCGATTGGGAGGGCGTGAAAGCCGAGCTCAACGAAATTCGCGACAGCCTGCTCAACCGAAAACACATGATTTGCAACCTTACGGCAACGCCTCCTATTCTCGAGGCGACCCGGCCTAAACTGGAATCCTTTCTTCAGGCGCTTCCAATCAAAACGGATGCATCGCTCCACACCTGGGCACCCCCAACATCGCACCACCTTGAAGGTTTGGAAATCCCGGCCAAAGTGCAATACGTGGGCCGCTCGATCGAGCTGTTCAAGCTCGGGTACATTTATGATGCGAGTGCGATGGTGATTAACCGGCACCTGCGGAACAACTGGTTGTGGGATCGTGTGCGCGTGGTGGGTGGCGCCTATGGCTGTTTCTGCACGATCGGACAGAAAACCGGTGTCATGAGCTTTGTCTCATACCGCGATCCTAACATCGAAAGCACCTTGGACGTCTACGCCAATGCCGGGCAGTATCTACTGGATGAACCGATATCCGAAGAGGAGCTGGAGCGGGAAATCATCGGCATGATGGGCGATCTGGACCCCTGCCAGCTGCCGGATGCCAAAGGGTATGGGAGTCTGTTACGCCACCTCAACGGGCTGTCAGATGAGCTCCGTCAGCGTATGCGTGACGAGGTAATGTCCACCAGTACCACGAACTTTAAGGTCTTTGGCGAAATGCTCGCCTCAGCCGGCCCCCCCGAGCACGTGGCGATCCTTGGACCACGCGACCGGTTGGAACAGGTGGGCACGTATCTCGGTGCACCGCTCAATATGCTGACCCTCCTCTAACAGGTAGCTTGCACCTCATCGAGAGATGCCGCAAACTACACGTATGAAAGCCATCCAATGCCTGTTCCTCTGCCTGACCATTGCCCTCTTCAGCTCATGTGATGACAATGAGTACAGCGACAACAATCCTCCGGACGGTCAGGGTGGGATCATCGTTGTCAACAATCGGGCCGAGGACATGCATGTATTTATTGACGGCGAAGCCCAGGCGGATGTGGGCGACTTTGATGATCGCGCCTACAATGTAACACCCGGTGCACATCGAATCATTCTGGATGCCAGACGATCCCGCGGGGCCTTTATTGACGAAGTCGAGGTCCTTGCCGGTCGGAACGTGGTCCTACTGGCGGAAGATGCGGGGGACAATGCGCTTTCCGTCCGCGTTCAGTTGGATTAACCGGTGGCCGATCCGAAGGCCTGAGCCGGGCACGTGGGACCTTAACGATTATTCGATAAGCTGGACATGACTTGGGGGGGTGCGCGTTGCCAGGTCGGGTGGAGGCTCTGGCATGATGGTTTCCAACTTTTTCCGAGGACGCTTATCGTCGGACTCACCATCCAACGCACGCCGTACGGCAAAGGCGAGTTCACGCTTGGGATAAGGCTTGGGCAAGAATCCACAGGCACCCAGACGGATCGATTCCTTCACGCGATCGGACTCGGAAAATCCACTGGCAATCAAACAAGGTATTTGCGGCCAGCGAACGTGGATGACCCGGTAGGTATCAAGTCCGTCGAATCCGTCCGCCATCATCATATCGAGCAGCACCAGATCGACCTCTTCCTGATGCAGAAAATCAATTGCGGCCTGCCCATGCGGCATACAGAAGACACGGTACCCCAGGCTTTTCAGCAAACGAAAAGCCAGTTTCAACTGGGAGGTCTCATCGTCCACGATGAGAATGCGTTCCCGCCCGACCGGAGCCACATCCATGGTCTCTTTCTCTTCCGCAGCGCCGAACACGGCGGGCAGTTTGATCACGAACTCGGTGCCAATTCCAACGGTGGAACGAACATCCATCTGACCGCCCAGATCCTGAATCACGCCGTAGACGACTGACAGGCCGAGGCCTGATCCGCTCCGTCCTAAATTCTTGGTGGTATAAAAGGGTTCAAAAATTCGGTTCAGGTGTTCCTGTGGAATGCCCTCGCCTGTATCGCGAATCCGGCACTCGACCACCCCTTGATCATTATTCGCATCCATCATTTCAAGGCTGGCATCATCCGGCAGATAGGTCGTCGAAATATCGAGTAAGCCACCCGCCGGCATGGCGTCCAGTGCATTAATGCAGAGGTTCATCAGAATTTTAATGATGTGATGCTCCGAGCCCATGACCAGCGGGCAATCGTCGTCCAGGTTAACCTGCATGGTCAGGTTCGAGGATTGGGCGAAAGGGTTTTTAAACGCGGGAGAGCAAAGAAATTCGCGAACAATCGTGCTCAGACTCACCGGCTTGAACTGGTAATGCCCACGACGCGACATGGTCAGCAGATCCTGGATAATCGCAGCCGCTCGCTTTGCACTGCTCCCCATTTCCAGTACATCCTCATAAAACTCATTCTCTTCGGCCATGGTTTCCAGAATGAGATCCGGGTAGGCCACCATGGGACCAAGGATGTTGTTCAAATCGTGAGCAACGCCACCCGCGAGTAAGCCGATGGACTCCATACGTTCAGCCCGTTCAAGCTTCTCCCGCATTTCTTCTGAGCGGGCTTCGCGCTGATACGCTTCGCTGAGGTCGCGAATCGCCAGCGTAATACAGAGGTCACTATGTTCCGTAGGCTGCGCACGCATCTCAAGCGGAAAAATTTCTCCTGACGTTTTCACACCGTCCAGGTTCAGCCAGTCTTCACGCTTATTGCCCGAGCGGATATTTCCCACTGCATCAAGAAACAAAGCGCGTGAGGCATCGGTCAGTAGCTGCAGAAAAGGCGCGTTCACGGCCCCCTCTTCGGAAAGCTCCCACAAGACCAAGGCCACCCGATTGGCCATTAAGATGGAACCATCTTCATCCAGTCCGAAAATCGCTTCTCCGGCGGTATCCAGCAGGGTCATCACCAGCGAAGCATCTTCCTTCGAGCTGTGGCGCGCGCCTTCCAGCTGCTTTTGGGCCTTCTGGAGGCTGTGATACGCTCCGCTTAATTCCTGGTGAGTGGCTTGAAGGCGATCCAACTTATCGATCAATTGCTTACGCCCCGCCAAGAGGCCCAGGCGCTCGTCATCCATCAGGATATTAGGGAGCATGCCGCAAACGACGGGAAACGCGTCGAGCCCCTTGTAATTGTCCGACGTTTCTTCGAAGGCTTTTTCATACGCACCCACCGCCTGGGAGTGCCCCATGACCCGCTTTAAACGGATGTAAATTGATGTATTAAACCCTTCAAGCACCTTGACCCATTCCTGAGCGTTCTGCGGAGAATCTTCGTGAAAACTCGGCAAGGGAGGCGGCCAGGCATTCTTGTCTGGCAAGCCTAGTAGCCACTTATCCAGCTTATTAAGAGAGCCTGTTTGAAACCGACTCATCTGGTGTGCGTTAGCAACCAGGCGCAGGAGGAAATAACGACAGACCGCAAATTCCTGCTCGGCTTCATCTTTGAGGAAGATGTCGAACGGCGCGCTGTATTGAAGTTCAGGGTATTGCTTGACGACATAAGCGCGGAGCGACTTCGTCGTCACCTCCGCCCGGGCACCAAATTTCACCAGGTAGGTTTCGTGACGAAAATAGCTCTTGCCGAAAATGCGCGCCTGCTCAACGCGCGACAAGGCCAGGAATTCTTTCATCTTTGACTTAACGACATCAATGTTGGAGGGATTGCTGAAATTTATGGTGATGGAACGCAGACAAGCGCGGGCGAGTTGAGCGCGTTCGCTGACGCTCACCTTCTTCTTCCCTCCACCTATAAATATTTGTTTAAAAATTCCCATGGTTTACTTGTTTTACGATTCAGGGACATCCCATACACATGGACAGCAAGGGGGAAATTAGCAATTGGCAGGCCATTATCGTTGGATTTCAGGCATAAATTCACATGAGATGACATTTCATCCATCGTGCGCCTTACACGTATAAAGCTTAACAAGCTTAAGAAGGCAAATCGTGCCTATACTTCTTAATTTTGAGAACCAACCGCGCTTAAGCCTGTTAAAATGGTAAATTACTCATTCAAGAGTCGGCTGACGGCTGTGCTCGTCTTATCGAGCAAACTGATGCGCAACGGTGCACCCTTCCGATCACGTTCGCTAATCGCAAGCGTGAATCGATACCGCCCTCGATCCAGTTTCACCTGCAGTTCAGCTGACGCAGGAACCGCCGTGTCATCCCGCCAAATCAACAGCCCCGCCGGGTCATTTACGGCCAGGCGAACCTCTCCCGTCTCAACCACCTCCAGCTCAAAACGAACAAAGAAGTAATTCACCCCACCAAAATTGTGGAAGCGCGTCAGGTCAGGATAGATGGGCAGATGGCCATCCACCTGACTGGTATATTTTTGCCAGCGGAGGCCAGCCGGATTGCTCGCAGGATAGTGAACGCCTTTGTGGCGGACCGCATCAATCTCGCCACCATCGCCAACCAGCATCTCCCAGGACCTCACAAAAGCCGTGGCTTGCACATTATATGCACCGGGCTTTCCCAGCTGACTCAGAAACGCCACCAGATCAATAAACTCATCCTTACGCAGGCTGTTGGTCAAGCCTGGTGGCATGAGGGAGGTCGGCACAATTTCCTGCTTGTTCACATCGGATTTCTGGACCTCGGTGATCGCGCCGAGACCGTCACGCAGGGCAAGGTTCTTTTCGTCCTCACGGATAACCGTACCGGTCATGATTGAGCCATCTTTTTTGGTGATCATGGAGACGTGGTAGCCTTCCTTAATCTTTGCCTGAGGAGTCAGCAGGCTCTCAATCTGATAATCGATCGGCGCACTGGCCCCGATACTCGTCAAGTCGGGTCCGACCTTCCCTCCCGCTCCACCAATTGCATGGCAATTCAAACACAAGAGGTTTGCACGTCGGTAGATCGCCTCACCTCTCCCGGCATGACCGACACCCTTCACCGCTTCGACCAGCGCGGCCATTTCTTCGGTGTTGAGCTCCCGGGTTAAAGGCTCAAGCTTACCTGCAACTTGCAAGGCATTGATCAAGTCCGTCATATTCTTCCGCCCGGATCCCGCGACCTTGCGAATCATTTCCCCGGCTACAGGTCCGACAATGGTTCGGCCCTTTAACTGTCGGGTAAATACCTGCGCCCCATTTTTGCCTTCCAGGAAAGAAGAAACCGACGAAGCTACTCGTATCGCGTCAGCCTCATCCAATTCAGGGAGCCAATCCAGAAGGCGAACTGACGCAGCATTCGCATCCACACGCGCCATCGCTTCGATAAGCGCTTTCCGATAGCCCAGGTTGGATTCGTTCACAAACGCCGACTGTAAAACAGGTAGACTGGATGCGCCAAAGGCACTCAAGCCTTGCAGGGCTGCAATTCTGAGGCCGGTCGACGCCTCGGCATCCTGTGCCAGCTTGCTGACGCTATCGAACAGGCTTCGAACATTCCATTTACCCGCCAGGCGAAACGCTGCTCCCGAAATGGCCGGGTCGGTTTCACTGAAAAACTGAGACAAGCGTTCGGGCTGCTTGCTGGGTTTAACTCCGCGACCAGCGGCGACCTCCAGCGCAGCCAAAGCCAGCTTCCGAATCGAGGAATCTCGCACGGCGTGGTCGAGGAGGATGTTCACATCCTTTTCAGCACCCACTTTGCCGATCAATGCCAACAACGGACCACGCTGAGAATCACTTAACTTCCCTGTCGTCCAACTCTCCACCAGGGGGCGTATGGATTCGGCCTTGTTTAAGGCCTGGATAGCAAACATCAGGGCGTCAGGCCCCTGGAAGAAGTTGAGATTTGTTGTGAGCTCGGGCAGCCAGTCTCGCTCCAAGGTCCGCATCGTCAGCCAGACGGAGAACGAATAGGGGTCATCCATACCCTCATAGACGCTATTTCCGACGAGACGTGCAGCCTCTTTCCCCCCGACTTCGCGAAGCGCGTTGATTGCCTCAAGCCGTACCTGGGCGTGCGGATCACGCATCGCTTTCTCAAGCATCCCCGGTGTGGACGGGATGGATTTCCGCCAGCGAGAGAGCACACGAACCGCAGCCGCCCGCACGTGGTGATCCTTCGCATCCAGCAGCTGCGTCAGCAGGGGTTCGTTGATCGAACGAATATTTTGGTAGATCCAAAGCGCTTCCAGGCGTTCAGCTTCCGATTGGCGTGCGTTCGTCCAGGTATCGAGGAACGGTTTCACCCGCACACTCCCCTGCTCTTTCAGCAAGCGACGCGCTTGTTCGCGCTCAAACCCTGCATCGGAAAGCAATCGATCCAGTAACTCCGAAATGGGTGCCCCTGCGAGTTGCGGCTGCTTTAGTGCCGCTCGATCCTTGGCGGAAACCCGCCAGATGCGGCCATGAATATGGTCGCGGCGTTCATCGCGAAAATCGACCTCACCGTGCTGAATGATGGGGTTATACCAATCGGCAATGTACAACGCACCGTCCGGGCCCATACGTACATCAATGGGTCGAAAAGCGACACTGCTGCTGGAAACGAGATCCTCTTCCTTCCGAGAAACGTAACTGCTTCCCGATTCAGTTAAGGAGAAGCTGTTGATTCGGTTACCTCGAAAATCACAGGTGATCAGGCGGTCCTGCCAGGCATCCGGAAAATGCTTACCGGATACCACGCACAAGCCACATTGTTTGGGCTGTCCGGGATTTAAGCCTCGAACGATTCGTGCGGCACTGTGAGCGGTGGCCATGACGGTCCCTGGAAACACATAATTAATGCCATCTCCACCCGCACCGTCCGTTTGAAAAGACTGACCCCAGCGATTGAAGTCGTGTCCCCAGGAGTTAATCAGCCCCCGATTGAAGACCTCCAGCTCCATGGTCTCCGGACGAAACCGCCAGACCCCCCCAGCGAGGAGGCGACGGGGCCCATGCGGGGTTTCGATATGGCTGTGAATATAAATCGATTGATTCATGTATAAATCGCCATCCATGCCCCAACGCAGGGTATGTAAAATGTGATGGGTGTCCTCGGTGCCGAAACCGGAAAGAACCACTCTAGTGTGATCCGCCTTTCCGTCACCATCTGTGTCCTTCATATGGAGCAGCTCAGTCGAATTCCCTACATAGGCTCCGCCATCCCCGGGAATGATCGCCGTAGGCACCAGGAGTTTGTCCGCGAACACGGTCGACGTGTCTGCGCGACCATCCCCATCCGTATCCTCCAGTACGATGACCTGATCTTCGGCAGCCTGACCGGGAATGATATGCGGATAGATCCTGCTGCTGACCACCCAGAGACGCCCCTGCTCATCCCAGTTCATCTGAACCGGCTTGGCGATCATGGGGTCGGCAGCAAAAAGTTCGATCTTGAAACCGTCCGCGACTTTGAAACTGCTTAACTGCACGTCTGGATTGGGATCCGGTATGTCCTTCAGGCTGTTCTGTGCGAAAAGCGAGCTAGCGGTAATCGCCAGTACGATGAGGGGGCGAATCATTTCACACCGCCTTTCAGCAAGGTGTGAATGACCTTGTCCTGCTCAGCCGCTAACTCCGCGAGCCGGGTAATTTCAACCGCATTGCGTCCTTGTTCGTGTTTTCGAAAACCGCGAAGGTATGTTTCGTTCTGCGGACGAAAATGATAAAAAAACAGTAACTTCTTTTTGAGAATCGCCTGCAGAATGTTTTCTTCATCCGAGCGCTCTGGCCGAGGCTTTCCGGTGATCGCCTGGGCCATGGCCTCCCCCACCTGGCGGTAACCCGATTCGGTAAAATGGATCCCATTATCGGTCAAGGGTCCCGGGAGCTGTTGCACGGGCTGGAACAGATCGACAAAGCCCACGCCGCGTTCATCGGCCAAGGTTTTGATGGCATTCACATACAGGAGGACCCGCTCGTTCTGCGCCTCCATGTCCGGCAAGGGTGATCCGAGGCTTTCGCAGGGCACGGGCGAGAGGAGGACAATACGTTTTGTGGTCTTCTCCACATCCTCCAGCAGGCGGTGGTACCCCGCGATAAATGCGGGCAGGCCTTCAGCTCCGGCATAGGCCGCATTGGCCCCGTAGTTGACCAGGACAACGCTGGGCTTCAGCTCTTCTACATGTCGAATCAGGTGTTTATAGCCATCTTCGACCCGACCAAAATAGGCGCGAGATTCCCCAAACACATTATCGCCCGACCAGCCCAGATTCCGGAAGGTTAGGTCATACTCCGGATAGCGAATGGCGATGGCAGTTTCGAGGTGGCCATACAACGTATCGCGCTCGAAGAACGTGTTGCCGACCAGCAGCACCCGGTCGCCTTCCTGGATAGGATCCGCAGCCTCTGCGACAACCGAAAGCAAACTACAAAAACACACTATGCGTAACCAATAAGCCATTTCATCTTCCTTACTTTAAGCTTGATGCAGCGACATCTGGCGCTGTCCGCAGTCTTACCCAACTAGTACGCAAGCTGCAAATGCAGCTAAGACGATTCTGCACAAAACGAAAGCATTTGTTTCGGCGATGCGACACCGCAGCTGAGAGGTCCAGGGCACAGAGGCTTGCCAAGTGTTCTCAGCAATTGGCCTCAGCCATTCAATCGCTTTGCAACCACATCTACATCGGTCACACAACCTCCCCAGGTGCCGCCACCCGTTTGCTGCAGCAGGCCCCAAAGCCGCACAGATTCAGGCATCCCGGGATCAGGTGCAAGGTCGTTCCGAAGCGCTCTCGCTGCGAGGATTCGCGACCCGGCCTCAGCAGAATACTCCGTATCGGGCATGGTGTCATCGCCCACGAGATTGAGCGCTCCGGTCATGCTTTGTCGGTCGATACGGATTTCGATCAGGTCGCCATCCGTCACTTTTCCGAGCGGGCCACCCGCCATGGCTTCTGGACCGACATGACCGATACAGGGACCACTGGAAAACCCGGAAAACCGACCGTCCGTGATCAAGGCAATATGCTTGAGTGATTTCGTATACTTCAACGCAATAGTGATCTGGGCGGTTTCCGGCATACCCGCGCCCAAAGGACCTTTGCACAGCAACACCATGACCTCTCCGTGCAGGAGACGATCCGCGCCCGTCGACTTTACGGCCGCGATGGCAGCCCGTTCACTGGTAAACACCCGCGCGGGTCCGCAATGGTGATACACATCATCGACGTAGAGTTCATCGCTGATCGCGGCGCTTTTAACCACCGCACCTTCCGGACCGAGATTCCCTTGCGGAAACACGACGGTACGCGTGAGGCCCCGGCTTTTCGCCTGTGCGGGCGTCATGATCACCTGGTCAACCGTTACCCCGTCTTGCTCAAGCAATGCTTGCTGGAAACGCTTCCGCCGATCCGATTGTTCCCACCAGTGGAGATTTTCACCGAGTGTCTGCCCGGTGACGGTCATGCAGTCCAGATGCAGCAGGCCCAGATCGCGCAAGTGCAGCATGACTTCGGGTACCCCACCGGCGAGGAACACCTGAACGGTTTTAAATTGTTGCGGACCATTTGGCAGCACATCCACCAGCCGCGGAACCGTCGCATTAATCCGGGTCCAGTCGTCGATGCTGGGCCGGGCCAGTCCGGCTTCAAATGCAATGGCGGGAATATGCAAGAGCATGTTGGTGGATCCACCAAAAGCCGCATTCAGGACCATAGCATTTTCGATGGAGCCCTGAGTCAGGATATCCTTCATGCGCAGGCCCTTGGTCATCATGTCTTTCAACGCAAGCGAAGATTGTGCAGCAAGGGACAGCCATACGGGTTCGCCCGAGGGTGCGAGTGCGGCGTGTGTCATCGCCATGCCCAAGGCCTCCGCAACAACCTGCGAAGAGGCCGCGGTCCCTAGAAACTGGCAACCACCTCCCGAGGTCGCACAGGCCGCACAACCGAGTTCTGCGGCTTCTTTCAAGGTGACCTCGCCATGCGCAAAACGGGTTCCAATGGATTGGATGGTGCCCGCATCCTCTCCTTCGTGAGGCGGCAAGGTCACCCCACCCGGTACCAGGATGCCCGGCAGCTCGTGCATGGCAGCCAGGGCCATCATCATCGCTGGCAATCCCTTGTCGCACGTAGCAATACCCATGACACCTTTGGCCGGGGGCATGGAACGAATGAGCCGACCAAAAACCTCTGCGGCGGTATTCCGATAGGGAAGACTGTCCATCATGCCGGCGGTACCTTGAGTTCGCCCATCACAGGGATCCGAGCAGTACGCTGCGAAGGGAAGGCAGCCAAGGCCTTTGAAGGTTTCCGCAGCACGACGGGTGAGCAGGCCCAGCTCCCAGTGGCCGGTATGGTACCCGAGCGCCAGCGGCGTCCCATCATCTTTACGCAAGCCTCCCTGGGTGCTGAGCAGCAATACATGATCCCCGGCGAGTAATTCAGGGTCCCACCCCATCCCAGCATCCTGAGAAAAGCCGAAAAGGTCTCCGCTGGGACTATTTAACAACAGTTCTTCGGTATAGGGCAAGGCACCGCCATGTGCAGGCACCTTACTGCGGACCGAATACACCTCTTCTCCTGTCTGCAAGCTCATTGGATCGTTCACGCTATAATCTCCGGTATCACGCCTGACTATGTCCATCATGTCCTCTAAAAACAACCGCCGAATTCTCCGGGTGCCGTTATCAAGCAGGTTGCAAAGTAATAGAGGTTTGTGTAGAATATCGCCAGCCTGAAACACATGGACGAAGCAACCGTAAAACAATCAAAGGGGCTGAGCAGATTGCTCAAAACAGAGATCGCACTCTTCTTCTCCGTGCTGGATGCCCTCCTCATAGGCACCTGCGTACTGCTGGTGTTGAGCTGGCTGTTGAACCCGGTTTACATCACCTTGCCTGGGCTGCCCGGACAATCTGCTGTCGAGCAACCGGATCCCCTGGCCATCCATTTTACCTGGCCGATCATGCTGGCCGCTGCAGGCCTTCTCCTGCTTCGAGTCGGATTTCGATTCCTTTCCAATAAACTCTTTTTTACGACGCCAGGCCCGTTGGACATTCCCCCACTTCGTCATCTTTCTTACCTCCTCGTCACCGGCTTTGCCTGTATTTTGCTGCTTGAGTTCGTTCTGGTTAAAACAGACTTTAAAAAAGACCTGCCAAGCTACCAGGCCCTTGCAGACGATGGCGATCCACTTGACTTTGGAGGCTATATCAAACCTGACCCCTTGCTGATCTGGTCGTTTAAACCGAATGAGCCCTACACCGCCGACCGAACCATCAATGCAGCGGGTCACCTGGGGGATCTGCCCTCGCCTACCAAGCCTGAGAATACGAAGCGCATCTTCTGTATGGGAGGCTCGACCACCAGCCTGCCCTCACCCGGGTATCCGGAATTGCTGGAAGAGCGACTCAACAATCTGTCCATCCTGGCAACAACCTGGGAAGTCTATAATATGGCCGTGGACCGCTATTCTTTGTGTCAGGGTCTCGCACAATTTGAGCAGCAGCTCCTATCGAACCCGACCAATAATCCCGACATTATTACCCTTTATTTCGGCTGGGACGATCACTGGCGGGGGGCGGTTCCAGACAGCCTGCGCATGAAAAAACCCGTACCGGCCGATCGAGCATCCCTCTTGAACCGCATGCGGCAACGCCGAATCGTGGAACTGGTTACATTCAACCGCAACATGGATCGCATCATTGCGCGC
>JBLIND010000068.1:0-20805 GCA_047639095.1 Candidatus Omnitrophota bacterium | reverse complement strand
AGCGGACCTTCATCCATGGTGGTTACGCCGCATGCTTCGGCGGTAGGCCGTGAATCGATATGAAAAGCCTGCACGGTTCCGTTGTCGATTTCTTCGGCGCAATACACGAGGGGACCCCGGGTCACCGCCAGCCGATCGCGATTATCCATCACGCGTTCATCGCAGGAGTTGAAGCGAATCGGCATAGGTAAGACCAGCTCGATCACGTCACTGTTCGTCCATTCGCGTTCGAGCTCGGCAAAGCCCTTGACCACCTCTGGATGGAGGTCATGCCCATTCACGCTCAAGGTCCATGGCTCATGCGGAGCCTGCTCATAGGTGTAGAGTTCACCCGGTACAAATTGCGCGCCCGTCCAGGTTGGAATCCGCAAATGAAGCGTGAAGCGGGTGGGCTGGTCGAGGCTGAGCTCCAGGCGCACCTTGCCATCAAATGGATAGTCGCTTTCCTGTTTGAGACCCACGTTCGTTCCGCCCACCGCAAGCTCGGTCATACAGGACCCGTACAACAACAGGTATACCGACTCATCGGTATGCGCGACCATGGTCCCGCCGACCTGGGGAAGCAGGCGGCTCAGGTTGGAGGGGCAGCACGCGCAATCAAACCACGGCGACCGGCCCGCAGATCCGTGATTGAACAAATCCCGCCCGTCGGTTTCCAGGGGGTTTACATAGAAGAAGCGATCGCCGCCCAGGTTGACCCCGGCCAGGACATTGTTAAACAGGGCGACTTCGGCGACATCGAAATATGTGGCGTCCTTGTGCAGTAGGCACATGCGGTGATTGAAAAAGACGTTGGCGATGGCGGCGCAGGTTTCGCAATACGCATCGAAGTTCGGGAGGTCGTAGTTGGGGCCGAAGCCTTCGATGCCGCGAATGGCCCCCAGGCCTCCGGTGATGTGCATGCGTGCGTCTACCATGTTCTTCCACACCGCTTCCAAGGCGGGTTGATAGGTTTCGTCGCCGCTCAAGGCCGAGACGTCAGCCATGCCGGCATACATGTACCCCGCTCGTACGGCGTGACCCACGGCCTCGCGTTGCTCGCGTACCGGTGCATGTTGCTGGGCGTATTCCGGGTGCATCACGCCTTCACCCTCTGGTCGATAGGTCACGCCGCGGATGTCGAGGAATTGTTGCGCCAGGTCGAGGTATTCGCGGACGCCGGTCGCCCGGCCCGGCATTCACCGACTCCCACAGCCGGCGCAGTTTAAGTCGCGTGCGTGAATCCGAATCGCCATGCTCCTGCTTTAACTCGCGTTGGATATGGGCGCTGATATACCCCGCGAGGTGGGTAGCGAGATCCTCGGTGTCCTGGGTGTCGCCCGCGGATTCGTAGAGATAGGCTTCGGCCGCCGCCCACAGGTGGGTCAGGTTGGAGATCGTTGGCTGACAAAAAACGCGCCCTTCCATCCAGGCAAATGCATCGATCGGAAACAGGGCGGCTGAGACAAACTTCCATGGACCGGTCGCGTAAAACCGATGCGGCGTTTCGGCCGCGCCGATCCACACCTCGCCTGCGGAAATTTCACCGGAAGCCCCGGGGCCTTCCCAATGGGCCTGTCCATCCAGGGGCAACAACACCAGATGCCAGGGGGCCCCCCGTCGTCGTATTTCATACGGCTTCACCACCTCATGCAGGCCCACGCCCCGAATGCCCGAGTTGCGGAAGGCCGCGGCATAGTCCGGTACCATGGGTAAATGTTGGTCCCGGCAGTCCTCAGGAATACAGGCGAAATCATCGTGAACAGGCATGCTGGAATCTAGTGCCCGGGCGATACCAATGCAATGCGTGAAGTGATCCTTGCATCGTCTCGGCCCAGCCAAATGCCCATAGGGGCTTGCTTTTTACTTGTCGGAATCCAGAGTCGAGCTTCATCACCTCCTATGAAACGTGTCATCCTCATTTTTCTTCTGCTCATCGGATATTCCGGCGTATCCGCGACGGAGCCACCGCCGTTTGATGTTTCCGAATTTGAGCATGTGCCTTTTGGCTTTGCCGATACGGTGCATGATGCGCGCTGCGTATCGGTCGCAGACAACGAATGGATCATTACCACCACCGGAAGTGATCCGTATGTCTATACCCGCGACGTGATTGCAAACGTCGAACCCGATGCCCCGTATGTCCTCGCCTTCGAATACCAGGCGCCGGAACGTTTTGGTCAGCTGCATTTTCTCTACCAGAGTGCGGAAGGGCTCCAGACCGTGGACAGTGGACTCACCCCTTCGGCGGAGTGGCGTTGGCACGTGTTCGATCTTTCGGATGTCGTCGCGCCTGCGAAATGGTTTCGCTTTGATTTCGGTTCCCGCGCCGGCCTGGAATTTAAGGTGCGTCAGTGTCGACTGATCAAAAAAACGCGCGCGTTCGAGCTGTTGAGCCGAAGGTTCACGCCGTTTACCCTGGCGGCCCACGGGCATGATGTGGCGGTTGATGCGTTGGACGGCGAGGGCCTGAAGGTGAGCACCACGGGGTCGGATCCGTATCTGGCGACCCGGGGCCTGATCGAAAAAACGACCCCTTCCACCCCGTACATCGTGGCCTTTGAATACAAAGCGCCGCCCGACTTCGGTGCGTTTCAGGTCTTGTATGAAACGCACCAGGGCCTGCAGCACATCAACCCGGTCCTGGAGCCAAGTGCCTCCTGGCGCTGGCATTTTTTCGATCTCGGGGATCCGAAAAGAGGCATTGAACCCGGACTCGTGTGGTTGCGCTTTGATTTTGGTCACCAGCCCGATCGGGAATTTCACCTGCGCAATTTTCGTTTGATCAAAGCGCGTCCGGCATTCGACGTATGCAAAGAAGCTCATCACCCCTTCGCCTTGTCCGATCGGGGACACCACACCACCATCACCACCTTGCCCGAGGGGGGCTGGGAGATTCGCACCTTGGGAAACGATCCTTATGTGGCGGCCCGGGGTCTGGTGGAAGCACATGATCCGGATGAGCCATCCATAATTGCCTTCGAATACCAGGCGCCGCCGGATTTCGGGGACATTTCTTTTTACTATGACACCCCGGAGGGCGGCCGCCACGTCAATGCCGGGGTGAAGCCGTCGAATAACTGGGCATGGCACCTGTACGATTTTACCCGTGACGGTCAGGGCCTAGGCTCCGCGCTCAAATCGTTTCGCATCGACTTTGGTGAACGCGAAGATCGGGTATTCAAGATTCGGAAGTGCCGGCTGATCAAAGCAACGCCCGCCTTGCGACTTCGGGCCGCCCTGGGTGATCGCGCCGATCAGGTCGATCAATTTGGCATCTCGTTAAAAGCGGTCGTGCCTCAAACGTCAGCGATCGAAACGGTTCGGTACGCCGATGAAGCAGGACATGCGGTTACCCTGAGTACCTATCGCCATCTCGACCTCGATGCGGAAACCAAGCGGCTGGCGCTTGATCCCCCGGTTCCGCTCGGGCCCCGCCTGGTGGCGGGGGAGGGCGCGCACCCGGACAATCACACCGTGGTGCGGATTCTTTCGCCCTACCAGGTGTGCGAAACCCAGTTCCTCGCCTTTCCGCTCGCGATTCGCGGAGGCGTCGGCGTGGAGGCGGGACGTCGGGCAGACGGTAAGGTCATCATCGCAACCTGGCCGCTCCGCTCGCGCGAAACCCGTGAGCTGCGTTTGTACAATTCGTATGGTGGCCAGGTCGGGATCGTAGAGCCGCCCGAAACCCTGTCGCCGCCGTTTACGGTAGCCGTGGGGAATTTTGTTGCGGAGCAAACGGGTGATGAGCTCGCGATCACGTCGCGGTTTGCACCAACCGACACCCCGCCGGTCCTCATCTACCGTTTGGATGGAACGCTCTTGAGCTCGCACACGATTCCGTTGCCGAAGGCTGAGGTCGATTTGTTGGCGCGCGGGAACGAGCTGTTCATCCAGGATCTGACTCGTAAGCAAGCCGTTAAGATCCTGCCGGAAGGGGCTGCCCCCACGGTGGTCGATTTCAGTTCGGCCGAAGGCCCGGTTCGTTTGTTTGAATCGGTGTTTGAAGACCGGGACTTTAACCTCGGCGGACCCGAGCCGCGGGTTTCGACCCTGCTCGCGTGGAAGGAAGGCGTGGTCCGGAAACTCGACGCCGGTCGCATGGAAAATATTTTCTGGTTCGATCCACAGGAAGTGCACAACGGCAGTGTCGCCACCTGGGACGCGTTTCCCGACGGAACGTACATCAAGAACAGCCTGTACAACTTTCTCGGCGCCGCCATGTTCTGGTCGCCCCTGGTCGCGACCGGTAAAATCGAAAACCGTTCGTACGAGGACTGGGTGGGCGGGATCGATTGGGAGCATCAAGCCTTCGGTGGCCCGCATCGCAAAAGCTGGAAGGCGTACGACGAGGGCGTGCCCACGGTCTGGACTTGTGCGTTTACGCATCGGTGGAATCTCCATCGGGCCGAAAAGCTTGGCAACAAATTCGATCCCGAGACCGGACTCCCGCGGTATCTTTTGCTTAATCGCGCAAACGAATCGACCGGTGGCGGCTATTTCGGAAAGCGCCTGTTCGAGTATGGCAGTCAGAATTTTGAGCAGGAGGCGCTGGATAAATTCTATACCTACGCCCAGCGGGAATTTCATCGAAAACTGGCACCGGTGTATCGACGCAACCCGGAAATGACCCTTGCGATTGAACCGAACCACGAAAACGAAATCGTTTCCGGAGCGGATTCCGTCGGCGACTATAACCCCAAGGCCATCGAGGGGTTTTATCACTACCTGATGGCCCTGTACGGCGATCTGGATGCCTTGAATCAACGCGTTGGCAGTTCCTTTCGCCTCGACTTGTTTGATGCGCCGAGGGGTGTTTTCCGCGGCGATTGGGATCGCTACGACCCGGAGAATCCGTATTACCGCGATTGGATCGAATACAACCGCATCCTCATCTACCGCCGGGTCGGCTCCAGCTATCGGGAAGCCTTACTCGCCGGCTTTCCGCCGGAGCTGATCAAGTGCCACCAGATTCCCGACACCTATGTGTTCGGTTCCATCGTCGGCATCTCCGAAGGCGAGGTCCGGATATCGCCGATCGACTGGCTGCTCACCACCGGGGCCGGTTTTGGTTTTTCGCGCTATGGAACGTATTACCAGCGCGAGAAGAACATCGGTCAGGGCGCGCACAGCTCAGGATTCGACGGCATGCTGATTGGTGAGTACGCCTCACTGAATTCCGATCCGCAAAAGGCGCTCGGGCAATTGCTGTACCTGCGCGATCATGGTGTGTCCGCCCTGCATGTCATGTGGTGGCCCGCCGATCTCGACCAGGGGTTCAACCGGGCGCAGGACCTCGCCCTCCGGGAAATGATCGCGAAACACGATGTGCCTAAGCCCGGCCTGGCCGGGGGCATCAACCAGGTCCGCGCCTGGGCGGGGGAGGGGGGGCGGTACGACATCGCCAGTCTCGGAACCGGAGCGGAACACACCGGGCTGATCAAGAGCCTGCGCGCCGACGGTTCGTTTGAAGGCTCTGTCTACACCGTCCCGTTTCATGCCCATGTGGATGTGCAATTGATCGGGTCCAACGCAGAACTGGTGGTCACCGATACGCCGATCCGCATTGCACAAGCCGCGGAGCTCCGGCAAGGCGGGTTGATTGAAGTCACCTTTACGGTCGTGTCCACGAATGCAACCAGTGGCTTGTCAGTGGGGTTCTCCCACGCGGGGATAGACCTCGCCGACAAGCGCGTTCAGCTGGATGCCTTGGAGCCCGGGCAAGCCGTGCGGATGGCGTATAAACTGCCGATCATTCTGGACGAAGTTGAGCTGCGCCTTTCCACCCAGGCCGGGGCGCTAACCCTTCGCGATCTCCAGGTGATTCAACACCAGGACCAGGCTATTAATTTGACGAAGCAGATCATGGAAGGCAAACGCCACTCGGGCGGGGTGCGTTTTGATGTGTTGCCGCTCCCGTAGATCGGGACTCCGTCCCGATGACAAAATCCGTTGTTCGAAGCGTGGCTTGAATAATTACAAAGTGTACGAAAGCGCACCTTTATGAGTAAGTAAAAAAGTCGGGACGGATTCCCAACCTACGGAATGCCCTATTTCTTCTGCCACACATCCTGCTCTGAAAGCTGTTTGCGGACCGCATCGCTGTTGAGCCAGGCGACGGCGGTTTCATCCCCTTTCAGGCAGGCATCCCAGAAGGCGGTGCTGATGGCGAGGATAGCTCGATGATGCTGGGGGTTGCGGTGCTCCGCTCCCCGCAGGGTGCGATCCGAAAAAGCCATATGTTCCGCGCCCTCGAACACGAGTTCGTAAAACTGGTCGGGTGTTTTGTCGGGCAGATGGATGAAGACTTCGCGTCGGCTTTCGGGCGTCGTGCGACGGATGATGCTGCGGTCCTTGGTGCCGGTCATGAGCAGCCAGGGGATCGCTACTGATCCAAAGGCGTCGGCAGGTTTTCCCATGGCGGGGGTGCTCGGGCTCATGGCGAGGGCCGCATCAATCCGCGCATCGGTTGGGGATTTCTGAAATTCCCCAAAGGCCTGACCACTGACCGCCTGGGTTGTCACCGCGCCAAACGAATGTCCGCTCATGCCGACGTGTTCGAGGTCGAGCAATCCGGCGAGTCGCTCGCCTTTTTTGTTCCACGTCTCGAGCTGGTTGAGGGTTGCCTGCACATCGGCGGTACGCGCCATGTAATTCTGGTAGTTGGCGGCCTCTTTCATTTTTGCGAGACGCTTCGCGCGGTCGGTCGTCTTCCACACCGATTCGTCGCTGCCCGCGTGCTGCATGAGGACGACTACGTATCCCAGCCGTGCCCAGTGTTCGCCCAAGTAGACGCTGTTCTCGCGTGATCCACCCAGTCCATGACTGAACAAGATCACCGGAAGGGCCGCAGCTTGATGTTCCGGAGAATAGAGCTTCAGCGGAACTTCGCGCTGCGCGTTGTTGTACGCGTAGCTGAATTCCGCGTCCTGGATGTTTACCGGATCGGTGCCTTCGCGGGGGGTGTAGGCTTTTTCGGCCATGGCGGTGCTCACGGAAAACGTGAGCGTGATCAAAAGCGTGATATGGGTTTTCATGCCTGTAAAACGCCCGATCCGATCATTTATTGTGGCGGGACCCGCTTTACTTTTCATCCGGATCCAGTGGACGCGTGCCTTCAAACGGTCCCAGCAAAGTACGCTTTTCGTAGTCTTTCTCTGCTTTATAAAACGGGGGGTCATCATTCGGGAGGTTTCTCCTTGGGAAAACGTGCGCCGACCTCTTTCAGATAGCCCATCATGGCTGCGAAGAGGCGGTGATGCGTTTCCGGTTACCCATCCCATCGGTTTGTTATCTCCTTGAGTACGTCTCATGGAGTACTGCTCCGTGTGTCCACCCGGAAAATATGCTATAATTTACTCTGCCTGTCGATAGGCCTCGGGTGCATCCGGGTCTATGAGCGGGCCTCGAAATGGGCGGACCAGACCTTCCGTTTCAAGGTCGGTGCCTACCTCCAGGATCGGGAAGGCCCCGTCACCGAGGGCGGACGGGTCGCCTTCTCCCAACTGAAGGTCAGCCACGGCACTGCCACAGCCGCTGATAACCCCGAAAAGAACCAGCTATGAAATCACTCACACGAATCATCTCTTGTCTTGGCGTGGCGCTCGTCCAGAGTATTGCCGCCGCCGCGTAAAAGAATCTGTAACCCTTGAGAAACCGAACCCTATGAAAACGATCCTCATCACGGCTCTTCTCTCGCTCAGCTTTTTTCACGCAGCGGCTGCCAACAAGCCCAACGTTCTCTTCCTTGCGGTCGACGACATGAACGACTGGATCGGCTGTCTCGAGACCACGCCGCGTGCGCTTACGCCCAACTTCGATCGACTTGCGGCGCGAGGGGTAAATTTCAGCAACGCGCACACCGCCGGGGTCTTCTGCGCACCGTCCCGCGCGGCGATTTTCACCGGCCAGTTTGCCTCCACGACGGGCTGTTACGAGACCTCCACCTACTTCGTGGACCACCCGGAGCTTCGCCCACTGCAGGTGAGCTTCGCCGAAGCGGGTTACGCCGTATACGGCGCGGGAAAATTGTTCCATCATCCGGCGGGCAATATCGACCAGCGCGGCTGGACCGAGTTCTTCATGCGCAGCAACGCACAACGGGAAAGCGGCTGGCCGCTCAATTCATGGAGCGAGGACGTGCCCTTTCCGGATCCTTTCCCCAACAGCATCTACAACAAAGGTCAGCAGGTCAAAGGGGGGCTGTTCCTTGAGTGGGGCAGCGTTCCCAACGAAAAGGAAGAGCAGCTCGTGGACACCATCTGGGCCAACTGGACGGTTGCCCAGCTGAAAAGGAAACACGACAAACCCTTCTTCCTCGCCATGGGCCTCTACGCTCCGCATTACCCGAATTACTGTCCGCAAAAGTATTTCGACCTCTACGACCCGACGAAGATCGAGCTTCCGCCGTACAAGGACGACGATGCAGCGGATCTTCCGCCTGAGATGCAGCGGCAGATGACGAATCGCAAAAACCTGCATCACAAACGCCTGGAGGCGCTCGACGCGATCGACGATGCGATTCACGGCTACCTCGCCTGCATCAGTTACGCTGATGCGATGATCGGCCGCGTGCTTGATGCGCTCGACGCCAGCCCCTATGCCGACACCACCATCGTGGTGCTCTGGAGCGACCACGGATATCACCACGGGGAAAAAGGCCAGTGGGGTAAACACACCCTGTGGGAGCGCACCTCCAACGTCCCCTTCATCTGGGCCGGGCCGGGCATTGCCAAAGGGGCGAAAACCGATACCACGGTCAGTCTCATCGATATGTATCCGACCTTCGTCGAGCTCTGCGGCCTGGCCAACCCGCCGCAGAAACTGGACGGCCGATCCCTCGCCAGCATCCTGGCCGATCCGGCCAGCGCGCAACATCGCAAAGCCTACCTGCCGTACATTGAGCCGGGTTCGTATGCTGTGATGGATCGCCAGTGGCGGTACATTCATTATGCCGACGGTGGTGAAGAGCTCTACGACCTCCGCGCCGATCCCAACGAGTGGAACAATCTCGCATCCAATCCGGAATTCGAACACGCCAAGGGGCGGATGCGTGTTGCCGCGCCGAAAACCTTTGCCAAACCAGCCGCTAAGCTGAACACCCGAAAACATTTGATGTTCGAAGGCGAAACATTTCGCTGGGAAGTGAAGTAGCGCTCCTCAGGAGCACGGGCGTCTTTCTTTCAGGGGTGGTTTATATCTAAAGGGCGAATGAAATCGCATCGGGCAAGGCGAGAGCAGGTAAAGTAGGATGGGTAAAAGGACGACCACCTCGGCTCCGTTACCTGTCCCGGTCCTTCGAAGCCTGCGGGGGACAGGTAACGCCCAGCGCCTCGTACCTCGTCGCAAGGCTTTTACCGATCCTACTTGCTCGAGTCCATCGAGGGCACGCCAACCATATTGCTGATGCATTTTCTTTACGGGGCTACACGTACGCAGCATAACGTTCTCCACATGAGCACGCAGGAAACAGCATTATCCACCGGTTGGGAATTCGTTCGGGGCAAAGCCTCCAGGGCCTGGCTGGCGGGGAAAGGACACTTACCGGATACAGCGCTCGTCGATCTTCCGCATTGCTGGAACACCCGGGACACCTTCCAGGATGGCCTGCGCTATTACCGGGGCCACGGCTCCTATCGAAAGCGGGTGGCTGTCCCTCAAACCACGACCCGTCAGTGGACGCTGACCCTGGGGAATTTTTTTGGCTATGCCGAACTGTTCCTGGATGGCGAACGCATTCCGAATCCCACGCCCACGGGGGGGGGGGCGCAGTATCGTTTTGATGGCAACTTCATCGGCTGCACCGCACCCTTGACCCTGCCCGAACAGTCGACCTGCATGCTCGGTTTCCGGCTCGACAACCGGCACGATCGCCATCAGCTGCCCGGCATTCCGGAACCCGATTTTGTTTTGCACGGAGGCCTTGCCGGATCGGTCTCGCTCCACCCGAAGGAGCTGCGTGATTTTTTCGGAGACGGCGCGGAGGTACAGGCCGATGTCTCCGGCCGGGTTCAGGTGCGCGTTACCGGCTTGATGCCGGAACAAGCCTACATGCTGTCCATCTGGGACGGACTGCAGCCGATCGATTCAAACATCTGCACCGGTGCGGATCTGCAGCAGGCGCCGCCTACGTTACAGGTGGATCAACCGATCCGTTGGAGTCTGGATCAGCCTCATCTATACACGCTCAAATGCACTTGGAGCACGGCCGACGGCGAGCGTGAGTCGGCGATCCGCATCGGTTTTCGTGACGCGGAGTGGCGACCCGGCGAAGGCTTTTTTCTCAACGGCCAGCGTGTCGATATCCGGGGCATCAATCGCCACGAAAAAATGCCGGGCATGGGTCATGCGCTGCCACCGGGCATGCATCGCGAAGATGCGCGCTTGATCAAGGAGCTCGGCTTGAATGCGGTTCGACTTTCACATTATCCGCAGGCGCCGGATTTTCTCGACGCCTGTGATGAGCTGGGCATCCTGGTCTACGCCGAGATCGCCACCTGGAAGAGCATGAAGCGCGGCCGCTGGCTGCGGAACGCGAAGGGGCAGCTCGAACGGATGATCCGACGCGATCGACATCATCCCTCCCTGATCTGTTGGGGCCTCGGCAACGAAACCCGGGATGCGAAGGCTTACGCGGAGTTGCATGCCTGCGCGAAACAGCTCGATCCCGAGCGGCCGACCATCTATGCGGAGAATCATCTTTACCGGGCCCAGCGCAAGAAGTCCTTCGCCTCGACCGATCTCTACGGCGTGAATTACGAGCTGGCGCCCGAGGTGTTGGAGGACGCCCGAAAGCTGAGTTCGAAGCAGCTCTTACTGGTCAGTGAGATGAGCAATTGCCCCAAATGGCGAGGCGATCTCGCGGGCGAGCTGGAGCAGCTGCAGGTCTTGTCTGAGGATCTCGAAAAAATTGCGGGCCGCTCCTCGATCACGGGCTTCATGATCTGGTGCATGAACGACTATGCGACGATGCGTAAGGATCGGTATCGCCGCCCATCCGGGATGTTCGATGCCTGGCGGATGCCTAAGTTCGCCGCCCATTATCTGCGCGCGCGTTTTGGGGAAACTCCGTATCTCTACGCCTGGGCGGATTGGAGCCGGCCGGGTGAAGCAACGCGAGCCGTGCAGGTTTTTACCAATCAAGCTTCGGTGCAGATCGATGGGCGTGCTCACGAGGTGACGCCCGGTCATGCGGCCATCGACCAGGCCTTTGTTGATCAGCCCTTAACCCTTAGCGCCGGAGATGAAGTTTACATCATCCAACCCTTTGGTTCGCCGCAGGCGCTAACCCTGACCCCGGAAGTGCATCCTGATTTTATCCGGATCGTGATTCAGGTCGTCGATGCCGCAGGCCATCCCGTGCTCACGGCCCAGGGGCAGGCAACGGTGCAGGTGAATGGTGCCTTGCAGGTGCATGCCTGGAATCCTGAGGGTCGCGTCGACCTCACCCGCGGGGAGGCGGCGGTGTATGTGGGGATACCCGATGGTGCGGCGCACGTGACCGTAGAGATGCCCGGACTGCCTGCCGCAGCGCTTTCGCTCTAAAGCTTATTTCGCAAGCACAGCGATGGGATCCACTGCGGCGGTGGTCATCGGCGATGTGGTTTTGACCTGCAGGGGCTTGGCCGAATTCAACACATCAGCCGCGGAGACGTACGCATCGGTTTCGCGCAAGGCCTGGCGCTCGGCGCGCAGGCGTTTGGCATCGTCGGTACGACCGATCTGAGTGAGGCGGGATTCGGCTGAGGCCAGGGTCTGGTCGAGCTGCTTGAAGTCTTCCATGTAGAGCCGGGCTTCGGTCTTTTTGATACTGGTATAACGATCGAGGTAGGTCTGCTGCATGTGTGCGATGTTCGGCACATCGGAAAGCTCGTTGGCCGGGCCTTCTTTGATGAAGCGGCCGATTTCGCGGGCGTACACCTGGTAGCGTTCGAGGTCACCCTGCCTGCGGGCCGCCTGGGCCTGTTTATTCAAGGCCGTCTCATAGCCGTAATTCAGTTCCATGAGGTTGTTCCCCGCTTCTTCAGCTACGAGGCGCTGTTTGAAGGTGAAACTGCGTTTTAGCGAATCCACCGTCACCCCTGCTTGCGCAGAACTGATAATGAGACCCGTCAAAAGTGCAAAGAAAGTCGTCTTGTTGGTCTTGTTGGCTTTTTTCATCGTCATTTTCTCTTCAATGACGTTGAAGCGCAGGTTGCGTGCCAGTGCGCGATACATTTAAAACATCGGCAGTCTTTCGGCTGCCGACCCGCTGTGGATCAATGCAGGAAGTGGCGCATGCCGGTCAGGGCCATGGCGATCCCGTGCTCGTCACAGGCCTCGATAACCTCTTCATCCCGGACGGAGCCGCCGGGCTGGACGATGTAGCGGGCACCCATCTCGTGGGCGGCATCGATGCTGTCGCGAAAAGGGAAGAAGGCTTCGGAAACAAAGACGCAGTCGCCGATGATGACCTGGATTTCAGCCTCAGTGATCTCCGGATTTTCGGTTTTCAGATTTTCCACCGCCTTGGTGACGGAAAGTTTGCGCAGGGCATCCACGCGATTGGGTTGACCCGCCCCCATGCCGAGGACGCGGAACTGGCCCGGCTTGTATTCCTGGACGAGCACGATCGCGTTCGACTTGGTATGTTTCGCGGCCGCGATGCCGAAGAGGGCGAGTTCTTTTTTTGCATCGGTGAAGGGCGTCTTCGTCGGCACGGTCCAGGATTCAATCAACTCGGCATCGGTTTCCTGGACGAGCAGGCCGCCATGAATGTGTTTGGTCATGCGCTGACTGGAGGCCTTGGCCATGGGCTGGTCGAGCTGGAGGATGCGCAGGTTTTTTTTCTTCTTCAGGTGGGTCAGCGCATCGTCCGCATAGCCGGGGGCGATGATGGCTTCGACAAAGCGTGAATCCAGACACTGGGCCGCGAGGAGGTCGACGTTCTGGGTCACCGCGATGACCGAACCGAAAGCAGAGATCGGATCACCCGACCAAGCGGCTTCGAAGGCTTCCGCCAGGGTTGCCCCGGTGGCCAGGCCGCAGGGGTTGGTGTGTTTGATCACCGCCACACCGGGCTTTCCGGAGAGCTCCTTGACCACTTCGAGCGCGCCGTTTCCATCGACATAGTTGTTGTAGCTCATACCTTTTCCGTGGAGAACCTGGGTATGGGCAATGGAAGCTTCGGCCGAAGGTTTGCCGATGTACAGCCAGGCCGCCTGATGGGAATTTTCGCCATAGCGCAGGGCGGTGCCTTTGTCATGGGCGATGACCAGCGGTTCGGCCGCTTCGGTTTCGACCTGGCCGGCGAGGTAGGTTGCGATGGCGGCATTGTAGGAGGCGACTCGGGCGAACACTTTCTGACCGAGCTGGATTCGCAAGGCCTCAGTCGTGTCGCCTTCATTTTCCTGCATGGCATTGAGTACCACCGTGTAGTCCGCAGGATCGATCACCACGGTGACGTACTTCATATTCTTGGCTGCCGAGCGAATCATGGTAGGGCCGCCGATGTCGATATTCTCGATGGCGTCCTCGAAGGTCACGTCGGGTTTGGCGACGGTGGCTTCGAAGGGGTACAGATTCACACAGACGAGATCGATCGGTTCCAGACCGTGCTCGGTCATGGTGGCCTGGTGCTCCGCATTGCCGCGGAGGTGGAGGATGCCGGCGTGGACCTTGGGGTGCAGGGTTTTGACCCGGCCATCGAGCATCTCGGGAAAGCCGGTGAATTCGGAAATGTCTTTGACCGGGATGCCGGCTTCGCGAAGGGCCGCGGCGGTCCCGCCGGTGCTGAGGAGCTCTACGCCTTGAGCGTGGAGACCGGTTGCAAATTCGATAATGCCGGTTTTATCGGATACAGAAAGAAGGGCGCGCGTAATTTTTTTCATGGCCCGCTGGTATAGGGCCGTAGGGAGGGTATTACAAATTAAAAACCGCGGCTACCGAGCGGGAAGCTCTGGCGCATACCACCCAGATTGCTCTCAATCCGCAGGCCTTCACGTCGCGACTCCCGGAAACTGGGGGTTGCGCTCGGCTGGGTAGCTGGATTCCCGCCACCGAATAACGGTGCTTGCTGCACCCGAGGCTGGCTGGCTGGGTTCAAAGCGGTGTTCGGCAGGCGGAGGATGCCGGGGGTTGTGGGCTCGCTTATGCCGCCGAAGTTGCCTGTGAGGCCGGTGCCGGTTTGCGTCGGGTTAAACCCGGCGGTGGACCCAAAGGTGCCGAGCGGATTTTTGCCCTGGAAATCAACATTCCCCGTGGGTTGGAAACGGGTCGCTGGCTGAAACGCAATCGTGCCGTTCAAGGTCCGGGAATCGGCGTTAAACTGGGTGGAGTCGCGCAGCAGGCCCATCTTGGCGCTCTGATCCGTTTGGCTCACCTTGACGACCGCACTTTCCGTTTCGGCGCCTCCTTTGTTGCCGGGGAGGTAGCGAGCCGTCATGCTCCTGGTTTTTTCTTCGTAGCTGTTCACCAGGCGATCGAACCCGGACGTGCGTTCGGTCCGCTTACCGAAGGCTTCCTTGTGCGGGTTCACCAGACCATCGATCATCTTCTGCGAACGACTGAGCAAGACCTCTTCGTTGTCCTGATCATTAGCGCGTTCGCCGATGACAAGGCTGTTGTCTCTTACGACGGCGCCGAGCTGATTGTTCTCAGCCGGATTTATCTCGATGCTTCCGGATTTGATGTTCTGCAGCGTGAGATCATCGGTGCGTTCCTCGGAGCGATTTGCGAGGTTGTTGGATAGCGCCGGTTGGAAACCATTGGCGATTTCCTCTTCCTCGTCTTTATTATTTCGGTTCCAATCCGTGTCCTCGGCATCGGGATTGTTGGGATCCGCATTCGGATCCGGTTCGCCATTCTCCAACTCCTCATCCTGCGCTAGCGGTTCAATCATGAATTCGCCGTTTTCGACGACGACACCATCGAGCTCTTGTCCGATCAGGGCTTCGGCCATATTATTCAAGTCCAGAATCTCGTCCTGTTCTTTTACGCCCTGTTCCGTCTCTTCGTCGAACCGCGGATCTTCGAATGAGCTTTTCGTGTCCTCTTTCATTTGAAAATCGGAGGACGTAATCAGGGGCTTAGGCTTCGCGCGTTCAATCGGGAATTCGTCGGGGACGAAATCGCCTTCCGGTCCATTGCCCGAGTCTTTTACAATCCCGGCGAAGGGATTGCTTTTCAGTTCCACTTTCGACTTCTGTGAAGGGAGGTTGAGCTTGGCGCGATCGAGTTCTTCGTTCATCTGGCCTTTATACAGGCGATAGACGGGGCGGTTTTTATTTCGATACCGGTCGATGGCTCGATCATCATCCTGTGCCTGGGCCGGGCTGAACAGGGCAGCGGTTCCCAGTGCCAGGGTTGCCTGTGTGATTATTTTGAGCAATTTTGTATAAGCGTTTGTCGACATAAGTGGCAATATACTAAGACATCCCCGCGTTTTTAAAAGGATTAATTGCCCGCCGCGAACTCAACTGGTCGCCTATTATGAAGATTTCACACCTGATTGCATGCGGTTTACTCACCCTGGCCGGGATTTCGGACGGTTTCGCCCAGACCGTCATCCTCAAGGACGCCAAGGTCAGTATCGAGGCCAACGACCACGAACTGACCGACGTCTTGGCCGCTTTTGCCCGGTATGGCATCGAGGTGAACATCGATCCCGGCATCAAGGCCAAGGTGAAAGGGCGGGTGGTCGACGCTGATCTCGAGGATGAATTGGACCGGCTTCTCAGTGGCTATGGCCATGTGACCAAATGGGAAATGGTCGAGGGTCCACTCGGCGCGTTCCCCCGACTCGCCCGCATCGATGTCTATCGCGTGGGGTATCATCACAAGCTGCAGCCGATCCTGAAGGACGGCCAGCTCTTCGAGGTGATGGTCGGCCCGGACGGCGTGGCTTACGCGAAAAACGAGTTTCTGATCGGCATGAAAAAGGGCACCACCCTCGCGCAGTTTAAAAACCTCCTCGCTTCCGTGAACGGCGCGGTCGCAGACAGCATCCCCGGGCGCGGCGTCTATCGCATCAAACTACCCGAAGGCTCGAACGTCCCCGCTGTGATCGCCCAGCTGGAGAATCATCCCAACGTCTCGGCGGTTGAACCCAACTACGTGACGGATACCGGCGAGCCGGGCCAAACCCTCGTATCGGAAAATCCCGATGCGGGCGCGAAAACCGTCACTCCGCTGCTGGCGAAAGAGGGCGCCAGCCTCGTCGCCGTGTTGGACACCGGACTCTCCGCCGATGTGCCCATGGGCGATCTGATCAAGGGCTCGCTCGACGCCACCCAGCCCGGCACACCCATTGCCGATAGCTCCGGACACGGAACGCAAATGGCGATGATTGCCAGCGGGATGATTCAGCCCAGCAGTGCACACGCAAGCGATGCCCAGGGGATTCCGCTGGTGGCCATCAAGGCCTTTGATGCCGAAGGCAACACCACCAACTTCAGCATCATGGAAAGCATCGCCTATGCCCAGGAACAGAATGCCCGGGTCTTGAGTCTGAGCTGGGGGTCGCCCACCGACAGCCGGTTTCTCGAGGACGCCATCGACGCTGCCCGGGAAGCCAATATGTTTGTCGTCGCCGCCGCGGGCAACGAGCCCGATGGCCAGGTCATCTACCCCGCCGGTTATGATGGGGTGATTGCGGTCGCCGCTCTGGGCCAGGACGGGTCGCTCTGGGAAAACTCGAACTATGGAAGTTTCGTCGATCTGGCCGCCCCGGGTCACGCAGAATTTCCGGTCGGTCATAACGGGCCCGCCGGCTACTATGCCGGGACCTCTATCGCGACGGCTTATGTGGCGGGTGCGATCAGTCGATACTTGACTGCCCATCCGGCCGCGACCGAAGCCCAGGTCATGCAGGCTCTGAACGGATCCTTAACCGATGCTGGACCTGACGGCACCGACAGTCGCTATGGGAAAGGCGTGCTGGATGATGCAGCCATGCAGAAATTCCTCGGCACGTCCAATCCCTGATCATGCCTGCCTGAGTAAGGTGGGCCGATACCGGATGGTCAGGCTCAGGCTGGAGCGAAAGTTGGGAAAGTTGGGGGGGGAGGTGAGGGTAGGTGAGGTCGATAATGTTAAGGGGAATCAAGCGTCGTTTTCGTCCGCCTCGGGTATGGCTACGTTCCCGTCCACTTCATCAGCTGCGGCGTCATCATCATGTTTGGCCTCTTCTCCAAACGGAGCGAGTGCAGCTTCATGATTGATCAGCTCTTCGAGAACCTGCCTGAATTCAGCCAGCCCCGTTGAAGGGATGATGATCGTATCCCGCCGCCCGCGGACATCCTCCGTAATCTTTAGAAAGCGACCCTTACGGTTTTGTTTTAAATCGAAATAGAACAACTTCCGTTCGACTTGTACTTTCCCGCTGGCTAAGACTTCTTCCATGACATTGACAACTATTTGTTATAAATTCTGATCTACTTATCCACCCTGTCACAAGGCCATAACTCGTTCCTTACTACACATATCAGAAATGTAAGCTGAAGGGTTATGCCATTACAGATGGGGTGTTAAAATTCGATTTCCTTATGGGGAAAACTTTAATTTGTGTCAATTTAATGTATTCAAAAGGTAGTGTTTGTTCACTTTATAAGCAGGCGGAGGGGTTAAACGTTTTAATGGCGCATCATTATGATACACATAGATAATATCTAAAAGTTATTAATGTAACTCAAGACTCTATACCTTCTAGCGTCGCATGGTTTCGATTCTGTCTTGCTAAAAAAATAATAGAGTGACCCTTTATGAATGCTGTCACGATGCACGGACTTGTTTTGATCCCTCGCGCCCGAAGGGTTGCGCCCCTTTTGGCTCGGAGCGTGGTCAGCTCACGCCAGACCGACCTGCGGGTACGGCCTCCTTCCTTGCTCCGAACCAAAAGAGGCTGCAACGTGGCTCTTGCGCGTTTTTAAACAGCCTGTTAGGTTTTTCCGATGATAGGAGCGATTCTTCGAGAGCGTTCCTATCATCGAAATGAACCTTCCTATCATCGGAAACATGCCCGTTCAGGAGCTCGAATCACAATGACTCTCAAAGAAACCCTACACGCCCTGGAAAAAGCCGGTACCGCCCAGAACCAAAAGATCTATGCGCGTCACGGCGTACTCGGGCCGATGTACGGAGTGAGTTACGCCGAACTGGGCAAGCTGAAAAAGCGTATCAAGATCGATCATGCCTTGGCGGTGGCCTTGTGGGAGAGTGAGGTGCACGATGCGCGGGTGCTCGCGATGAAAGTTGCCGATCCGAATGCGACCACCTTGAAGCAGATCAACACGTGGGCGAAGGACCTGCGTTACGGGATCCTCGCGAGCGCCCTGGCGGAGTTGGTCATCGCGACCCCGCACGCGCAAAATCGCGCCGCGGCCTGGTTGAAAACAAAGCGCGAATCCACGCGGAGCATGGGGTGGATCGTGCTCGCCGGACTGGCTCGGGCGACCAACGATTTGCCGAATGCGTACTTTGAAACCTCGCTTGCGACGATTGAAGCCACTATCGCGGGCGGGTTCAACGATGAGCGCTACACGATGAACCATGCGGTCATCTGTATCGGCTGTCGCAACCCGGCGTTGAAGCGCAAGGCGCTGGCGGCGGCGAAGCGGATTGGAAAAGTTGAGGTCGATCACGGTGAGACGGGTTGTAAAACGCGCGATGCCGGGGCATATATAGAGAAGACCTGGGCACACCAGGCGAAAAAGAAACGGACCCCATGAAACGAAGCCTGATTTATATGTTCCTTGCGATGGCATCTGCCATGTCTTGCGCCCGCGCCCAGGCGCTCCCGATCGATAAGGATTTTCTGCGGGTGATTCCGAAGGCGGGGTCCGACGAGGCCAAGGCGGCCGCGTCCAAAGCGACCCGCGATGCAGCAAAAAGTTCCCACGCCAAAGCGACGGCGGTGCTGGATCCCGCACGCTTCCTGGTACTTCCCTTTCTGATTGCCGACAAGCAGGAGCGGACGGTGCGGATGTGGGCGGGCGCGACCGGAATGAAGCCGCAGGAGCCGGCGGAATTTTTTATCATCGGCCCCGACAGCGGCAATGATTACGAATCGATTGCGGTCACCTACGCCTTGCCGAGTCACGTGCACCAGGCGCTGGAGTTCATCGGCTGTACCCCCGGCTGGCCGGTCGATCCGGGTCGGCTGCGTTTCTGGCCCAAAGGGGATCGGGTGACCATGCATGCCCAAGTGATGGATCCGGATGGTGAGCTGCGCGATCAGCGGATCGAAGAGTACATTATCGATGTGGCCACGGGTCAGACCCTGGCGATCGATGGCTTCGTGTTCACGGGTTCGATGACGGTCGAGGATCCGGCAGATCCCAAAAAGATGGTGTACGGCGCGGATGCCTTTGGTCCCAATGCGGTGGCCTCCGATTACAACGAGGTGAATACCGTGCTTGATCTGCCCCGGCAGGGCAGCAAGGGCGAGGTGTACGGCAATCACATCTGTAATGCGACCTGGGCGATGACCACCGGACACCCCATGATGATCGAGCTGCGCCCGCATGCGAAGCTGACCGAGGTGATCGACCTGCGCCTCGACATCGGTGTGGAAGGGGTCGCGACGACGTATCAGTTGTTCAAAGGGGATGCTGCTTTGAACACGGATAAAGGCTTTCCGGCCATGCTGTCGGCCCTGGAAAAAAATCCCGAGCCCTTCGGCACCGTAAACATCGCCCGCGATTGCCCCTTGGGCATGGTGATCGATGTGTGCGGCCAGATGGAGAAAATCGAAAGCGTGGGAGGTCTTCGGATCAATCCACCGCCAGCGGGGCAGGTGTATTACAAGAGCTTCCTGCCGCAGATGGAGTGGTTGAAACGGGACACACGGCCGAGTCAGCCGTTTGAGTTGTATGTGCGCAAGGTGGGGGAGGCGATGAGCTACGAGCTGATTCTGGCGGAAGAAAAATATGGGGAGGCCATTCTTCCCGAGATTATTCCGCATACCTATCCCGTCGCGTCGCCGGCAGAGATTGCTCCGCTGATCGAGCAACACGGCGAAGGGATTCAGACCTTGTTCCTGCTTGTCGAGCCGACCGTGAGTTACGGGGACGTGCTCGATCTGCTGGCGCCGCACATGGAGCGTTTTCCGGTCGTCTACGTGTTTCCCTTATAGGATCGAAATGCGCGGTCACGGGTTGCCAAGCTCGCCGGCAACTCCGTATACTCAGGACATGATAAAAGACACTTTAGATAAAATCGAGCAGCGCCTGGTGAAGTCAGCGGCCATGAAGCCGGAAAACAAGGACGCGATTCGGGAATTGCTGGG
Source organism: Candidatus Omnitrophota bacterium (assembly GCA_047639095.1). Taxonomy (GTDB): domain Bacteria; phylum Verrucomicrobiota; class Kiritimatiellia; order SS1-B-03-39; family UBA6053; genus JAPYUI01. The sequence goes on along the minus strand of JBLIND010000068.1, from coordinate 563 downwards.
CGAACTCCGCGAAGAGATTGCCGAGCTGGCGGAAACCCGCGGCGAGCAGGCCGACAGCATTGCCGGCTTTGTCGAGTCCTCCACACGTGAAGCGACGCGCGAGGAGCAGGATCCCGAGCTGTTGGATCTGTCCTTGAAAGGGCTTCAGCAATCGATTCGCGAATTCGAAGTGTCGCATCCGCGCCTGACCGGTGTGGTGAATCGCATCTTCACCGCCTTGAGCGACATGGGAATCTAGCCCGCGCCGACGGCTTTTTGCTTCTGCTTCTTTTTCGCTTTCTGGCCGTGATCGGTGGCTTCGTCGGTTTCGTGATGCCACTCACCGTGCGGGGAGAACACGGCGCAGCTCAGGCATTGGGTGATTTTCCAGGCATGCCCGCAGGCGGGGCACACCCCGCCAGTATCAAACGTGTTCCACGCGTGGCCGCAGCTGCAGAACCAGCGATCGGCGGCATGGGGTTTCCAGCCGCAGGGCGGGCAGAAAATTTTCACCTTTCGTGGCATGATCTCAGTATAGCCGCTGTCGGGAGAGATGCAAACGCAGTCGTAGCGTGGGTCTCCGA
>JBLIND010000067.1:0-20898 GCA_047639095.1 Candidatus Omnitrophota bacterium | reverse complement strand
GGGCGGCCTTGTCCACGGTGTCGTGTCGTCCCTGGCGGTTCTCCGGCGCACCGCGACGATCGACATACAGGTGGTGCGACAGGGCATCAAAGGTGAAGCCTTCAGGAGCCGCATCCAGGGCGGCGGCGAGATAGTGATATTCAAAATCGATGGCGGCGGGCCCGGTGAGCATCAGGTCCGGATGCCGTTGCTTGATCGCGGGCAGGGGTTCGAGCAGTTGCGCGTATTCACGCACATCCCAGACGCCCCATTTGACCCGGTTGATCGCGTGGCCGATTTCCGCGAAGTCGACTTGGTCATGCAGCGCGTCCAGGACCGTCGTGCAGAAGGTCGCCCAGCGGTTGGGATCGGTGATGGCCCGGCGATCCTGCACGAGTGCGATGGCCACGGAGAAGTCGTCCGCCTTCAAGGATTGCACCCGCGCGATCAACTCCGCCCAATCCTCGGGCGTTTCATGGTGGTAGAAGCGGATGAGCACGGGCGGCTTGCCCAGTTCATCCAGCAGAGGCCCTTCGTGCTCGAAATCGGCGGCTTTTCCGGAAATGGAAATGCCAACGCGTTGGTCCATGTTGACCGGCTGGGTGAAACACACCTGTCGCAGCTGGCGGAACTGCTTCCACACCGGTCCCAGGGCCTTTGCTGTGGACCGAATCGTCCGCAGCTGGTTGCCGCGTGAGTAATACCGATGTTTATCCTTCCTCGTGAGCAGGGAGATCGCCTGCTCGGATCGCTCGTCCCAGATCCACATGTCCTGCTCGTCCGGATACTGGGTTGACGGGTTGCGTGCCCTGGGGTTTCGACTCCGAATCGGATGGCGGATCGAGCGGGTGCGGGTGTGGCGGTCGAATCGTTTACGACTTGCGGCCTCCGCCTGGGTAAACGATTCCGGCACCGTCTCCGGGGCAAACATCATCTCGTGAAAAACGCGGCGGAGATCGGAGGGGAAGTATAAACGGGAGGCGTCGTGGCCCTGGTCTTTCGGCGTGAGTCCATGTTGGATGCGCGCCCGATTTAAATCGATGAACTGCACCTGTTCGTAAAGCCCTTCACTGAGGCGCCGCAGCATGATGTTCTGGTTTCCAAGGTCGCGATGCATGACCCCGCAGGCGTGCATGCCGGCCACCGCTTCGGCGACAGTTTCGAGCAGCGCCATGTATTCGGAGCAGCGGCCTCCTTCGCGAAACAGGCGGACGAGCTCGAGGCGCAGATCGGTCATGCCTTCGGCAAAGGTGGTGACGTAATAACTTGCGCGGAGGCGTGGGCCTTCCCAGGTTTCGAACCAGGCGACCGGGGCCGGGGTGCCGATTCCGTTTGCAGTCAGGTGCGCCGCAGTTTCGAACGATCGTTTCGCCTTGGACCCGCGTTTACGGTCGATTCGGTTTTTGATGGCGGATTCCATCCCAAAGCCTTTTACGGCGAGGACCTCACCACCCAGTTCCAGTCGATAAAGCTGATTTCGGCCGCCATGGATGAGGGTTCCCGCGTTAAGCTGCCCCGCGAGTTGATCCGCCCAATCGGCGTTGGCAAAGGCCTCCGCAAAACCGCTATCCGACACGCAGGGTTCCCTTTCTCGGGTACGCCCAGATCGCGAGGCCGATCAGCACGACCAGGCAGATCCACGCATTGGTGAAATCGGATCGGGTGCCGAGCCAGATGCGCAGAGGCGAGGTTTCATCGCTGTCGGCGAGAATGCTGTTGAGGCGTTTGACCCAGACCCAGGCCGCGTGCATGCCTACGCCCATCCAGATGTTGCCGGTCTTGAGCAGCAGCAGGCACATCACCGCATTCATCATGAACAGATTGAGCAGGCGAATAGCGACGTCCGGTTCGCGGGTCATGCGGGTGAAGGCGGAGCGCATCACGGCGAGCGCATCGCCGGATTCCAGGGCCGCGGCCGAGGGGCCGAGCACGTGTGCAGTTGCGAAGACGATGCCGATCAGGATCATGGCGCCCAGGGTGTTCCAGGAGCGGGCGAGCGAACGAAAAATGATTCCGCGCATCGCGGTTTCTTCGATGAGGGCGACGGTGAAGGCGCTGATGCCATAGGTGAACACTTTCACGGCTATTTTACCCGGAGGGTAGGCGAGGTTCCAATAGCGGGTGCCTCCCCAGACCGCGATAAACAGCAGGATGATCATTCCGGCACCGGTGATGAAGCCGGAGCCCATCAGGCGTCCGCGACCGGGGCCATCGGGGTCGATGGCCCAACCGGTCTCCTGCATGCCCGGCCACTTCAGAACCTTCAGCAGCGGCCAGAGAAGGATGGCGCCCCAGAGCATCATGCAGCGGCGGGTCCATTTTTCCGGATCTTCGGCCGCGAGCTCAATCGAAAGCGTCGCCAGTCCGGTCAGGCTGCCGAGTACGACCACGAGGAGGACGTACAGCACCATGGCAATGGGGGCGGCTATGGTAGATCGGGCTTGCATCGGTGTGTACTAAGGTGGGCCGGGGGTGAACACAAGCCGCTTTTCTTTTCGGTCGCAATCGTTTCGCATTTTCACCGTACGCACGTATATTCACAAGAACCCCAGGAGATTTCGTGAGCGATAAAGACAAAGAATCCAATCCCATCGACGATTTACAGAAGCAGCTGCAGGACTTTTTCGGCAAGGCCAGTGTGAATTTTGCGACTCAGGACTTTATGCCCAAGTCGGATGCATTTGGCGGGGATTCCGATGAGGAGACGGAGGATGATACACGGGAAGAGACCCTGGCGAGCATCCGTTCGTTCAACTACAAGCCCCGCGAGATCAAAGATTATCTCGATCGTTATGTGGTGAAGCAACACGAAGCCAAAAAAGCCATGGCGGTGGCGATTTGCGATCACTACAACCACGTCCGTCGCTGCGTGGAGAATCCGGATCTCAACAAGAAGGATTACGCGAAGCAGAATGTGATTCTCATCGGTCCGACCGGGGTCGGGAAGACCTACCTGATGAAGACCATCGCGCGCCTGATCGGGGTGCCCTTTGTGAAAGCGGATGCGACGAAGTTTTCCGAGACCGGATATGTCGGGAATGATGTGGAAGACATCGTTCGGGATCTGGTGAAAGTCGCCGATGGCGATGTCGAGCTCGCCCAGTACGGTATTATTTACATCGATGAGATCGATAAGATCGCTTCGCAGTCCAGCCAGGGATCGAAAGACGTGAGCGGCCGCGGTGTCCAGGTGAATCTACTCAAGCTCATGGAGGAGAGCGATGTGAATCTGGTGGGCCAGACGGACATGATGGGCCAGATGCAGGCGATGATGGAAATGCAGCGCTCGGGAAAGTCGCGCAAGTCGAGTATCAATACCCGGCACATGCTGTTCATCGTCAGCGGAGCCTTCATGGATATGTCGGGGATCATCAGCAAGCGGCTGACCAATAACCAGATCGGTTTTAACATCGGTCCGGTAGACGCAATCGATGACAACGAATGGCTGAAGCTTGCGGAGACGCCGGACTTCATCAAGTACGGGTACGAACCCGAATTTATCGGCCGCCTTCCGGTTCGGGTGGCGTTTGATCGTCTGTTAAGCGAGGACCTGGTGCAGATTCTCACCCAGGCCGAGGACAACATTCTCAACAAGTATATCGATGATTTTAAAGGGTATGGCATCGAGACGGTCTTTACCGAAGCGGCGCTGCAGGAAGTGGCAGAGCTGGCTGCCACGGAAAATACGGGTGCCCGTGGCTTGATGACCGTGCTGGAAAAGAAATTGCGCACGTTCAAATTCGAATTACCTTCCACGGTGATCACGTCCCTGGAAGTAGATGAGGCGATCATTAAGGATCCTGAAGCCACGCTTGCCGAGCTGCTGGCGGCGCACGCCGGGGATCAGGATGTGATGATGACCCGCGAGGTGGATGAGTTTGTGGCGCGCTTTCGTGAGTCGTATGATCTGACCCTCGACTTTACGCTGGAAGCCCGGAAAGCGCTGCTGGAGTTGAGCCGCGAAAGCGGGAAGACGATTCGTGAAGTGTGTGAGCAGCGGTTTAAGGATCTGCATTACGGGTTGAAGCTGATCAGCCAGAATACGGGGGCGCAGACGTTTAAGGCGGAGGTGGCCATGGTGAAGGATCCGGATAAGGAGATCTCACGGCTGGTGCTGGAAAGTTATAACCGGACGGATGAGGGGCCGGAATCGGCGTAGGGTAGGGGGGGAACTACGAAATACCCGAAAGGCACGAAAAGTGTTTGGCTGGATGGGTAGTTGAGTGGTTGAGGTGCTTGATCACTAAAAATCGAGCATCATCTGGGGGCCGGGTGGGCGGCGAAATGCGGCGGTGGAGAGGGGTACTTTTTCGTTCTGGTTGAGGTCGTGGCGGAGGCAGGCGATCTTGAACATCGAGGCAATTTGTTCGGCAAAAAAACCTTCGCCGCGCATGCGTTGGCTGAATCGGGTGTCGTTGAGTTTGCCCCCGCGGACGGCCTGGATGCGCTGCATGATTTTTTCTTCCTGGAGCGGGTAGTGGGTGCGAACCCAATCGCTAAACAGGTCTTTTACCGCGTGGGGCAGGCGCAGCAGGACGTATCCTCCATACTGGGCGCCGGCTTCTGCACAGGCTTTGACCACGGCGGGGATTTCGTGATCGGTCAGTCCGGGGATGATAGGGGCCATCATAAATCCCGTGGGGATACCCGCGTCGGTGAGCGTGCGAATCGCGTCCAGCCGACGCTCCGGGATGGAGGTGCGGGGTTCCATCTTGCGGGCCAGGTCGGCATCTAAACTGGTGACCGAGACAAAGACGGTTGCGGCCTGATGCGAGGCGAGTTCGGCCAGGAGATCGATGTCGCGGGTCACCAGATGATTTTTTGTGATGATCGCGACCGGGTTGCGGCACTCCGCGAGCACTTCCAGGCACGCCCGGGTGATGCGGTAGCTGCGTTCTGCCGGTTGGTAGGCATCGGTGACGCCACTGATGGCGATGGTCTGGGGTTCCCAGGAGGCTTTTTCGAGTTCCTTGCGCAGCAGGAGCGGGGCGTCGGTTTTGACCATGATCTGAGATTCAAAATCCAGCCCGGCGGAGAGCCCGAGAAATTCGTGGGTGGGGCGGGCGTAGCAATAAATGCATCCGTGTTCACATCCCCGATAGGGATTGATGCTGGCCTCGAAGGGCACGTCCGGACTCTGGTTCCAGGAGATGATGGACTGGGAGGTGTCCTTGAAGAAGCGGGTCCGCGGGGCGACACGCTCGTTGGGATCGACGTCCGGATCGACCTCGTAATGCAGCGGCTCAAATCGATTGGGCGGATTGTGCCGGGCGCCGCGTCCCTTTATCGGGTCGAAGGCATCCATTTATTCGCCGCGATCTACGAGGATGCTGGCGGCTGCTTTTAGTCCGAGGTTCAGCGATTCGCCATCTTTACGGGTCAGGGTCAGGGAGCCGGCGAGATCATCCAGGGTGTCGATGGTGATTTCGCTGCCAGGGGTCAGGCCGCTGCGTTCGATGAAGCGCAGAAATTCCGGTTCCTGATTTACAATGCGGCTGATGCGCACGGCTTCGTCCGGTGCGATTTCGTTGAGGCGGGTGAGATGTCGGACCGGGAAGGCACCCTTCGAGTTGGGGATGGGGTCGCCATGTGGGTCGACACTGGGGTGCCCAAGCAGTTGATCGATGCGTTCCAGCATTTTGTCGGAAACGACGTGCTCCAGGATTTCGGCCTCCTCGTGCACTTCGGACCAGTCGTACTGCAGGATCTGCACGAGAAAGAGCTCGAGGAGGCGATGCCGACGCAGAACGTGGAGTGCGAGCTTGTTCCCATTGGGGGTGAGCTGCACGCCGATGCGCGGCTGGTAGTCGACCAGACCCGCTTCAGATAGCGTTTTCACCATCGCGGTGGCGGTTCCGGGGACGACCTGCATATCGGTTGCCAGTCGACCGAGGGGCACGTAGGCATCCGGGGCCTGCTGTTGCTGGAGGTAAATGCGTTTAATATAGTCTTCTACGGTGCTGCTCGCCATGATTCATGTTCCGACACGGCGTGCTCAAAGCAAACTTTTTCAGCTTTAATTTGCCAATCGCAGCTGCACAGGCATATTCCGAAACATGAACAACGATGATACCCGAGAGTTTGCGCATGAGCCGGAAGTCCGTTTGGATGATTCGACCAAGACCGATCTGCATCAAACAATGACGGCGGACATCGAGCAGGCGGCCGGGATCGGACGCCAGCCTCTGGTTGACAACTACAAGGCCTTGATCCAGGAGCGTGCCATCTATTACCCCGTGGCCTATACCTTCGAGAATGAACTGGGGCGTGGGCGACAAGGGTCGGTGTTTGTCGGTCTGCGTCAAGGTGCGCGGGGCTGCCTGACGCGTCACGCCATCAAGGTTTTTGATCCCGGTATTTATTCCAATGCCAAAAAATATTGGACGGACATGGGACGGGTCGCTTCCCAGGTGTCGACCCTGCATCGTTTGCGCAGTCCGAACCTGGTTGCCATGGATTCATACGATGAAGTCAACGGCATCGGTTACGTGCAGATGGAGGTGATCAATGGGCTGGATCTCCGGCAGGTCTTGCGCGGAACCTACCATCAAGGCGTGAAATCCTTGTGTACCGATAGCGAATGGCGAGAGATCACCACGGGTATTTTCCGCCCCCTGGATACAGGAGGCCATGCGATTCAGCCCGGGATCGCGATTTACATCATGCGGATGATTCTCAAAGGATTGGAAACCCTGCATGAAGCGGGCTTTATCCACTCGGATATTAAACCTGCGAACGTGATGATTGATCGTTTTGGCTATGTGAAGTTGATCGATTATGGTCGTGCCGCTCGCCCGCGAGAAAAATCTACGATCCTGTTTGGCAGCCCCTTGTATATGGCACCCGAAGTCCACCGCCGGGATCAGATCTCCGAACGTGCCGACCTCTACAGTACGGGGATGGTGGGGCTTGAGCTGATGGCGGGTCGACCGGTCGTGGATCATGGAGATTTTTCTGAACCTGAACTGCTCAAAATGAAGGAAGTCTTGCCGACGCAGATCGAATCGTTCCTGCCGCCGTCGGTTCGGGAGAACGCCTACCTGGTCGGGGTCATGCGCCGCATGCTCGATCCACAACCTTTGAGCCGGCATGAGGATGCGGTTTCGGCGGAATCCGGATCGCACGGCTTGCGCACCGTACACACGCAATTAACCAAGATCGGGCAGGATGCCGATTACACCCGTTTAATGGGTTTATACATGGCAAAAGCCATCCTCGTGCGCGAAGCGTCCTTTGTTTAGCAACTGCGTAAGATAAAGGTTGAATTGGACCGCACAAGTGATACACCCCCCTACTCCCACGAGTACGAACAGGAGTCTAAAACTATGAAAATTTTACACATTTTGGCCAATCCAAAGCCGACAGAAGATGCAACTTCGAAGCAGATCGCTGCAAAGTTCTTCATGAAAATTGCCGAGCTGGGCAATGAAGATACCGAGGTTGTCAACGTCGACTTGTATCAGGAGCCGCCCCCGCCCTTGTCGTTTGAACAGTACCGTAACTTCTGGTACCCGGTGATGATCGACGGATATGTTCCGACTAAGGAAGATATCACAGCGTCCCATTACGCGATCACCCAGGCCGAAAAAGTCTTGAGTTCAGACGTCCTGGTCATCTCCATGCCGATGTGGAATTACAGTATTCCCGGCATCGTGAAGTCCTGGCTGGATCATGTTTTCTGCCCGGGCCTGTTGTATGATATGACGTCCTCGGGATATAAGCCCAAGCACTCGCTTAAGCAGGTAATCCTGTTGGTTTCCTCTGATGAAGTCTACAAAGAGGGTGATCCCCGTGATGCGCTTTCACCTGCGATTAATGCGATGTTTGAGGGCATCGGTATCGAGGATATCTCCTTTGCCTGGGCCGATGGTCAGAGCCCGCTCTTGAGCCGTGAATTTGACAGTCGGAAAAATTTGGCCTTCGAGATGGCCGAAGAACTGGCTGAAGAGATCATGGAAAGCCAGCCGGCTTGATGGGCTGAGGTCAACTCGCCCTATGAGAAGCCCTCCAGACGGAGGGCTTTTTTTGTATCTGGCCCCAGCTTCGTGCGAGGCGGTGGCGGTTTTCCCGTCCGCTTTATTCGTCGGGTAACGCTTCCACCGTGAAACAGTGTTCGGTCATGGTTTCGCCATCTTCCAGATAGATGATGCCACTGATTTTATTGCCGGTTTCATCCAATGTGGCGGTCATGTATTCGGAGTGTCCGTCTTCGCGGATAAAGCTGGTCGTCCAGGCCAGTAGGGTCTGGTCATCAAGGACGCCTCTGAATTTGTATAGGATCTGGTTCTGCGAACTCAGGATTTCCAATTCCCCTCCCTGCTGACTGATGAAGCATTCGATCAGGCCCTGGCTCGTCGGAATCTGGGATTTATCACTGTAGACCTTATATTGGCCCTTCCAGCGCCCCTGCAGATCAAGCTTTTGGGGCAGAGGGGCGGGCGTGGCGGTGCTTTTGCGCAAGACGATGAATCGCCAGTTGATCTCCCCGGTGGTCAGGGTGTCCCACTCGGCGATCAGCTGAATATCGTGGCCTTCATCCGGATCGATGTCCGAGAGTTGGACTTGTCCGTTGGGTTGCTTGACGCTCTCGGTGACCAGGCGATTCTGCTCGATAAGCCGTCGTGGGGCTCCAATGATCTGGCCGGTGCCGTCTACGACCACCAGTTCGCCGTCAAACGCTTCAGGAAGCATTTCGCTTAACATCTCGATGAAGTTGGTCGATGGGATCACCAGCCCGACCAGGCCGTTGACTCGGTTGTCCGCTGACCAGACCGGTACCAACAGGAGGAGCTGGGGGGATGCGTTTTGCTGGGCAATGTTCAGGATCAGTGGCTCGTTGGTCTGCTCCATGAGGGCCATGCTCTGTTCGAATTGACGGGCAAAGCTTGCGGCATCCAGTTGTGTGCCCGGGATCTGTTTTAAGTAGAGGTCAGCCCGACGCAGATACAAGGCGCTGATGTTTTCGGGATAACGTTGCAGCATGCGGGTATAAATCTGGTCCTCGTTGGCGTTTCCGGGATGCAGCTGAATGAAGCGGGCAACGGTCTTCAGATCCTCTTCTGCATTCTGCAGCAGGAGGGACGCGGTCGCGCGAATTTCTGATGCAGAGAAGTCGGTTGCAGGCGGGCTGATTGCAGGCACTGCTGTGGGCTCCGATGTCACGTTTACGCCGCGTTGCATGATGTACTGGTCGATGTCTACCTGGGGTGAGTTGATATACAAGTTCAGCTGAAACTGGTCGCGATCTGGCTGATAGGTCGCCGCGAGGTTAAACAGATTCCCACTCGGATACCGCACTTGAGCCAGTCGGGTTGAGGCCAGTTGATCGTTCAGGAAACGCGCTTCGGCGGTGAAGTTATGCTGCTCGCCGTGCGCGCGGAGAAAACAGAACGGACCTTCCTGGATCAGGTAAGCCAGAAAGGTGGTTTCTTCCGGAGATGCTTTTGCGGACACGTTCCAGACGCCGGTCAAGGGGCCGTCGTTCGGTGAAGGAGTGTAGGGGAGGTTGTGGTCATAAATGATGATCCATTTTTCCATCATGAAGCCCTGAAGCAGCCAGTATATTTTATGCGTCGCCAGTTCGGTCCGCGCAAAGGCAAATCCGGTGTAGGTGCCGGTGCCCTCCGGCTCATCCAGCGCTCGGTTAAAGAGGGCGCGCAGGCTGTGGGAGCTTTTTCGGATGCGTATATCGGCCATTCCCCCAAAGGACTCGGCTGACTGAAAGACCAGCTCCCCGTTTGTGCGGAAAAAGTAGATGCGCTCGCCCGATTGAATGCCGGCGTCGGTCAGGCTCTGTGCAAACAGGGGGAAGGGCTCGATGCAGGCATACATCAGCCCGGCTTCCGTGGCATTGGTGGTCGATGGGGGTGGGAGCGGGATCAGCACATGAAAGCGGCCGGCTTCTTCGGGGGCATCGTCCTCTCCGATATACGTGCGCCCGGTTTTTACCGTTTCCGCAACCACCCGAGCGTAGTCGGGGATGCGAGACGTTCCGGTTGGCCCGCTGGCTGGCAGGCGCGTGAGCGGACGCCCCTCGCGGTCCAGAAGTGCGAGCTCCTTGTACTTCATCGGTGCGGTGGAACGAATCTGTTCAAGCGCTGCGGTGGTCGGTTTTCCCGCAGATGTGTTTGCCGCTTCCGCGAGGGCGTCCCGCGTGGCAAACAGGGAGGTGCCGAGCGGTTGCACGGCGTTGCGGAAAAGGTAGACCGCTCGTTCTTGGAGGGGTGATGGCGTGGGCGCGCTTGGTGGCTCCTGAGCGAGGAGGGAACACGCACAGCACACCAGCAAACCCACTGTGAATTCTATCCCGCCCATGCAACGAAACGTGAGAGAAGGTTGCGGGTGGAACTGTCGTGGCTGGAAAAGGTGGCTCCATCGGACTCCAGTTCGCCCAGGATGTTGGTCGCCAGGATCTTGCCGAGCTCTACCCCCCATTGATCGAAGGAGAAAATGTTCCAGATAATCCCCTGGGTGAAAATTTTATGTTCATACAGGGCCAGCAGCATGCCGAGCATATGGGGATCGAGCTGACGACCCAGCAGGGTGTTTGTAGGGCGGTTGCCGGCGAACGTTTTGTGGGGGATGAGATCCTCCCGGACGCCTTCCGCTTCCAGTTGCTCGACCGTCTTGCCGAAGGCGAGTGCCTCCGTCTGGGCAAAAAAGTTGGCCATCAATTTCACATGGTGGTCGCCCACGGCATGTTGACTCCGGGCAAAGCCGATGAAGTCGGCCGGGATAATTTTCGTCCCCTGGTGAATCAATTGGTAAAAGGCATGCTGGCCATTGGTGCCGGATTCTCCCCAGATGATGGGGCCGGTCTGATAGGGAACGGAATGGCCTTCGCGGTCCGTGGACTTGCCGTTGCTCTCCATGTCGCCTTGCTGGAAGTAGGCCGGGAAGCGATGCAGGTATTGGTCGTAAGGCAGGATGGCATGGGTTTCGTAGCCAAAAAAGTTATTGTGCAGGACGCCGAGCAGGCCCAGGAGCACCGGCATGTTGTGTTCGAGCGGAGCACTCCGGAAATGATTATCCATGTCGTGGAAGCCGGCGAGCATGTCCCGGAAATGTTTTGGACCGATGTAGAGCATGATCGACAGGCCGATGGCGGAGCACATGGAATAGCGGCCGCCTACCCAGTCCCAGAAGGGGAACATGTTATCGGTGTCGATGCCGAAGGCGGAAACGGCTTCGGCGTTCGTGGAGAGGGCCACGAAATGTTTGGCCACCGCGGCTTCATCTTTCAACTTCGCCAGGCACCAGGCACGCGCCGAATGCGCATTGGTCAGCGTTTCCATGGTCGTGAAGGTTTTGGACGCGACAATGAACAGGGTCTCTTCCGGGTCCAGGTCGACCGTCGCCTCGTGAAAGTGCGTGCCGTCGATGTTGGAGATAAACCGCAGGCGATAGTCGCGGCGTCCATAGGCCTTCAGGGCTTCGGTTGCCATAACCGGTCCGAGGTCGGAGCCGCCGATGCCGATGTTGACGATGTTGCGAATCGGTTTGCCCGTGTGGCCGAGCCACTCGTCCGAGCGGACCCGATTGGCAAAGGCTTCCATCTGATTTAAGACGCGATGTATGTCAGGAATCACGTTCTGGCGTTCCTCGAGCACCACGGCATCGTCCGGAGCGCGCAGGGCGGTGTGGAGCACGGCGCGGTCTTCCGTCCGGTTGATGCGTTCGCCGGTGAACATGGCCTCAATGGCTTGGGGAAGTCCAGCGGTGTGGGCCAGGGCGACCAGGGCTTCCAGGGTCTCGTCGGTGATGCGATTCTTGGAGTAGTCGAGCAGCAGTTCACCCACGTGCAATTGATAACGTTGAGCGCGTTCCGGATCTTCGGCGAAGAGTTCACGCAGATCGAGCTGCTTGAGTTTTTCCGTGTGCTGTTCCAGGGCTTTCCATGCTTCGGTCTCGTGTATCATTGCTGCGGGTTCCGTGATGGTTGATCAATGGCCTTGCTGGCGTGTGGGTATCCAAACCGATCCGGCCTTGGGGGTCGATTGAAAAGCGCGATTTCTGGGATGCCGGTGTCCATGATCTGGACCTATCCAATGCCGATCAGGACCTTGCCGCTCCGGCTCTCGCGGCTCGCGTGATCGATGGCTGCTTGAATGTCCTGCATGGAATAGACGTGCTCCACGGGAGTGTGAATTTTCCCGCTTTTCATCAGCCCGGTCAGGTCGAGGAGCATTTCCTGAATATCGGTACCCTTGGCATTTCGATACCAGCCGGTGATCCAGAAACCGCAGGCGCGGATGTCGCGAAAAATGAGGTGGGCGTTGGAGAGCATGAAGGGCTGTTTCGCCATCGCGCCATAGGTGACCACGGTGCTCCCCGGGGCCAGATGTTTAACCAGGTCGCTGAGAATTTTCCCGCCGGTTGCATTCAGGCCGAGCGTGACTTTCGCGGAACCGATCTGGTCGAGGATTTCCTGGCGCATGTGCGGGCCGTGCACGACGACGATATCGGCGCCGAGGGCTTTTAACTCCTCGACCAGCTCCGGTCGCCGCACGATATTAATCGTCTTCCATTGCTTGCTCTTAGCAATCTGGATGACCGCTCGGCCCACACCCGAATTGGCGGCATTCTGGATGAGCCAGTCACCCGGCTTGAGTTTGGCGAAATCGTGGAGCAGGCGCCATGCGGTCGGCGGATTCACACTGATCATGGCGGCCTGGGCCGTGGGGATGCCCGGGGGAATACCGATCAGGCTGTCATGGGGGGCGATGTAGGCCTCGCTCCAGCGGCCGGTGAGCTGGGGGACGATCACCTGCTGGCCGACTTTGAACGTGTTCGGGACCGAAACTCCTTTTGCCGCGATGACCCCGATACTTTCCATGCCGGCGATCGCCGGGAACGTTTCCGGCAGCACGGCGTAGGTGCCTTCCAGGACATTCAAGTCGGCAGGGTTGATGGGGGCCATCTGGGTTTTCACCAGCACTTCGTGGGGGCGAATGTCGCGCAGGTCGAGTCGGCTTACCTGGACGACATCACGCGGGTTGCCAAAGGCTTCGAAGGTTACTGCGGAAATGCTGGAAATCATGGGGCAAGATTTATACAATGGGCTTCGCTTGTAAATGGAAAATGCCGCTCGGTGCCACGCGCGGAAAACTCGAAACCCGATACCCATCATGTGCGGACGATTTACGCTGACGAAAGATTTTGAGCAAATGATGGCGGAGTATCCCTCCTTCTCTGTGCTGCAGAAGTTGGCTGCCCGCTATAATGTTGCCCCCAGCCAGCCGGTGATCACCGTGACCGCCGAGCATCCGACGAAGATGGACCTCACGCAATGGGGGTTGGTGCCCAGCTGGGCGGAGGATCCCAGCATCGGGTATCGGATGATCAACGCCCGGGCCGAAACGCTCACCCAGAAGCCTGCCTGGCGTCGACTCTTTCGCCGCAAGCGCTGCATCCTGTTTGCGGATGGCTTTTACGAATGGAAAACCTTTCCCGGTATGAAGATTAAGCAGCCTATGTATTTTCGCATGAAGTCCGGGCGGGCCTTTGCTTTTGCAGGTCTTTACGACGAGTGGCATGACAAGGAGGGTGGGTTCCTCATCACCAGCACGATTATCACCACCACCCCGAACCAGCTGGTACAGCCCGTGCATGATCGGATGCCCGCCATTCTGCCCGATCGGCTGATCGCCACCTGGCTGGATGCGGAATGTGATCGGACCGATGAGCTGCAGGCGATGTTGGTCCCGTTTCCCTCGCGAGAGATGGAGGTGCATCCGGTCTCCAACAAGGTGAATCGTCCGGCCTATGACGAGCCAGATTGTATCACGCCGGTTGAATCGTTGCGCGCGCCTCCTTCGCAGGGCGAGCTCTTCTAGGGCGCGTTTATTCCCAGGTGAAGACGCGCAAGCCTTTCAGCTCGCGCACAAAAACTTCTTTTCCGGCGATGGCCAGGTGGGCCCAGGTGTCCTGCCCGGAGACTTTCATCGAGTCGAGCTGTTCGAAGGCCTCGGGGTTGGCGTTGAACAGAAACAGTTCGCCCCGCTGATCCAGGGCGAGGATCTTTTCGTCGTTGGTGATCAACGACATGTACTTCCCGAAACCCTTTGGAGAGGTCCAGGTGGTTTCGCCGTTTTCCAGATTCACGCAGATCAGTCGCTGGTTGCGCAGGTGGATGTAGGCGAAGCCCTTTGTTTCAACCGGTGAGGACATATAGCCCTGCGCTTTGTTGTTCCAGATGGTGCTCGGGGTGAAGGTTTCATCCAGGTCCCACATCTGGGTGTTGCCACCGTAGGTGCTGGTGAGGATGCGATTCCCGCGCACGAGCGGGGTCAGGATATTCATGCCGCGAAAGGCTTTGACCGCCTGCTTCCAGAGCACCTCGCCGCTCGTGAGATCGAGACCGCAGAGATCGGTACGGGTTTGCACGATGAGTTGGCGCTTCCCATGCAAGGTTTTGATCACGGGGGAAGAGAAGGCGCTGCCGTTCATGCCGCCCCCATCTGCCAGTGCTCTCCAGATCGAATCGCCATTGGTCTTGTCGAGCTTCACGATGCCGCCACCCGCCTGGACATAGAGTGCATCTGCATCGACAAGGGGTGAGCACACCAGGCCGAACGCCGGAGAAGGCGCCTGGTAACGCGTTTTGAAATCGACCTGCCAGAGCTCTGTGCCATCGGTGGTGTCGATGCAGACCAGGCGGTCCTGTATGCCACCTACGTACAAGCGATCGGCTTCATAAATCGGAGTACTGCGGACCCAGGAACCGTTGCTGCTGGCAAAGAAGGGGACCTTGAGGTGATCCTCCCAGCCATGCGACCAGATCTCGGCCCCGGTTTCTCGGTCGAGGGCCCGGACGATCTCGATTTGTTTGCTTTTCGTTTCAAACGTAAAGACCCGGTTCTCGCTGACAACGGGCCCTGAATAGCCTTCGTGCAGGGCGCAGTTCCATTTCTCCGTGAGGCGTCCGTTCAGTTTGTCCGGCCAGCTTGCGCCGGGCACGTGGCTCTCGCGATCGGGGCCGCGCCATTGGGGCCATTCATCTGCGTAGACCAGGCCCACACAAGCGAGGATTAGCAGAATGATGGGTGGTATTCGGTTCATGACAGTATGATCGCCGAAGACCGCGCATCCTTACAGAAAGTCGGTTGCCTATTCTCTCGGGTAGCTCCCGGAAGCGCCCGACGTCTATTTGAGAAAGGAGTTAGTGAACTCGATAATCCGGGCGTCGAGATCCTCGTCATGGGTCAGCAGAATGTCCCATGACTTGACGTCCTCGCCCGAGGTTTTGCGCTTGGTCACGGTGATTTTAAGCTGCTTTTTGAACGTTTCCTCAAACGCGGCGGAGAACACGAGGCCGTTTGGAGAGAGCACCTTGTTTTTCGTATACCCCTCTTCGAGGGTTTCCTGCATGAGTTTGGTGAGGTGCTCCTGCAGCGTTATTTCATATTGGCGGCCGAGATGCTGGGCTTCCGCGTTGCGGAAGTCGGGAATCTTGTAGTCGGTTTCCGCCCAGGCGACCTGGGGCTGCGTCAGCAGGACAAATCCGGCGTAGCCAAGGGCGATGAGCAGGACGAGCCCAACGCAGATGAAGGCGTCTTTCCGGTGTTTGTCTTGTTTTGCTTTGTAGTCCATCTCGAAGGAGGCACGGTAAGAATGGATACATTTGGAGCAAGTGAAATGTTCAGTAAATTCTGATCATCACTTACACCGGGAGGCCGTGAGCGTTTTTCCTATCATAGGAACCGCTTTTGGATGATCTTCCGATCATCCGATCATCGGAAAGCGATTGAGCGGAATCCGAAAATGCCTGTATACTAGCGTAGTCGTGAACACATGAAAAATTTTCGGAGTATAAGGGTTGGTTTGGGGCTCATGGCGCTCCTGTTTCTTTGCAACTCGTGCGTGTACCTGCGCTTGAATACCCTGCGCAAGCAATTGGCCCACTTCGATAAGTACTGCACCTACGTAGACCATGATGGACCTGCGTTACTGTTTAAAGAGCCCATCGTAAAGACGGGTGACGTAAAGTGGTTGTTCGGTTTCGAGCAGCCTTCAGAGATTGATGCGGGTGAAAAGCGCCAGGTGGTCCGCTACATCCTGAAAAAGCTCTGGCCGGATGCCCGCCGGGAGGGTGAACAGGATTTCAGTATCATCTGCCAGTTCGCTTTCGAGAAGGAACGCATGACCGAGATCGGTTTCCCTCACGGTTTTGATGATGTCCTCACGGAGGAAGTCATCAATCAGATGTTCAAAAAGGCGGATGATGCAGAGATCAGCAAGACCTCGGGCACGTCGCGCTGGGAGATGGGCGCTAAGGCGGAGTTTCCTGCGCTGTCGGAGGTCTTGAAAATTTCCGGTCGACCTTTTGAGCGTAGCTTGGCGGAAGGCGTTCACACCCTGGTGTTCGATTATCATTTGAAGGGTCAGGACAGTCCACCCGAGCAGGTGGATTGTCATACCGTGATGACCTTTGGTGAAAAGGATGAACGCATGATCAGTGTGCATGTGCGGATCGGCACGCTGTATCTGGATGTCGATACGACGAAGGATCATAAATATAAAATGACCATGAAGCGGAGTGAGGATACGGAGGATCGCTGACCGTCCCGGTGAGTTGAACAATGAAAACGGTTAACATTGCCATTCTCGGGCACGGCTTTATGGGGCGGGCGCACAGCAATGGCTGGAGCCAGGCGTCGCGGTTTTTTGATCTGCCGGTTCGACCGGTCCTCCAGGTCGCCTGCGGTCGGGACGAAGCCTCCACGCGCGCCTTTGCGGATCGTTGGGGGTGGGCATCGGTGGAAACCGATTGGCGGGCGGCGATCGCGCGTCCGGATGTTGATGTAGTCGACATTTGCCTGCCGCAGACCTTGCACGCCGAGGCGGCCATCCTCGCGGCGGAGCACGGGAAGCACATTTTCTGCGAGAAGCCTTTGTGTATTTCGACCGCTGAAGGCCAGGCGATGATCGATGCGGTGGAGCGGGCGGGCGTGGTTCATTATGTGAACCATAATTATCGTCGCGTGCCTGCGGTGGCGCAGGCGCGCCGCCTGATTGATGAGGGCGCTATCGGACAAATCTATCATTGGCGGGGTGCGTACCAGCAGAGCTGGTTGCTGGATCCATCGAAGCCGCTGGATTGGAAGTTGAAAAAAGAAACCGCCTTCGCGGGACCGCATATCGATTTGAATTCCCACAGTGTCGACCTGGCTCATTACCTGGTGGGCGAGCTCAGCAGCGTGAGTTGTCTGACGCGCACGTTCATTGAAGAGCGCCCGTTAGCCGAAGATCCTTCTCGGATGGGCAAGGTCGAGATCGATGACGCTTCGCTCATGATGGTCGAGTTTGCCAACGGGGCGATCGGCTCCTTTGAAGCCTCTCGTTTCGCGACCGGGCGGCGAAATCATCACACCTTCGAGATTTATGGGAGCAAGGGAGCCTTGTGTTTTGACCTGGAGCATTTCAACCGGCTGCAGTTTTACTCCATGGACGACGCGGAAGCCTCACGCGGGTTCAGGGACATCCTGGTGACCGAGCCTCAGCATCCGTACGTGGGGCATTGGTGGCCGCCCGGCCATGTGATTGGATACGAGCACACCTTCGTGCACGCGGTCGTCGATTTTCTTGAGGCGGTTAGTGGCGGTACGCCCGTGCGACCTGATTTTCACGACGGACTGAAGGTGGTGAAGGTCCTGGAGGCCGGCTTGCTTTCGGCTGAGACGGGTCAGCGGATTCGCCTGTAGCGATTGAGGCTGAACCCCATCGGGGTAGCGATCGCCCGGGATCACCTGCCACGACATGCTTTGGGATCCGCTGCGAAGCGGGCGGTACGTTCAATTAGCGGTAAGCCTACTCGTACCGCCACTTCATGACCCAGGGGTCATTCATCTTTTTCTGCCAGGTCTTGAGCTTTTCCTTGTACTGCTTGAGCGTCTCCGCGTGTTCGGGATCATCGGCCAGGTTATTCGATTCGTTGGGGTCTTTATCAATCGCATAGAGTTCGAATGCGGGACGGTGAATGTACTCGTTTACGGTTTTTCTGCCGAAGGGCGCGTCCTTGCCTTTGGCCCATTGGGCCTGCCAGGTCGAGGCCGCCCAAAGATCGGATGCAAAGGGGTAGGGCTGAGCATACGCGATGTTCCAGATGATTTTGTAGGTGCGGTCGCGATAGACCCGCATGGGGTAGTACATCTGAATTTCGTGAAAGGTGTGCGACGCCTGGATGTTGTCCCACTCGGGTGCATCCGTTTTGCCGAGCAGGGGCACCCACGAACGCCCGTGATAACTGCGGAAGGTGTTTCCACCCCCTCGATTTTCATTGGCCGCGTAGGGCTTGTCTTTCCAGTAGTCCTTGGGGTTTACCCATTTCGTCGGTCCACCGGTTTTTGCATCCAGTCCACCGGCAAAATCGAGGATCGAAGGCGTGATGTCAATATGGCTGATCATCGCTTCCGAAACTACCCCGCGTGTTGACTCGTAGGGATTGCGCACCACAAACGGGACTTTCAGGCCGCCTTCAAACACCGTGGTTTTTCCACCCGGAAACGCCATGCCGTGGTCGGCGGTGAAAATGATCATCGTCTTGTCATAGAGATTCGCTTCCTTCAGAATTTTCACCAGGCGCGCCAGTCCTTGATCGATGCGCGACACACTTTGATAGTATTGCGACAGTTCCGCGCGGCACTCGGGCGTGTCGGGAAGAAAATCGGGTACCGGTAAGGTGGTCGGATCGTAGAACACTTCTTCGACCTCGGAGTAGCTGCCCTTCTTGGGTTTATTGCCAAAGAGATCGGGTTTGAATTCCAGCTCGGAGGTTTGGTCGATTCCACCTCCGCGATGGGGATCAGAGGTGGCGAAATACAGAAAGAAGGGTTTGTCGTCTTTGGCGGTGATCCGTTCGCGGCACGTCTCTGCCATTTCCACCGGACTACGCGGGTTGGCCCGGAGATAGGTGTCGAAGTTAAACACTTCTTCAGGGGCGACGTGGTACTTGCCAATCTGAATCGTGCGATAGCCTTCGTTGCGCATCACCCGCGGCAGTGCCAACGAAACCACATCGTGGTAACTCGAAAATTTGTGAAAGTGGTGGGTATGCCCGTACTGGCCGTTTTTGTGGTTGTGCAGGCCGGACATCACCACTGAGCGGCTGGCCGAACAACTGGCGGTGGTCGCGAAGGCATTGCGAAAAACCGTACCGTCTTTGGCCAGCGCATCGATCGCCGGGGTTTTGGCCGTGGGGTCGCCGTAGCACCCGAGGGTTGGGCTTTCATCATCTGTAATAAAAAAGATGACGTTCTTCTCTGCCGCTAAAGTAAGTAGCGGGGCGCAAAAAAGTAGGGCCGTAAGCAGTTTTTTCATGCTGAATGTACGGGACCTGCGCGCGAACTGTGACTGCACCACGCGTAGGTTCGCGGTTAATGCGCGGGGGTCACCAGCCACCCTGATTCGGATTTTCGGGCGCCACAAAACGCAGGTAGCCGTTGGTGCCGGTGCCGAGAAAAGAACGGGGCGGAATTGGGTGCGGGCTAGGGTCCTTCGATCGCGGCGACTGCCGCGTGATACGCGCGTTCATCGGGCGTGAAATCGAGTCGCCAGGATGGGGTGGTTTCCAGGACCTGGCCAAACGTATCCATGATCCGGGACATGCTGTCCTTGAAGTTAAACGGGGCGATGCAGTTGGCCATGAGTCGTCCGACCCCTTGCATGAGGGGCATGGGGGTGGCGCGATTTTCTCGGGCCTGTTCGAGGTGGAAGACGCCGCCGAGCGGGAGCACTTCGGGGTGAATGTCGGGGATGGATCCGTGCCAGGGGGATGGGCCGGAAACGGCCTGTCCGTCGAGCATGCGAATGATCATGCGATCGTCGTTCAGCAGGGTGTGGCCCTGTGCTTGCCACAAGGCGGCTGTGGTCGATTTGCCGGCGCCTGATTTTCCGCAGAAGAGGTATACCTTGCCTTTGTAGTTCATGCCGCTGCAGTGCACGAGTCCACCGCCGAGTTTGCCGATGCGGTTGAGTAGGAGTTGTTCATCGTTCGGGAAAAATGTGCTGTAGATGAAGTCGGTTTCGGCATCGACCATGCGGGGGAACACATAGCCTTCGCGAAAGTCGCCATCGACGAGGGCGACCGGATGCCAGTACTCGTTCAGCACGTAATTGCTGTTCATGTACACCCGGTCATCGGTGGTCAGGCCGAATTGCCAGTTCTCGCAATCCATAAAACAGCGTGCGGGATCGGCCGGAGGGTGTTCGACCGCATCCTGACGGACGAATTCGTAACAGCCGTCCGGGTTATCCAGGTGTTCGACTTCGAACGGTTCGTACCGTTTCTGGAGGTTGAGCTGAATGGACGGATCGCGCGTAAAGTAGCGGAAGCCGTAACCCGCCATGAGATAATTTTTTTCGTGAAGCATGCTGCTGGATCAGGTCGGTGTTCGAGCGGTTCGGGCGGGCAAGACCTATGCGATGTAAATAACCGTGCACAAAAGAAGGTAAAGAACCGTGCACAAAAGAAGGTAAATAACCGGGCACAAAAGAATGTAAATAACCGGGCACAAAAGAAGGTAAATAACCGGGCAAAGAAGAAGGGCGACACATGAAAACACGGTCGCCCTTTTCAGATCGGTAAAGATTCGTTCTAGGACAAATCGATCGCGCTGCAGGGGAGGCGGGTGATGGGGTCAAGACACGCATCTACTGCGGAAATAACGCCGAGCGGATTGAACACGCCACCCGGAGCGCAGTCGCCTGCGGGAGCTACCGGTGTGGTGGGATCACCTGTCTTGCACGCCGTTGCCATGGAGGCAACTTCTTCGTCTTCAAGGCGGATTTTATTTACAGTGGGCTTGCTATAGGTCTTTTTGTCCATGGATATCTCCTTAAATAGGTTAAGTATCATTTAGCAGGAATTTATACGATTTCAATGCTTAATGGTGCTGGTTCACCCATTAATTTGCGTCGTTC
>JBLIND010000066.1:0-20950 GCA_047639095.1 Candidatus Omnitrophota bacterium | reverse complement strand
CACCGATTATATCTACGCCAAGTGCGACCTGCGGGGTCGCGCCGGGATTATTCTTGATCCCAATCTGCACGACACCGGTTGCGCTGACGCCTCCTGCGTCTGTGAGGTAATAGGTAAATTGGTCGGGAGAGGTAAAGCCGGCGTTTGGGGTGTAATACACATAAACGGCATCCGAGGTAAGCGTGGCCGATCCGGAAGTCGGCGCACCCAGGCCCAGGATTTGCAGGGGACCGCCATTTGGACCGACCGAGTCATTGGTCAAGAGATCCGTCCAGCGAACTTTTAGTGCCGATGCTGAAGCGCGTTCCAGGCTGTTTGGTCCCGCAATGGGAGGCAGCGCGACGAAGCCCTGCATGAAACCACTGTAATTGAGTAGCTCGCCGTTTGAATTTGAACCGACTGGCCCCCCCTCTCCAATAGCACCGATGTTCAGGTAGTTGCCGTTTGACGAGGATCCACCAGAAGCATCCACCAACCGGGATATTTCATTTGCACCCGCGATTCCAAACTGAAACAAGGTAAAGGTGGTGATAACAGCCCGCGAAAGCAGCTTGGCAGCTCCCGCGATCATAAGAGAACGAAAATTAAAGTCATCCAAATGCACTCTTTAAACTCCTTCTAGGTTGCCCGTGAGCCTGAAAACCTGATTGACGGAAGATGCCGACACGAGGGTGAATGGTGTATAAGAAGAGGGGTTTTAAAGCCCCTCGCAGGATGCAGATAAAGGGAACGGCCCTTGAAAGTCCTGACATGTGCGGTCACTATGCACGCGGGTTGAGGTTTATCCGCTTACTTAAATGACCCTCTCTTAAAATCCAATGTTAACCCCGACGCTCAACGAAGCCGTACACATCCGAATAAGCGTCGTATCACGTCACTGGATGTGCAGGTGACCCCTTGAGCAACCTGTGGCAAGGCTGCGGATAAAGGCCCCATAGAGTCTCATCCAAATAAGTGTACTTCTTTTCTTCCCGCATTTGTGTCTGGGAAACGCAGCCCTGACGGATCCCCGTGTCCCTGGATGCACCCGCATAATCCACATGCACCTCGCTTAACTCGCCCCGACATGAGGTGCCCTGAGTTTTCCCGACACAGGATTCTCCATTTCTGTAGTTTGTATTTATCCGAAGGCCCAGAAACCATTAGAGCAGATGACCACGGAGGAAAATCTCCGTATGATCGAGGAGATTTGGACGAATCTCGAACAAAACGCTGGAGATATACCCTCCCCCGCGTGGCACGCCGATGTGCTCTCGGCACGCGAAAAACAGATACCGAACGGTGACGCCACGTTCTCTGACTGGAACGAAGCCAAAGCGAGGATCCGGGAGAAAATTTAGTGCGTGTTCAGATTCTCGACGAGGCCGAACAGAACCTGGTCGAAGGTTATCACTTCTATGAAATGCAGCCCCTCGGCCTTGGCGGATACTTCCTGGACTCGCTCTACTCTACTCTGACATCGATTCTTTGCAGATGTTTGGTGGAATCCACCCAACCCAGTCCGGGTATCACAGATTGCTTTCCAAGCGGTTTCCGTTCGCGGTTTACTATCGGGTCGAAGACGAAGTCGCCAGAGTGCGAGCCATACTCGACTGCCGGAAGGATCCTGAAAAGATCAGGGCAAGGTCATCAAACCTCTGAACAATCTCCTTCACGCCTAGGTCTACGGCGTAGGTGGTGAGGGGCGTCCTCAACGTGTTCCTTGACGCATAAAGCAACCCGCAGACGGCAATCTGGCAAGGCTATCCCATCCACAAAACGAGCGGGGCCTTCAATTTGAGCTGACTTCAAATCGACTACGTTTTAGACGGAATCAAATACAAGACATTTGGCAGGACATCGTTGTCCAAGTATTCCAATTCGATGAAATTTCGTTCTACTTCACACGCCTCATTGAATGAGTATCAACCCATTCAGGCAAACCTTGACCCGGGCATAGTGGAAAGCCCTTACAGACGATCCGTGCGGAAAACGGCAGAATTCGCGCATGGACTTTTTTGCCATCCTGATCGCGCTTGTCTGTTTGGGAGGACTCACCTTTGCCCTCAGCAGCGTGCTGATCATGGCCTTCCGCAAACTGCATGTCGCCGAGGACCCGCGCATCGATGTGGTCGAATCCCTGCTACCCCATGCCAACTGCGGGGCGTGTGGCTTCCCGGGATGTCGTCCCTTCGCCGAAGCGTTGGTGAAGAATGAAACCCAGCCCGCCACGTGTAGCGTAAGTCCCCCTTCGGGCCATGCCGCGATAGCCGCCTACCTGGGCGTTTCCGTAGGCGTCTCAGAAAAACGCGTGGCGCGACTGGCTTGCGCCGGTGGCAGCAACGTGGCTCGAAACCGAGCCCGATATACCGGCCACCCGAGCTGCCGGGCGGCCGCACTGGTCGCGGGTGGACCCAAGGGATGCTCCTGGGGTTGCATCGGCCTCGGCGACTGTGTCGCCGTCTGTGATTTCGATGCGCTCGATCTGAACGAACACGATTTACCCGTCGTGAACGAAGCCAACTGCACCGCCTGTGGGGACTGCGTCGAGATCTGTCCGAAGGATCTTTTTTCCATTCACCCGGTGAGCCATCGCCTGTGGG
This sequence comes from Candidatus Omnitrophota bacterium, assembly GCA_047639095.1. Taxonomy (GTDB): domain Bacteria; phylum Verrucomicrobiota; class Kiritimatiellia; order SS1-B-03-39; family UBA6053; genus JAPYUI01. The sequence goes on along the minus strand of JBLIND010000066.1, from coordinate 18,368 downwards.
TGGCCTGCCGCAGCCTAGAGCACGGGGACCGCGTGCTCGAACATTGCGAGGTCGGCTGCAACGGATGCAGCAAATGCGCCATAGATGCACCCGCACAACTCACCATGCAGCACAACCTCCCCGTCATCGACTACGCGCGCAGACCCGCTCCCCGCGCGGCCATCGACCGCTGCCCTACGGGCGCCATCGTCTGGTTCGACGAACACGCGGGCATCGTCACCGGATTAGCCGCTCAAAAACCCCACCGCCACGACGTACGCCCAGCGGAATTTACCTGATTACCCTTATGTGGAAAAAGACCATGAAAACAAAAGATGAGAACTTCAAGTATCCGGGTACCCGCGCGGCCTTCGACGGCAATACCGCGGTGATCATGTGCGAGCGCGAATCGACCGACGCCGCGGGCGCCTATCCCATCACGCCGTCCACCCAGATGGGTGAATACTGGGCAGAGGCCACCGCCGCCGGACACCTGAACGTTTCCGATCGCCCGCTCATTTTTATTGAACCGGAAGGCGAACATGCCGCCGCCGCGGTAACGGCAGGCCTGTCCATGACCGGCTTGCGAGCCTCCAATTTCTCCTCAGGCCAGGGCATCGCCTATATGCATGAATCCCTCTATGCCGCCGTCGGCAAACGCCTGACCTACGTGCTCAACATGGGCGCGCGGGCGATGACCAAGGCGACCTTGAACGTGCACGCCGGTCACGACGATTATCACTGTATCGACGACACGGGCTTCTTCCAGGTTTTTGCCGCCAACGCCCAGCAAGCGGCGGACCTGAATATCCTCGCCCACCGCATTGCCGAGTACGCCCTCACCCCCGGCATCGTGGCCCAGGATGGCTTTCTCACCACCCACCTCATCGAATCCATGATGGCCCCGGAACGCACGTTCATCGCCGAATTTCTTGGGCGGCCCGACGACATCATCCCGACGCCGACCCCGGCCCAGCGGTTGATCTTTGGCGAAACCCGGCGGCGCATTCCGGAACTCTGGAATGTCGACAACCCCGTCATGACCGGCGTGGTTCAGAATCAGGATGCCTACATGCAAAGCGTGGCCGCCCAACGCCCCTTCTTCTTTGACCATATCCAGCAATTGACCGATGAGGCGTTCGCCGATTTTCACGCGCTCACCGGTCGGACCTATGAACGGGTGATGAGCTACAAGGCCGAAGATGCCGACTACCTGATTCTGGGTATGGGCAGCGTGGTCTCGAGCGCGGAAGTGGTGGCGGATTACCTTCGGGACACCCGCAAGCTGAAGGTCGGCGTCGTGAACCTGCTGATGTTCCGGCCCTTCCCCGGCGACCTGCTGTCGAAGCTCTTGAAGGGCCGCAAGGGCGTCGTGGTCATGGAGCGTCTCGACCAACCCCTTGCCTCGGACCTGCCGCTGATCCGTGAAATCCGGGCCACGCTCAGCAAGTGCATCGAGAACGGCCGAAGCCCGGACCAGCCCCGTCATCCGGGTGTTGAGCCCTTTGAGAAGTTGCAGGACTTCCCTGAACTCTATTCAGCCTCGTTCGGTCTGGGCTCGCGTGACCTGCAACCCGAAGGCCTGATTGGTGCCGTCGAAAACATGCTCCCCGATGGGGCGAAGAAGAAGCACTTCTACCTCGGCATTGATTTCACCCGCAAGAATCCCCGTACCCCCAAGCAGGAGATTTACCAGCAGACGATCACCGAGTCCTACCCGGGGATCGGTGAGCTGTCCGTCCGGGGAAGCGAAAACCCGAATCTCATGCCGGAAAACTCGGTGACGGTTCGGTTCCACTCGGTCGGTGGCTGGGGCATGATCACCACCGGCAAGAACATGGCCATGACACTTTTCGACCTGCTCGGCTATCATATCAAGGCGAACCCCAAGTACGGCTCGGAAAAGAAGGGCCAGCCGACGACCTACTACCTCTGTGCCTCGCCGGAACCGATCCGAATCAATTGCGAGTACTTTCACGTGGACGTCGTGCTTTCCCCGGACGCCAATGTGTTCCAACATACCAATGCCGTGCTCGGCTTGAAACAAGGCGGCACCTTCATCATTCAAAGCGACAAGCCCAATGCCGAAGCCTTGTGGGCGAGCATTCCCACGCGTTATCAGAAAGTGATCGTGGAAAAAGAAATCCGGGTGTTCTACCTGGACGCCTTTAAAATCGCCCGCGAAGAGGCCTCCGACACCGAGCTCCAGTTGCGCATGCAGGGCAATGTCTTCCAGGGCGCATTCTTCGCGGCTTCGCCGATCATGAAGCAGGCCAATCTGGATGAAGACCGCTTGATGGCGGCTATTCGCGAACAGCTCCAACACAAGTTTGGATCCAAAGGCGCACGGGTGGTTGAAGATAACATTCGGGTCGTGCGCCGGGGCTTTGATGAAGTGCATGAAATCCTCGAAAAGCCCCTCGGAGCCGGCGAGAACGGCAAACACGCCGCTGCGATCAGCCCGGCCCCGCCCGTGATGGTTAAATCAAAGCCTCAGAGCAAATCCGCAGGTACGGACATCCATCGCTTCTGGGAACAAACGGGATCTTTTTATGCTCAGGGCCAGGGCAACGACAACATCACCGATCCGTTCATCAGCCTCGGCACCATCCCCGCCGCGACCGCCCTCTTTCGCGATATGGCCGGGATTCGCTTTGATCACCCAGCGTGGGATGCCGAAGCCTGCACCGCCTGTGGAAAATGCTACACCGTTTGTCCCGACACCGCGATTCCCGGACTGGTAAATGATGTCGGGCAGGTCCTCGACACGGTCGTTCGGCGGGTCAAAAAGAGCGGCGGCGCAACCGAGCTCCTGCCCCGAGCGGTCCGCACCCTGGAGCGCGAGCTCCGTGCGGATCTCAACCAGGCCCAGGAAACCGATTCGGTTCCCGAAATGCTGGAAGCGGCGATCGAACGCACGATCAAAGCCTACGACGGCCCCGCAGCGGAGCAGGCCGCGCTGGTCGCCGAGTTCGGATCCTTCCGTGAAGCGCTCAATGGTTTCCCCTTTGCCCTCAGTCGCCCCTACTTCACCCTGCCTGAAAAGGATAAAGCCGGTGAAGGTGGCCTGCTGAGCATCACCGTGAACCCGTACACGTGCAAAGGGTGCATGGAGTGTGTGAACGTTTGCGAAGATGATGCCCTCCACATTGTTCCCCAGACCGAAGAGAGTCTGGGCGAGCTCCGGAAGAACTGGGACTTCTGGCTCGACCTGCCGAATACTCCACCAAAATTCATCCGGGTGGACGACCTGGAACAAGGGATAGGCGCCCTTGAAACGATCCTTCTGGACAAGCGCAATTACCTGGCGCTGACCAGCGGGGACGGAGCCTGCATGGGCTGCTCGGAAAAGACCGCGATCCACCTCTTCGTGGCGACCGTGGAAGCGCTGATGCGACCCCGGGCCAAGAAACAGGTCGCGAAGCTGCAGGACCTGATCCAGAAATTGGAGCAACACATCCGGCTCAAACTAGTGGAGAGTGTCGATGTCGACAACACGGAGGCGATGGCCAACATGCTCGGCGGCGCGGATCCGCATAAAGACCTGACCTTGGCCCAGCTCGCTTCGAGCATGGAAGGTCAGTCGGAAAGTCGCCCCCTCGACCCCGCCTGGCTCAAGCGCGTCAACGACCTGGTTGCCCAGCTGAAAAAGCTCCTCTGGAACTACACCGAAGGGACCACCGGCAACGGACGCTCCAGCATGGGCATGGTCAACTCAACCGGCTGCACCTCGGTCTGGGGCAGCACCTATCCCTACAACCCCTACCCCTTCCCCTGGGCCAACCATTTATTCCAGGACGCTACGTCCATGGCGCTCGGCGTGTACGAAGGACACATGGCGAAGATGGCGGAGGGCTTCAAAGCCATCCGCAAGGCGGAGCTGGAAATCGAAGGGGCTTATCAACCCCAGACCCATGATGAAGTCTTCAAGTATTTCGCCTGGGAGGCCTTCACCGATGATGAATTTCATCTTTGCCCGCCGGTGGTGGCGGTCGGCGGCGATGGGGCCATGTACGACATCGGCTTCCAGAACCTGAGCCGCGCCATGATGTCCGGCAAACCCATCAAGGTCCTCGTGGTCGACACCCAGGTCTACTCAAACACGGGTGGCCAGGCCTGCACCTCCGGCTTTATGGCACAGATCTCCGACATGGCGCAGTTCGGCAAAGTGGGAAAAGGCAAAGCCGAGGTCCGGAAGGAAATCGGCTTGATCGCCATGGCTCACCGGACGACCTACGTCTGCCAAAGCACGATCGCCCATCCCGGGCACATGATCGAAGGCTTTATCGAGGGGCTCATGGTCCGCCGCCCGGCGCTGTTCAACATTTATACCTCCTGCCAACCCGAGCACGGAATCGCGGATGATGTGGGCGCTCAACAAGCGAAGCTTGCCGTCGAATCCCGGGCCTACCCGCTGTTCCGGTACCACCCCGATCACGGCCAGGCACCGGAAGCCTGTTTCGACCTCAGCGGCAATCCAAGCATGCATACCGCCTGGCCGGTCTACACGCTCAACTACACCGAAGGTGGGCGACACAAGTCGATGGAGGTGCCGATGACTTTTGCCGACTTTGCGATGACTGAAGGCCGCTTCCGCAAGCACTTCCGCACCGCCCCGCCGGACACCTGGCATGATGACATGGTTCCCCTGGCAGAATTCATGGAACTCGCAGCGACCGAGCGTGAAGGCAAATATCCCTTCATCTGGACGGTGAACAAACAGCAGCGCCTGAGTCGCCTCCTGGTCAGTGAAATCATGGTCGCCTCCTGTGAGGAGCGGCAGGACTTCTGGACCATGCTGAAAGCCATTGCCGGTGTGAAACCGCCGACGGACGATGAGCCCAGCGCGGATGTGGAAGCACGCGTGCGCCAGGAAGTGGTGGCAAAACTAACCGCCGGCTTGATGGAAATCGCTGGCGGTTCCGGCCCGGTCCCTCTGCCCGCTTCAGAGCCAACCACCGTGGCTCCCGCAGCAGAAGGAGGCGCTGCTGAGAACGGATACATGGCCCCGTGGATCGATACGGACGACTGCACCTCCTGTGATGAATGCACGAACCTGAATCCGGAAATTTTCCAATACAATGACGCAAAAAAAGCCGTCATCCAGAATTCCGAAGGTGGACCGTATGCCGACCTGGTGAAGGCTGCTGAGAAATGCACTGCACGCATCATCCATCCCGGCCTGCCCAAAGATGCTCAATCGCCGGAACAGCAGAAATGGATCAAACGGGCTGGGAAGTATAACAAATGAACCCGCGCAGCATGAAATCCTTTCGCCACGGGGTACACCCCGCGGAGGCGAAGGCCGAGACCGCCGGAAGTCCCATCCGCGCGTTTCCCTTTGCGCCGATCATGATCCTGCCCCTGCAACAACACTTGGGCAAGCCGTCCATCCCCATCGTCCGCGAAGGGCAGGAAGTGATGCGCGGCGAACGCCTGGCCGATCCGGATGGCTTTGTGTCCGTAGCCTTGCATGCGCCCGCGACCGGAGTGATTCGAAAAATCGATCTCGCACCCAACATCAGTGGCCGCATGAGTCCAGCCCTCTTCCTCGAACCCTTTCCCGGTTCCCCCCAGGAGGTCAGCCGAGGTGAACCCTGTGTGCTCGCAGACGCCTCCCCCGAAGCGATCCTGCACGCCATCCAGATGGCCGGAATCGTTGGCCTCGGCGGCGCGGCCTTTCCCACACACGTGAAACTGAAAATTCCCGAAGGAAAGGTGGCCGACACCCTGGTCATTAACGGCGTGGAATGTGAACCCTATCTCAGCACCGATCACCGGGTGATGCTGGAGCAGAGCGGCGACGTCATGCACGGCATCCGCTATCTGCTCAAGGCCACGGGTTGCACACATGCAGTAATCGGCGTGGAAGCCAACAAGATAGATGCGGCGGAAGCGTTACGCGCCGCCATTCCCGAAGACCTCCCGGTGACGGTTGAGTTGCTGGTCGTAAAGTATCCGCAGGGTGCGGAAAAGATGTTGATCACCGCTCTGCTCGGACGCGAAGTCCCTTCAGGCGGTTTACCCATCGACGTCGGCGTGGTGTCGGCCAACGTCGCCACCACGGCAGAAATCGGACGCTTGCTCCCGCTCGGTCGCGGCATTCAGGAGCGCGTCATTACCATCAGTGGTCCCGCGATCGAAAAGAAGGGCAACTACCGAATTCCGCTCGGCACCCCGCTCCGCTTTGCACTCGAACAGGCGGGCGTGCACGAAGATGTCAGCCGGGTCTTTCTCGGCGGCCCCATGATGGGCCAGGCCCTTTCCAGCCTGGACATCCCGATCACCAAGGGTACGTCCGGTTTTGTCGCGTTTACGGAGCGGGAAACAGGTCCCGCGCCGAAGGTCTATCCCTGCATCCATTGCGGCTACTGCGTCGATGCCTGTCCCCTGTTCCTCAACCCCTCCATGCTCGGCCTGCTGGCGAACAAGCATGAGGTGGAGCAAATGGCCGACGACTACCACCTCATGGATTGCTTCGAATGCGGCGCCTGCTCGTATGTATGCCCCGCCCACATTCCTCTGGTTCAACATTTCCGCGCGGCCAAAGCCCTGGTACGGAAAAAGAAGGCGGCGGTCACATGAGTCGTTTGGCACAGACCCTGGCCATTGCCACCTCACCCCACATTCAGGCCGGCCACCGCGTGGAGGTGATCATGCGCAACGTGGTCTATGCGCTCCTGCCCGTCTGTGTTTTTGCCGTCTACGCCTTTGGCTGGACCGCCCTGCTCACCCTGGTGACCGCCATCGGCTCCTGCATGCTCACTGAACACGTCTTCAGCCGGACGAATGGAAAGCCCTCTACCCTCGGCGACGGTTCGGTCCTGATCACGGGGATGCTCTACGGCCTGACCCTGCCCCCTCACCTGCCGCTCTGGATGACCGCGCTGGGGGGCCTGATGGGCGTCGGCATGGGAAAATGTCTGTTCGGTGGCCTCGGATACAACCCCTTCAATCCAGCCCTGGTGGGCCGAGCCTTCCTTCAGGCAGCGTTTCCCTCCGCCATGACCGCCTGGATCCCCGGCATGCTGAACACACGTTGGCAGCAGATCCCCACATCGACCCTGACGTGGCCTTTTACTGCGCCCAACTACGAAGGGATCACCTCCGCCACGCCGCTGGCCATGGCCAAATTTGAATCGCACTTCGCAGGCGCCCGCGAGCTTGCGCTGGGATTCACCAGCGGCTCGACGGGCGAGACCTGTGGCGTGCTCATCCTGCTCGGGGGCCTGTACCTCGCGATCCGACACATGATGAACTGGCGTATTCCGATTGCGATCTTCGTCACCGTCGCCGGTCTCAGCCTGCTGTTCCAGGCCATCGATCCCACCCACTACGCGGGACCGATGTTCATGCTGTTTTCCGGTGGGCTCATGCTGGGAGCCGTGTTTATGGCCACCGACATGGTGGCTTCGCCGATCACCCATACGGGTTCCGTGATCTACGGGATCCTCATCGGGATCCTGGTGGTGGTCATCCGCTATTGGGGCGGGATGCCGGAAGGCGTGATGTATGCCATCCTGCTCGCGAACGCCGTCAGCCCGCACATCGATCAATGGATTCAACCCCGCGTGTACGGAACAACCCGAAAGGCGGTCCGGCATGCCAGCTGAAGCCGCGAACAGTATTCCCCCACCCGCCACGCCCTGGCAGATGTACCGGGCGATGGTTGGCGTCGGTATGGGCTGCGCCCTGCTGATCGTTTCCGTCTACCAGTGGACCTTGCCCGTGATCACCCGCAAACGTGCCGAGGCGCTATCAACGGCCGTGTTGAAGGTGCTCCCGGGGGCGACAACGAAACGGGCCTTCATGGTGGAGGACGGACAACTCCGCCCGGCTGGGGTATCCGCCGCGGAAGAGATTTATGCGGCGTACGATCAAGGCGGCACGCTGGTCGGTATCGCGATCCCGGCCGAAGGCATGGGGTACCAGGATACGATCCGCTCGATCTACGGATACGATCCCGAACATGAGCGCATCATCGGATTTCACGTGCTCGAAAGTCGTGAGACACCGGGTCTCGGCGATCGCATTGGCATCGATCCCGGGTTCCTGAAAAATTTTGCCGCGCTGGACGCGTCCCTGGCTGCCAACGGCAACACCCTACACGCGATTACCGCGGTGAAACGCGGAGAAAAATCTGAGGCCTGGGAGATCGATGGTATTTCCGGAGCAACCGTTTCGTCAGTGGCCGTCGCAAACCTCCTGCAGACCAGCGCCGCGAAGTGGATGCCCTTGATTCAACAAAACCGGAATATCCTCCGCGCGAAGGAGGTGCCTCATGCCAAGCCTTGATACCGCGCCCCTGGCGGACGACTTCCTGAAAGGCTTGTGGAAGGAGAATCCGGTTTTTGTCCAGGTGCTTGGCATGTGCCCAGTCCTCGCGGTCACCAACTCGGCGGTGAACGCCCTGACCATGGGCTTCGCCACGGCCTTCGTGTTGCTCTGCTCCAACACCCTGGTCTCCCTCCTGCGCAACTTCATCCCCAAGGAAGTGCGCATCGCCACCTACATCCTCATCATCGCGACCTGTGTGACCATCGTGGATTACGTCATTCAAGCGATCAGCCTCGATTTGCATCGCGCTCTAGGGGCGTTCATCTCGTTGATCGTGGTCAACTGCCTCATCCTCGGCCGCGCGGAAGCCTTCGCTTCACGTCAACCCGTGGGCCGGTCGATCCTGGATGCCCTGGGCATGGGACTCGGATTCACCATCGGCCTGCTCTGCCTGGGAGGCGTGCGAGAGCTCCTCGGCAGTGGCTCGATCTTCGGCTACCGACTGCTTCCAGCGGCGTTCCAACCCTGGGTTTTGATGCTGCTCCCCGGTGGAGGATTTCTCACCCTCGGCGGATGGCTGCTGCTCTTCTCCTGGTCCAAACAAAAACAGGCAACCAAAACACCTATGGGAGCGATCAAGGCATGAACACGGATTCACTTGGAACGATCTTCCTCAACGCCTGCCTGGTGAACAACTTCGTGCTCGCCTACTTCCTGGGCATCTGTCCGTTTATCGGGGTCTCCGCCAAGCGGGAAACGGCGCTGCGCATGGGCGGAGCGGTGTGCTTCGTCATGCTCATCAGCTCCATGTGTGCCTTTGGTATTCACGCCTTCCTCGACCGGGTGGGCGCGCCGTACCTGCAACTGATTTCGTTCATCGTGGTGATCGCCTCCACCGTCCAGCTGGTGGAAATGTTCATCAAGAAGGTCAGCCCAAGCCTGTTTCGCTCACTGGGTATTTTCCTGCCGCTCATCACGACCAACTGCGCTATCCTCGGTCTGGCACTCTTCCAGACCAATCGCGCGTACAACTTCACCCAATGCCTGGTCTACGCGTTGGGCGCAGGGGTCGGGTTTGCACTCGCGATCATGCTGCTTGCGGGGATCCGGGAAAAGCTGGAACTCGCACGTCTGCCCGATGTCGCGCAGGGCACTGCACTCACCCTCATCGTGGCGGGGATACTGTCTCTAGCCTTCATGGGCTTTGCCGGATTGGGAGGATGAACACATGACGCCCTGGATCACCACCCTGCTGTTAACCGGCGGCTTGATGCTCCTCCTGGTCGTGGTACATCGCATCCGCATGCACGTCCAGCCAGATGCCGAACTCCTTCCATCGCCTTCCTGCTGCGGCGGGTCCGCCTGCCCGAACGCGGGTCACTGTACGTTAAAACCAACCGAGGAACACGATCATGAAACTCAAAGACTACCAAGAAGCTGAAATCCTCCCGGCCATGCTGCTCTTCAACAAGCGGCTGACCCCTGAAGACCGGGAAGAGGTTCGAGAAATCACCTTGCAGGTGGATGACCCGAACCTCCAGGTCGAGCCTGGACAGAGCATCGGGGTCATCGCACCCGGCACCCAGGAATTTGGCCATGCCGAGCATTACCGTCTGTACACGGTAGCGGACCTCCCGAATCACAGTACCCCGGACATTACGGTGGTCTCCTTGTGCGTGAAGCGTTGTAACTACATCGACGAGTTCAGCGGCGAACGGGTACACGGGATTGCCTCGAACTACCTCTGTGACCTGCAACCAGGTGATCAACTGCGTGTGAACGGTCCCTTCGGCGTGCCGTTCACGACGCCGGATAACAGCGATGATTTGGTGCTGATCTGTGCGGGCACCGGCATTGCGCCCTTTCGTGCGTTCATCAAAAAACTGTACCGGGAAGGTGGAGACCGCACCGGAAAGGTCTGGTTATTTCATGGTGCGATGACCGGCCTGGAAATGCTGTACGCAAATGAGGAGGACGATGACCTGACTCAATATTATGATCGGGAAACCTTTTCGGCCTTCGAGGCCTTGAGCCCGCGACCGAGCTTCGCCGACGAAATTGCGATGGACTACGCACTGGAAGAGCGCGCCGCGCAAATCTGGGAGATGTTGCAGGGCCCGGGCACCCGGGTGTACGTCGCCGGTCAAGAAAAGATCCTCGGCGCCTTGAATCGCATCTTTCAGATCGAAGCGGGCTCAGCCGAAGCCTGGACCGACTTTAAAGCCCGGCTGATCGCCGAGGGCCGCTGGCAGGAACTGATGTATTAAGCAATCCCGGCTCAGGTGATGACCCGGCATGTGGATATTTTATTCGTACATGCACCCCTTCACGGCAGCCGCGGCGGCCAGCATCCAGACCATGAATACAGGCGAGAGCATCAACACCGAACGAAGAATAAAGCCATCGTATGCGCTCCCCTCGTAGGCCATAGCCGCATTCATCCATCGGTCAATACCGCGGTCGATCAGACCAAGACGGGCAGATCTTCCAGCCGAAGCGTACGCTTCATGCACTTCAAGCTTACCGATGCCATCCACCGGGTTTTCCTGCTCGATCAACAGGAGAAACGCGGTGATTGCAAGGTAAGGAAGGACCAAGACCAGCAAGGTCTTTTTACGCAAAGACCTTGCTGGAGTCATGATGCGTGCAGTCGGGCAGGATGCCCGCGCCTCACAGGATTACTGATGCGGATGGGCTTGGAGGATCTCTTCCGGCGAATAAAAACCGAACTTGGTCTTCGTAGCTTCACGTACTTTCGCAACCTCTTCCGGCGTCACTTCACCAGCTTTGTTGCCAAAGGAGTTCCGAACGTAGGTCAGTACGGAAGCGAGCTCGAGATCGGTCAAGATTGGACCGAATCCGGTCATAGGGACGAGTCCGGGATAGGGTTGCCCCTTCACTTCGATCGGTCCCATGAGACCGTTTAGCGAGATCTTGATCAGGCGTTCCTTGCCTTCAAGTGTCCACTTGGTACCCGCGAGGGGCGGAAAGCCGGCAGAAGGCAAACCCATGCCGTCGGGCTGATGGCAGGTACCACAGTGTCCTTCGCGACCGTAGATTTCGGCGCCACGTACAAATAATTTGGCTGCCGATCCGGCCAGGTGTTTGGGCACGACCAGCTTGATCTCTTTGTGTTCGGCCGCCTGGTTGTTCAAGTGAGCGAGCGCCGTCTTGTACGGCGCCTGAATCCAGTCATCATCGGCGAAGGGACTGCCACTGTCACCGCCGGAAATGGCAATCTTCACCGAGGCCAGAACCTTGTCGCCATCCTTAAAGGTCACTTCGGCCCCATCGATACGGGTTTCGTAGCTCACGCGATTCCAGATTTTCACTTCGTCGATTTTAACCGGCGACGCAAATTCGGCCTTCATCCAGGGGCCCTTTTTATCTTCTGCGGTGTGGGCAAAATTCCTCTTATTGCCGTCGACCAGGAGGGATGCAGGAAACTGCTCATTGTAGTTGGAGGACTGTGAGACGTTCGCCTGCTTCGCGATGTTCTTTCCGCCACTGTAGATTTCCAGTTCCGAAATATTCAAGGTGCCCTTCCGGCCTGGTAAGGCCAGCGTGATTTCACTCACCTTCCCGGCAGCAAATGCCGGATGCGTGATGCTGATCTCGGTGCCATTGACCTTCACATGCTGGACTTCGGCTTTAGCATCCGCCGGGTCCGACCCGGTCTGGATGGCGGCTTCCAGCACGGCGAGGCCCGCCTGCTTGCCAATCCATGAGGCAGCAACGATCGCTTCGAGCTTCACCCGACCATGCGAATCCATGGCCGCTGTCTTCAGCAGCTCGGCTTGATCTTTAATGCGATGACCGCTGTAGCGCAGGACCCGAACCGCTGCCGCACGAGCGCGATGGTCCTTGGCGTTGAGCAGGTGGCGTAGCAGGGGCTCGTTCACCTGGTCCAGGCCCCAGCTGACAAACAGGGCTTCAAGCAGATGGTGCTCCAGATTCGGATCCGTCTTATCCAGACCGCCGATCCACGTTTTCGTCGCGGCGAGCACCTCATCCGCATTGCGTCCGCGCAATTCCCGACGCGTGCGATAACGCGTGCGGTACTCGTGCAGCTTGAGGTTATCCAGCAGGGTAGCAATGCTCGCACCATCGACTTGGGCCGGCTTGACCAACGGACGACCCGGATAGGTCAAGCGGTAGATGCGGCCGTGCGTATGGTCCCGATTCGGATCACGCGCGTTGTGCTGCATGTGACCGATCAACGGATTTTGCCAATCGACGATGTACAACGATCCATCCGGAGCCACTTCCAGATCGACGGGTCGGAAGTTGCCATCGCTGGACTTGGTGAGGTCCTGGCGCCAATGCGTCGCATAGCCGGTCCCCTCTTCTTCCATAACGTGCTGCTTGGTTCCGAGGAAGCCAATGTTGTTATTGATGAGCAAGTCGCCCTGGACTTCATCGGGGAAATGGCTGCTGCTCAGAATTTCGATTCCCGAAGTCGGCCGGACGCGGTGCGCGGACTCCAGCAGGTCCTTGCTCTTCGGATTGGCTTCACCATAACGCGGCTTCACCGAACCCGGAAGCATCCATTCACAGGTAGGACCTGAGGTGTGCAGAAAGAAATGCTGACCCCAGTCGTCAAAGACGACCCCCCAGGGATTCGGGATCGACAACTGGGCATGACGCTCCAGGTGACGGCGCTGCGGGGCAAAGCGATAAAAACCACCATCCGTTCCGCGAACCGTGCCGTAAGCCGTTTCAACGTTCGTACGGAGGAACACGCCTTCACACATGATCATCGCACCCGACGGATCCGCGCAGTAGGCACTGATCGCATGATGCGTGTCGTGATCGTCGAAGCCACTCATGACGATTTCTTTCACGTCAGCGTGATCATCGCCGTCGGTGTCGCGCAGGAGCACGAGGTTGATTCCCTGAGAAAGGTACACGCCTTCAGGGGCCAACTCAAAACCCATGGGTAGATGGAGGTGATCTGCAAACGTAGTCTGCTTGTCGGCCTTTCCGTCGTTGTTCGTATCCTCGAGAATGATCAACTTGTCGTTGGGCATCGCATCGCCGGGAAGGTAATGCGGATAGGTCGGCATCGTCGCCACCCAGAGACGGCCCTTGTTGTCGAAGGACATCTGAACGGGATTCATGAGATCTGGAAATTCCTGTTCCGATGCCCACTGCTCAATCTTATACCCTTCAGGTACCACGATCTTGGCCGTGGCTTCATCGCCCTTCAGAAACTCGAGCGCGCCGTTTTTGCCGCCGGGCTTGTAATTGGTCGGAACCTCCGGAAGCACGGAGGTCTTTGCATCCAGCGCGGCCACATCGAGTTTTTTACCCGCATTCGCTGACCAGATCGCCTGATCCCGAATATCCGTCATTTCGCGAATCTTCTGGATCTCGAAGGGATAGTTCTGCGGGCCATAAGGCTTATAGCGCCGACCAAAGACGTGCACACCATTCGGGATCTTGAAATCATTTACCCAGAACCAGTTTTTCTGCTCCACCGCCACTTGAACTATCTGCCGATTCGCCTCCGAACGCACAGGCGCGTCGCCAAAGGCTTGTTTGATGAGGAACTCCGAGAACTTTGCATAGCCCGCTTCGTTGAGCAGCGCGCCATCGACGGTCAGCACGTCGTCGGAATTCTTGTACCACTTCAACGACTCATTGAAGGCATTGATGAAAAGAATATTATTCTGAGCCGCGACCGCTTCCATGATTGCGGTATAGGCCGAGAGATTTTTATTCTCACGCTTACCATTGGGCACGGACATCAAGGTGGTAATATCCTGGAAGGCCGTCGGAGAGACCAGGGCCAGCTGGGCGGGCTTCGTTCCGTTGTAGTTCTGCTTCACGGTGTGCTTCACGAAGGCATCCAGCTCTCCGCGAAAATTTGCCAGGCCCCGATTCCCCAGGAACGACTCGTTGAATCCGAAAAAGGCGAGAATCACATCCGGCTTGAGGCGCGCCAGCCATTCTTCTTCGGTCTCGAAGTGGCCAATACCGTCGGAGGTGTTGCCATCCGAGTAAGGTGCGTGAAAGTTTTCCGCGCCCGGAAAACCGAGCTGGTAGGCACGCCCTGAATGCGGGCGAAAACTTGGTGTATTGCCTTCATCGCACATGTTGCGGATGAAGAGCTGGTCATCCGGGTGACGCAGCTGCATGCCCGTTTCGAAGTGACCAAAGTGCAGCATGCGGGAACCGAGTCCGTTACCCATCAGGACCACGCGACTCTTGGGCCCGATGTCCAACTTCTCCGGCGCAGCCGCAGAAGCGTGTTCAACCGCAAACGCGGCAAAAAAGAGACAGATCGATACGAGGAAAGGCAGTCGTTTATTCATCCGTAAGGCTTAAACAGAAGAACATGGAATCGGCAAGCCGGGATTCGGCAAAAGGTAGTATGGAGCACTGCTCCGTCCCCCAGCACAAAGTCTTAAGATCCAACGCACCTGCGCCAACCTACCGCTGGCGTCCCCGCAAGCGCACCCGATGCGACGCACCCGCCTCCAGCGGAACCGTATAGGTCCGGCTCCAGGTTTTGCTTCCCGGGTCATAATCGCCTTGCCAGAAATCCTGCCCATGAACATGCTGGTCCACGAGCACGCCATCGACCTCCAGGGCATACCCGGATCCGGAACTCAGCCCATCCATCGTGATCGGCACATAACCGAGTCCGCCCTGCAGGGTAAACTCCGCCTGGTCCTTCTCCGCAACGATGCGCACATCCGGAAACCGGTGCACGAGTCGGCCGACCGTGACCTCCACCTGTCGAACATTCCCCTGCGCCTCGCGCAGCAGCATCGCCGCCGTATTCCCGGATTTCTCCAGGGCGGCACGCAAACCCTCGTTGGGTCCGTAATAGTCCCGGGCGAATTGCGGCATGACGATATGCTCGATGGTGGCCTCCACATAATCCCCCGTCTCCAGACGGGTCACCCCGGGCGGTGGAACCAGATCGATGGTGGAGGAAACCTGACCGCGCGCCCCGATCCCACGCTCGACCAGCCAGGGCCTGGCAGGTTTGCCACCCAGGATCGCATCCCAACCGCGAATGACGATACCGCGATTCGCCCACGCCCCCTCATCGCCTTCTTTTAATCGCGGCACCGCCTCGTGCAGCGAAACCCACGAAATCGCCCCGGTGCATTCCATGGCGGACGTACGATTGGTATCCCCGCCCCAGGTCG
Source organism: Candidatus Omnitrophota bacterium (assembly GCA_047639095.1). GTDB lineage: Bacteria > Verrucomicrobiota > Kiritimatiellia > SS1-B-03-39 > UBA6053 > JAPYUI01. The sequence goes on along the minus strand of JBLIND010000066.1, from coordinate 2,949 downwards.
TCGCCCATTCTTTAATCAATCCGGCTTCGTTGCCGAACGCAATCTTGCGCTCGCCAGTGGAACTGTAGGTATCGGCGCCGATTTGAAACAACACCAGGCGTGAAAAATCCATCGGAGCGTTCGCGTCCATACGCAGTCGGTAGGTGCCGCGCACGAGGTCGTCGGTGCGCGCGAGACTCACCGTCGCATGATGCCGGATCGCGGTGCCGATCCGCCCGGCGTACGTGACCTCGGTGAGGCAGGGGCCATATCGCAAATATCCGGCCTTCATCCCGGCATGCACCAGGCGCTGACCCGCTGGATCGAATATGCGGAAGAAGTCCCCGCCGCCTACGTTGCTGGTCCAGCTCCAGGATTGCCCATCCTTGAGCGCAGACACCATGGCCGGCCGCACATCCAGAATGCTGCACCGACCCTGCACCTGATCCGGTTCGTAGCAGATACTTTCACCCCAGGAGCCGAGGGCGCTTTCATCCCAGCGCTGATTGCTCCCCCACCCGATCAGGGAAAGCTGCGCGTGTGAAGCCGCCGGGGCCCCGCCCCAATGTCCGTATACGATACTGAGCTCAAACGTCTCGTGCGCACCCGGGGGCAGACGCACCTGGGTGATGCCGTGAAACCATTGCCCGGCATACACACCGCCGCTGGGATGATTGTGCCAGTTCTTGCTCAGCTGGACGGGGATGCCCGTGGGCTGACCGTCCGCATCACGCAGGATCGCCGACATCCCGGTGATGGGTGCACCAAAGCGATGCCGGATGCCGTGCGTGGTTTTTTCAAACATCAGACGCGCGACAGCGGGCTGATCACTCGGATTGCTCAACACCAGCCGGATCCGCTCCATGGCATCGTTCTTGGACCGACCCGCCGGAACGACCGGCACGATGCCATCCAGATTGATGCGGTGCCAACCGGCGGCGGGCTCGAAGACCACCGGGCGCTCATTCCCCGTCGGAATTTCGGTGGCCTGCACACGTACGGGTGGTCCTTCCGGCACTGCGGCAAAGGTCACGGGATTGAGCATGAGTGCAACTTCATGCCACTCCGTATCCGCCGGACACACAAGCGATCGCTGAAGATGGCCTTTGTCATTCCCCAGGCTCAACTCCATGGAGGCTGTTTTCCACGGAGCACGCAACTTGTTTGAAGAAGGCTGGCCATCTGCACGGAAGGACCAGGATCGCACGGGTTTCAACTTCACGACCGCCGGCTGATTGCGCAGCTGACGGATCTCTCCGAGCGAGATCGCCCGGTTAAACAGATGCATCTCATCCACCACCCCGCGAAAATGATAGCCGTCCCCGTTGTTGTCTTCGCGGCGTCCAAACACCAGCGCATGCCGACCGGGCTTGCGTGGACGATCGATCTTTTTCTCCCCCGCAAGCGCCCCATTCAAGTAGAGCCGAAACACCGCCCCATCGTAGCTGATGGCGAGGTGGTTCCACGCATCGAGCTGAACCGATCGATCAGACTCCAGGGAAAACTGACCGTCACGACCGCCGCCGATATTCATGCGCGCGTCGACCTTTTCATTTCGAATCAAGATGCCGTAATTTCCGTCGTGGGCTTCGTTGCGGTTCTTGCACACCAGCCAGGGCGGCGTGCGCGTCGAAGCCTGGTAGTCCGTGGGAATAAAGCACCAGAGGGCCAGGGTAAACTGCTCGGGATCCAAGGCCGGCTCATGCGCGATTTCCAGATCGTTCGCTCCGTCGAGGCCGTACCCACCACCCACACGACCGAAGCTCTGCTCTCCACCAACGATCGCTTCCTCGCCCGGACGGGCCGCGAGGATCAAGCTCAGCTGATCCGGCCAGGCCAGCGTTTCGAATCGCGCTTCGACATTCAGCGCCTTGCCATCATCCGATTCGAACACCAGATCGGTCACATCCGCTCGCTGCACAAAGCGACCCGAGGCGATGAGGCGCGGGCCGGTGAATCGGCTGAACGCCCCGCCCTTCGTGGCATGATACACCGTACCGTCTACACAAATTTTCAGGTCGAGCTCGGCGGCTGGAATCGGGCTCCAGTCCGGACCTTGTCCCAGCACCTGCGCCGCATACCCGGTTCCCGCAGGCACCGGACCCAGGTGGAGCAATTCCAAGGTCTCGGTATCCAACATGCAGGCGTAGGTCCCCGTCTGGATGCAGCGATGCCAGGGAGCATCGGGAATCACCGCGGGAAAGCCTTCGGCCCACCACATGGAGCTGTAGTCGGCGACCTGCGGCATCAAGGCGAGCTCCACCGCACGACCAGGCATCATCGAGGCAAGCAACAGCAGAATACGGATCAGGAATTTTTTCACGGGGAACCGATCTACGTCACCCGGCTCATTTAAGCAAAGGGCGAATCCCCTATTTTTTCCAACGCTCCAGGTCGTCCAGCTGCTTTGCAAAATCGATGACCCGTTCGGGATGCTGGGCCGACAGGTCGTTCGCTTCGCCTGGATCCACGCTTAAATCAAACAGCTCCTCTTTATACTTCGTGACGTCGTTGAAGGCTTCGTAAAAACGATAGAGCTTCCACCTTCCACTCCGCACCGCCCGATGACGATTGTATGACCAGTACATGGTATTCGGTGTCACCTGCTTGCCGCGACCCAGCAGGGTGGGCGCGAAGGATACCCCATCCTTCGGATCGACATCGAGCTCACATAGCTCGGCCAGCGTGGGCAACACATCAGGAAACCAGGACGGGTGATCCGTCTGACTCCCCGCCGCGATGCGCCCCGGCCAGCGGGCAATCATCGGCACGCGTATCCCGCCCTCATACAACCAGCCCTTACCGCGTTGCAGCGGACCGTTGCTGTCAAAGTACGTAGGATCCGCCCCGCCCTCGCTATGTGGACCGTTGTCACTGCTGAAGATCACCAGAGTATTCTCATCGAGGCCCAACGCTTTCAGTAAGGCCATGATTTTCCCGACATCGCGATCGAGAAAGGTCATCGCACCC
>JBLIND010000065.1:0-21000 GCA_047639095.1 Candidatus Omnitrophota bacterium | reverse complement strand
AGGGCGTTGCCCTGGAGGGCACCGCGTATCTGGAAGGCCTGTCCGGATCCCGAGGTGGGCTGGTGGAGTAGATCCGACTGTCGAATGCCATCGAGAAAGCGACGCACCATGCGCTCCGTGGCGGGGAGGTCTCGGCCGGGCAACCGGCTGCCATCGATCCAATACGAGCGCGTGATGTGCGGCCAGAGTCGGGCGCACAAGGCCGGATCGGAAAACACATCGCAATGAATCACCCGACCCCCGGCGATCACCACCGCGCCCACGGTCTGTCGGGTGAGGCATTTCCGGTAGCGGGCGACCGCGACATCACATTCTTTCTTGAATGCCGCGTCCTCGAACACCGCACGATAGCTGCGCGTCGGGGCCTTGGCCTTCGAGCGTTCGATTTCCGAGGCGACGTTCTCCCAGACCGCATCCTGGGAGGCTGACGCTGCGGCGAGGCGGCGCAAACTACCACCGGCAAGATAGCCGGACCGGAAGGTGGGTTTCACCGGATGATCCCATCGATCCTGTTCGACGCAATACACCGGGATCTGCACCCAGGCGCTGTGCGGCGGGACGAGCACGTCCTGTTGAATCACCCGATCCTGTTTCCCGCCGAGCACGATCTCGCCAGACATGAGAAAGACCGAATGGTCACTCGTATTGCGCACATCCAGCACCGGCACGCGCGCCTGGCCCAGCTCGCGGATTTCCAACCAACCCTGATTAATGGCTTCGGAGAGGGTGCGTATCCCGCTGTTGATCCCGCGGTCCAGCTGGAGGGGGTAGATCGTCACGTTTCCATGATGAACCAGCGGTCCGATGGTCAAACCACGAATCAGTCCGGACAGGTCGCCTGGAGGGATCGGTCGCGGGACCGGAGCCACCTCCGGTTGGTCCGATTGTTCCTTATTCTCAGGGAAATCTTCACCGAGAAAAGCCCCCTGAGCCAGACTCGTTAGAATCAGCAAGCTGCACAGCCATGTTTTCATTACGCTCATGATAACCTGCGGACGCCCCTGCGGCGATGGTCCTTGGAAAAAACCACGAAATTTTGGAGTGCGGGAACTTGTTCCCGCTTTTCGGATGAGGCGAACCACGAAAGACACGAAAAGCACGAAAGGTTGGGGGGAGGTGTTAAAAGGGTTTTCCGTTCAACCTGACGGTCGGCGCAGCCAGTGATCGGCTCGATTTAAACAGATGCATCGCAGCGTGAAGCCAAGGGCCAGGTTGATCGCATGACCGACGATCAGTTGATGGGTAAATTCGGGGGCCCACCCACTTGGACCGACACGTAGGAGTACATATGGGGAGATAAAATGCCAGAAATGAGACTTCCACTCCCACGGCCCCCAACCATGGCTCTGGAGTTGAAAGCAAATGTACGGGGTCATCCAGGCGATATACAGGATCGTGGCGGCCATCATGGCTTGAATCGTTTTCCGGAAACGCATCGCACACGCGAGGATCAGCCAGCGGGCCGTCCACAACACGCAGTAGAGCACGAAGACTCGGTAGGCGAGTTGCATGAGCTCGTCCTTCAGCACGCCTTGCAGATTCATATCCATCACGGCTTCGAAACAAAAGGCGAACCACCAGGGACCGGCGATAAAGAGGACGTTCCGATGCAGGCATTTGAACTTCTACTGGACGAATGCGCGGGAGGTAATCGACGGCGCCAGGAGCAGGGGCACGAGGAGGTAGATGACGCACATGTTGGCCAGGGCGATGTGCTCGAAGAAAACGATGCCGGAGCCCAGGAAGTTCAGATCGTCTGCCGTATAGCCACGCGTAATGCCCGTCCAGTATTCGAGGATGAAAGTCAGGGCGAAAGCCAATCCGGCGATGACCCGCAGTTGGTAGGTTCGCTTCTGATTGGCGCGTTCGCTCAGCTCTTTTCCCAGGAGCGGAAGGTTGACGATCCCCGACATAGGAAAAGCCTAACCCACGCGTCTGGTACTTGCCAATATCGAAGGGTGCGGGGTATATTCACGCGTGATCCGACCTGTATTGCTTATCCTGTTCAGTCTTTTGGCTGGCCGTCTCCAAGCCGATGGCTCCCCGCGTGCGCAGCTCGTCAACGAGATCATCGAGGCATCCGGTCTTCAGGTGCAGGTCGAGCAGGTCACCCAACTGGTCCGGATGGGCTTCGAACAAAGTGGTGCGGCCGAAGTCTGGCCGGCCTCCATGCTTGCGCAGTACCAGGGCTCGATGAATCGGGCCTATGATCACGAACGCATGCTCGCGGAAATATCGGTTCACATTCAGACCAACATGATAACCCCCGACATCGATGAGGTGATGGCGTGGCTGAAAAGTCCGCTGGGGAAAAAAATCAGCCGACTCGAAGCCGCCACCGATGCCGATGCGGTCGTCAACAAGATGGCGATTGAACTGAAAACCCTCATGCAGGATACGGACCGCGTCGCCCGCATGGAGGCCCTCGATGAAGCGATGACCGCGTCCCAACACCAGATCACAATTGCCCGGAATACCCAGATTGCCATTCTCGCCGCCAAGCTCGCCCTCGTACACCCGGATAACCGGCCAAAGAACGAGGTGATTCAGGAACAGTTTAACCATCAGATGGAACGCCTGGCTCCCTTGATCCGGCAGACCACCGTGCAGAGCTTTGTCTACACCTATCGCGAGCTCAACCCGGCAGAGATCGAAGACTACATCGACTTCGCCAAGTCGCGGGTCGGCCGCGCCTATCATCAGGCCATGCTCGAAGGCATCGATGAAGCCCTGGTGAAAGCCAATCGACTCATGCTGGCTTCACTGCAGAAGATGCTCAACGTTTCGGGTAAGTAGCGGGTCCGTTTCGATCATAGGAACGATTTTTCATTCTTTTTCCTATCATCGAAAAAGAGTAGAAGAGCTTTTCTATTCAACCAAAGGACATCAGATGGATATCAAACTCAGTTTCCTCGGGGCATCACGCAACGTCACAGGCTCGCGTTATCTGCTGGAGTTCAACGGCAAACGCATTCTCATCGATTGTGGTTTTTTCCAGGAGTGGAAATGGAAGTCCCGCAACTGGGATGCCTTCAGTGTGCCACCAAGTACGATTGATTGTGTCCTGCTGACCCATGCCCATCTCGACCACGTCGGGCTGTTGCCCAAGTTGGTGCGCGAGGGCTTTGATGGCAATGTCTACTGCACGTCCGCCACCGCCGAAATTGCCACCATCATCATGCTGGATGCCGCGCGGATTCAGGAAGAGGATGCGAACTACAAACGCCGGCGTCATGAACGCGAAGGCCGGGAAGGTGAGACGAAGGACGTTCCGCTCTACACGGTGGAGGATGCGACGGAGGCGATTCCCCTGCTTGCTCCGGTGCAGTTCGAGCGCCCGGTCGAGGTGGAGGAAGGGATCAGTGCGGAGTGGATCGAAGCCGGGCATATTCTCGGGGCGGCGAGCATTCGATTGACCCTGACCGAGGGTAAAGAATCGCGCACGATCGTGTTCAGCGGCGATATTGGCCGCCCGGATGTGCCTTTTCTGCGTCCGCCGAAAATGTTTGATGCGGCGGATTACCTGGTGGTTGAATCCACGTATGGCGATCGCGAGCACGTGATGGATCAAAGCAAACTCGACCAGTTTGAACGGATCATCCTGGATACCATCGAACGCGGGGGCAACCTGATCATCCCGAGTTTTGCTGTCGAGCGCGCTCAGGAGTTGCTCTATTACCTGCACGAGCTCCTCGACAGTAAGCGCATCCCGCCCTTGATGGTGTTCATGGACAGCCCAATGGCGGTGCGCGTGACCCAGGTGTTTCGGAATCACCCGGAGCTGTTCGACGATGAAGCGATCAAGTTGCTACGCCAGGGCAAGCACCCCTGTGATTTCGGCGGGCTGAAAATGTCGCGGACGGTCACCCAGTCCAAGGCGATCAATCAGATTCGCGGCACGGTCATCGTCATCGCCGGATCCGGGATGTGTACCGGCGGCCGCATCAAGCACCACTTGATTGCGAACATTGGCCGGTCGGAAAGCACGATCCTGTTTGTCGGTTATCAGGCTGAAGGCACGCTGGGTCGACAGATCCTCGAAGGCAATCCCGAGGTGCGCATTCACGGAGAGCTGCACGAAGTGAAAGCCCAGGTCGAGCGGATCAACGGCTTCTCCGGCCATGCCGATCACAGCGAGCTCGTGGACTGGGTGAAAGGGTTCAAGACCATGCCCAAACGCGTGTTTGTCACCCACGGCGAAGAGAAGGTCGCCATGGGCTTCGCCAAAGAGCTGACGGAGACCTTCGGCTTCGATGCGATTGCCCCGGAGTACCAGCAGACGGTCGAGTTGGAGTAAGTGCAGGGCACATTTTATGCCTTCCCTGTATTAGTGGAATGAATCGTGCTAAAACATCAGGTGGAAATAGAACTATGACTTTTAAACCCAGCATTTTTCTTACGAGTTTGGCCATTTTTGTGACGGGTGGGTACGCCCAGGAGATCAAATTTTCCGAATATATAGAACCCATCAACTTCGACGAAAAGGGGGCTGAAGCAAAATCCACCGCAAAGCCGGTAGTCGCAAAAGGCGGATTTCCCCTGCGATTTGGCATGAAGACCACCGACGTGGAAGGCCTGGTTGGCCCGCCCACCGGGGCCCTACACCAGGGTGACAAGGTGACCTATAGCTATCCGAATGGTTATGTGGAATTTGAGCATGGCCAAGTTATTAAAATGAAATGGGATGGCAAGTATTACACTCGGCAGAGTCAGCCGGAAATGGCCCGGGAGACCGCCGGCGCGCTCGAAATTAATAAAACCGCCCGGCCCTTCAGGGCGGAAGTCAAAAAAGCGAGTGGCAGCAAAAAGGCGCTTGGTACGACCAAGGGTCCGCCGCCACAGATTCGGGTGATTAAAGGGTCTAGCGGCGAGTAATCAGGTAAAGGGGACTGAAGGGACCTAAGCTTCGGTCTCTTCCCTTCGGTCCCTTCAGTCCCTTCGTCCAGTTAGGCCCCAATAGCCGCCGTGCCCGTTTCACCGGTCCGGATCCGGGTACACTGGTGCAGGTCCAACACAAAGATCTTCCCATCGCCAATATGGCCTTCACCCGATTTCGCGGCGGTCGTGATTGCGCTCACGGCCTTGTCCACGAACTCTTCGTTGGCCGCGATCTCAAGTTTCACTTTGCGCAGCAGGCTGCCGGCTTCCTTGTGGCCCCGGTATACTTCCGAGACCCCTTTCTGGTTTCCGCGACCCATGACCTGGGTAACGGTGACCAGATGGATTTCCTCTTTCTCGAGCTCGTCGAGTACGTCCTGCAGCCGGTCTGGCTGTATGATAGCTATGATATATTTCATGTCTGATTTCCTTAGTCTACGATGGTATAGGCGGTTTCTGCGTGGTCGGTCAGGTCGAGTCCGATCGATTCCTGACGGTCATCTGCTTTCAATCCGATGGTCAAGTCTATCACCTTCAACAGGACGAAAGAAACAACGCCGGTGTAGGCAATCGTGGCGAGCACGCTCTTGATCTGAATCCAGACCTGCTCTCCACCACCACCTTCAACGGTCAGAAAACCTACCGCGACTGCGCCCCAGATACCGGCCATCCCGTGGATGCCCCAGACGTCGAGAGAGTCGTCGTAGCCGAGCTTCGCTTTTACAATGGCAACCATCACGTACGCGATGACGGCTGCGCCGATGCCGAGGATGAAGGCCCCCATCACATCGACGTTTCCGCAGGCGGGGGTAATGGCAACCAGACCGGCGACTGCGCCGGAAATGATTCCGAGGACGGTCGGCTTGCCGCCGCGAATCCATTCGATCACGGCCCAGACCAGTCCTGCGGTCGCGGCGGCTACGTGGGTGACGACGAGCGCCATGGCGGCGGTTCCGTCAGCCGCCAGCTGGCTGCCGGCGTTAAAGCCAAACCAGCCGACCCAGAGGAGTCCGGCGCCGAGTACGGCGAAAGGCAGGTTGTGCGGGGGCGAGATCTTGGAGGGATACCCGCGGCGCTTGCCGAGGATGAGAGCCGCCATGAGTGCGGCGATACCGGCGTTGATGTGAACCACCGTGCCTCCGGCAAAATCGATTGCCGACTGGCCTTCAGCCATCAGGATGGATTTTCCGTGGAACAACCCACCGCCCCAGGCCCAGTGGCAGAGCGGGGTGTAGCAGACCAACAGCCAGAGGGCGCTGAAGAGCACAAAACTCGAGAACTTCATGCGTTCGGCGAAGGCCCCAATGATCAGAGCGGGGGTGATGATGGCAAACATGCCCTGGAAAATCGCAAACAGCACGTGCGGGATGGTCTGGCCGTCCAGCGGCTCGACGCCCACGTTCTTGAACATGAAGTAGTCCATCGGATTGCCGATAAAGCCGCCACCGATGTTCGATCCGAAGGCCAGGCTGTAACCGACCACGACCCAGAGCACCGTCATCAAACACATGCACATGAAACATTGCATGAGGACCGAGAGGACGTTCTTACGCCGGACCAGGCCGCCGTAGAAAAAGGCCAGGCCGGGGGTCATCAAAAGGACCAATCCGGTGGCTACAATCATCCAGGCGGTATCGCCCGAGTCTATCGTCGCCGGTACAGCGGCATCCTGCGCAAATAACAGCGCGGGCGCTCCCAGCAGGAGCAGGATGCTCCAAAGTACGTTCTTCATGTTCATTCGGTTCTCCTGAGGTTGATTAAAAAGCCCAATCTGCGGACGCAGGTATCCATAGGCGCTTTCCAAATAGTTGCAACAATTTTGTTTGAGAAGAAGGGGTTACATACTATTTTGTATGCATACAATTTTGTTAAATACGATTATGTAATACGATTATGTATCATATTTGAGAGCGATAGACGATGTAACCTCTTGATGTGACGAGATTTTGGGAAGTCGGCTGCTGGATCCGGTTTCGGAGCCCTTGTTTTTGCTACTTTTTTGTGAGGGAGTTTTTGGGGCAAAAAAATAAGGGACTGAAGGGACGCAAGGGATCAAAACTTAGGTTCTTTGCGGCCTTTCAGTCCCTTGTTTTTAATCCCGTGGCACAACGTGGTGGACATTATCCATCACGTTTTCATACCCGGCCAGTGGCAGTTGGGGAATGCGGGTCCCATCCTCCATGATATTGTACGATAGCAGGATCGTCACCGGGGCATCGTCTTCCATGCAGCCGTAAATAAAATGAAACGGGTAAATCGCAAGCGAGCGATCGGGCGAAAACACGCCCACGGCCTTGCTGTCATCATGATCGTGAAAGGTCACGCAGGCCCACTCCCAGCCGAAGACGTTCACCAGCTGTTCGCCCCACAGGCTGCCGAAGGTGAGCGCCGGATCTTCATCTTCGGTCAGCTCGGGTCGATCGCCCTTCTGCCAGGCATAGACGAAGGCATCCACGCCTTCGACCAGCTCTTTGGGACTGCAGAAGAGCGGGTTCAGACCCAGCATCTCTGCCGCCTCCTCGGCACAGGCCACTATGTTGGCCCGCATCTCGTCGTCGATCGCTTCTTCAGAATTTTTCATGGTGCACGCGGGGTTGGGGCTGCATTCGGGGTGATAGGAACATACCCTTAAGCAGATTGAATACCAAGCCAGCCCCGGTGCGCCTTACTTACGTTCGTGGCTTAAAAACCACTCGTAGAGTTTCGGGTTGTTATAACTCTCGGTCCAGGAGTCGTGCCCGGCCTCGGGGTACACGGTAAAGGTCACATCCGCGTCCTGCTTTTTCAGCGCTTCGACCATCTGTTCGGATCGTGCGATCGGTACTGCGCCATCCTTGGCTCCGTGAAACACCCAGGTCGGTACATGTTTATGCTGCTTCACATGGATCGGTTCGCCGCCACCACATATCGGTGCGATTGCGGCAAAGCGTTGAGGCTCATGTGCCGCCAGATCCCAGGTACCGAAGCCGCCCATGCTGAGTCCGGTTACGTAGATCCGTTGGGCATCCACCCGTTGCTTGCTTTCGACCTCATCCAGCAATGCGCTCAGGGTTTCGACATCCCACCACTGGCCGGGCGGACATTGCGGCGAGACAACGATGAAACCCAGGTCCTTGTTTTCCACGATCTTCGGTGGGCCGTGCACCTTCACTTTGTTGAGATCGTTTCCTCGTTCGCCGGAGCCGTGGAGAAAGAGGATCAACGGCCACTTCTTTCCCGTGGTGTCGGCTATGTACTCGGGCGGCAGGTAGAGCAGGTAATCCAGACCAAGCGTTTTGGTCTGTTCCTTTTTAAACGACTCGGCGGTTTGTCCGCTGAAGGCGGGCGGCGTAAAAAGGCAGAGGCAAAAACAAGCGAGCAGGGGGGCAATATATTTCATGCGTATTTTCCAGATTATTCCATTTATCGTTCCGCGTACAGCTGCGGAGTATTTATTCGGTAGTCAAAAATTTCAACAGGGCCAGCGCCTCTTCCTGGGGCAGGGCATCCAGCAGGCCGGGAGGCATCATGCTCTGCGAGAGGACCTGGCGCTCCTTGATATCCGCTTTCGGAATCTTCACCGTCTCGGTCAAGGTGCGAATCGACAGGATATCATCGGTTTCCTCCGCCGGCATACCGCTAACCACGCTCAGGTCGTTCAAGGTCACAATGTTCAGCTGGTAGTTTTCCCCCACCACGGCATTGGGATCGATGATGTTCTCGAGAAAGTAATCCAGGCCGCTGCTCCAGGAGCCGCTGAGATCCGGACCGAGATTGGCTCCCTGTCCGTTGATCGTGTGACAGGCCGCACAGACCCGGGTGAACGCCGCCTCGCCCGCTTTGGCATCCAGGTTTTTCGCCTGTTTGAACAGGTTGCCATACTTGCTGATCGTCGCCGGGGCCTGGGCGCTGCTCGCATTCACCGTGCCCCAGGTTTTGCTGACCCGCGTCTTGATCGCCTCATCCCCGAGGTTATTTAACGATCGCAGATGCAGGGCGGTGAGCTCCTTGGCGGGCATCTGTTGACCATCGACGGCATCCAGCAACACGCGGGCGAGCGCGGGCTTTCCGGTGAGGACGTTTAAGGCGGTGTTGCGGTCGGCCCCCTGGAGGCTGGGAAGCTGTTTGAGCAGGGCTTTACCCACCCGAGGATCATCAAAGCGACCCAGCAGCGGCAACACCTCGCTGCGCAGGCTCTGATCCCCCAGCAGGCGGAGGTAGAGCTGCACATCGACATCCGCGCGTTCCTTGATCATCGAAAGCATTTCCTTACGCTTGGCCAGCGGGAGCGAATCATCCACCACCTGCTCCTGCATTTGTTGGATCACCGCTTCATCTCCAAACAGGGCTCCGAGCCGATCGAGCAGAGCGTCATTTGACGGCGAGCGCAAGCGCGCGGCGGTTTCGCTCCATCCGGGGGGAGGCGGAAGATTTTTGGAACCTTCCACCGCGAAGGCCATCAGGTCGAGAATGCGGGTTGATTCCTCCGGCGAGCGGTCGGCGAGCGCGTTCACGAGGGCGGTTCGCCCGGCCGGCTGCTTCCCCAGGTACCAGGTAATCGAGTCGCGCAGCATCGGCATCTCTGTCTGTTGGGCGATGGCCAGTCCGCGCGGAATATCGCTGAGCGCCAGCGGCGCCAGTCCGTACCAGATCATCTTGGGGAGAAAGAAATCGTCGGCCTGTTCCGCGCGAGCAGCAAGCCCCTCGGCGACCTGCCAGCGATTGGCCTCATCGAGGTCCGGCAGGGCCGAAGCCAGCGCGAGCTGCACCCGCGCCGAAGGATCGGTTTTTGCCAGCCGTACGAAGGTGTCCGCTGGAATCTCACCCTGCTCGCAGATCATGCGAATCGCCCAGGCGCGAATAACCTCGTCGGGATCCTCGAGCAGCGCTACCGAAGTTTCCGTACCGAGGATGTGCAGTGCCCAAAGGACGCGTAGCTTCTGTGGCGTAATTTTTACGCGGCTGAGCGTCGCTTGCAGCGCGGAAATTGCGCTGGGATCTTGTCGTTCCTGAAGCAGGCGACGCGCCATCCGGGATTCCCACTCATCGCGGCTGGTCACCATATCCACGAGCGCCTGGGTGCTCAGCTTTGACAGATCAACCGAGACCGGCTGCCAGGTCGCGGTCCAGCTCATGCGGTAGACGCGACCGTCGGTGCGGTCCCAGGCCTCTTCATTGCCGGTGTGACAATGCTGTTTGTCGTACCAGTCGATCATGTAGACCGCCCCATCGGGGCCATATTTCAAATCTACGCCGATAAAGCGGGGATCGGGCGTGTACAGGTGATCCGCCCCGGCGTTTACGACTTCGTAGCCCGATCCTGAGCGTTGGACGAGCTCCCGGTTCATCTGATGGCCGTGGAGGTTGTGGGTGAACAGCTGGTCACGGTATTGCGCCGGCCAATTGCGCCCGAGGTAGAACAGCGAGCCCACATGCGAGTGTCCGCCGTAAATCGCGCGCGTACCCGGAGCCCCGGCTCCGCCTTCACCGTGACCATACCGCGCGGCCGCGAGGAGAAAGTTCCGGAAGACCTCTTCCTTGCCGTAATTCCATCCGCCCTTTCCGGCGGAGATGAACGGGGCGTGGTTGGCATTGGCCTGGTTCCAGTAATGCCCGTTGCGGATCATGTAGCTGGTCGAACCCTTGCCCCAGGCGCTCCGGCAGTGAGTGAGAAACATCTCTCCCGTCTCGTTGAAATCGATGCCCCATTGATTGCTGCAACCGGTGCCAAAAACTTCGAAGGTGTGGTTGATCGGATGATAGCGCCAGACGCCGGCCCGCATTTCGACCCGCTCCGAGTCGGGGGCTTCCGGCTTCCCGATGCGGGAAAAGTTGAACACGCCGTGGTTGCCGTAGAGCCAGCCATCGGGACCCCAGGTAAAACTGTTCAAGGTTTCGTGCGTGTCGCCGTAGCCCCAGCCGTCGAGGAGTACCACCGGTTCCCCGTCGGGTTGATCGTCCCGATTGGCATCCGGGATAAACAGGAAGTGCGGCGCAGCCCCCACCCAGACGCCCCCGAAACCGACCTCCAGTCCGCTGACCAGGTTGAGCCCGGTGGTGAACACAACTTTTTTATCGAAGTGTCCATCGCCGTTCGTGTCCTCGAGGATGATGATCCGATCCTTGCCCTGGCCGTCTGGCTGACGGCGCGGATAGCTGTGCGCTTCGGCAATCCAGATGCGTCCGCGTTCGTCGAAGGTAAAGGCAATCGGTTGGGTGACTTCGGGCTCGGTGGCAACGACATCGACCGCAAAGCCCTCCGGCACCCACATGCCCGCTGTGGTTGCATTCGTCGAGATCAGCATCGGATTCGGGACCAAGTGCCGCAAGACCGGGCTGGAATTTACCCGGCCTGGCTTGCCGGTATCGGCCAGGATCTCCGTGGTGGTGGATGGAGCAGGCTGGGCCACGGGGTCCGCGTTGGTCTGCTCGGCGTGAAACCGAAAATCATCGTAATTCACATGTCCCCAGGGGCCTGCATTTTCATCGACCACCTTTACGGCGATATTCTTCCCCTTGTGCTTGCTCAAGTTGACCCAGACCACGCGCATGTCCTCTTTCTCCAGGCCGGATGCCGTGAACAGGACCTTTCCCGATTCGGCCTCCACGATGTCAACGCGCGTCGAGTCGTGCGGACCGCCGCCGACGAGAAAGCTGCCCCAGGCATGGGTGACTTCAAAGGGTTCCGAAGTCAGGGTGCCCTGTCCGGTGTCGCTCTCCGTGCTTTCGTAGCCACCAACCCAGTAGGTACCATCATGGCCACTGGTCTGACCGCTGCGCCGAGGCGTGACCGTATTGCCTTTCACGGGTCGATCCCCCCAGACATCGCCAGTGGTTGTCCAGCCCTTCAGGCTTCCGGTTTCAAACCCGAGATTCCGGTCTTTCGGGGACAGACCCGTCCGCCCAGGGGTGGGTGCGAGCGCAACCACGGGCAGGGGGGTTTTTCCCAGGGAGGTGAGTTGGAGGTCCTTGAATTCAATTTTCGCGGGCCCCGGACCCGAGTGCAGCTGCACCGCGAGTTTGCCTGAAAAGTCCTGCTCACCGGTCTGGTTATCCACCAGATCGGCCGTGAGTTGCCCGTTGAGGGTGACCTGGATATGCGGCCCCACCGCTTTGATCACATAGTCATTCCAGCCCTCTTTTTTAACCAAGGCTGCATAGGCGGCGGCCTCACGGAACGGCTCGGCGCTTCGTTTCCCCGTAGCATCGATGATCACCTTCGTCCCGCGCTCGACGATCAGTCCCCGTCCGTGTTCGTCGTAGATTCGGCCGACCCACACCTGGCCATCGTCGAGGTCGGCCTGGTATCCTGCGGCGCCTTCACCGGCTTTTCGGGACCGGAATTGCACGCCGGAATTGGCCGAAGGCCCGCCGCTGATGCGATACGATACATGGAGTTCAAAATCGTGTAGCTCCCCGTCCCAGAACAGAAACTGGTTGCCGCCCAATGATGTTCCGGCGGGAATTTCACCCATGATCGCTCCGTCGGCTACTTTCCACCAGTTGGTGTCTCCAGACCAACCGCTCAGGGTTTTGCCATCAAAGAGTGATTGGGGTTTTTGGGCGGATGCGGAAAGGACCAGGGAAATCGCCAGTACGACATATGTATTTTTCATGATAGACTCCTAAAACCAGCTGGGTTGACGCCAGCGAAATACGAGAAAAAACTTAACGCTCCAGCAGCGTACCATCGACGGAAAAGTCATCGAAGGTAAGGTGACCCCAGTTACTGGTTTTCTGATCCACCAGGCGCAGCTTCACTTTGCGCCCGGTCAGGTTGTTCACATTCCATACCACGCGTCGCATTTGCGGGCCTTTGGCGCCAAAGGCCTCACGCAGGCGTTCGCCGGTATCCGCATCGAACAAGCCGAGGTACAAAGCCTCCGCATCCTCTCCACCGGAAAGGAGAAAAGCGGCACGTGCTCCCTGGATGGTGAAGACCGGTGATTCGATGATGCCAATTTGCTTGTCCGAAACACCGACCTTCAGGGCGATGGTGGAGAGATGGAAGGAGCCTTCCTGGCCGAAGGGCTTGTCTTTCCATTTAGGAAGGGAGACCAGGGAGGTGACCGGTGCCTCGAAGGCGCCGTCGAGGACCTTCCAGCTATCGAGGGTACCGCTTTCGAAACCGAAGCGCAGTTTACCTGCCGGTTCGAAGGGTTGATTCGGCGGTTTGCTACGCGAAATCGGGTTTTGCAAACGCCGGGGTCCTTGCTCGAAGAAACGGGCGCCGCTGCCGGTCTGATCCAGATCACCCAGCTCCTCGCGTGCGGTGTTGATCTTCTCTTGCAGGCGCGCAACGACTTCCGGATGGGCTGTGGCCTGATTGGTCGTCTCGCCGGGATCGGCATTGAGGTCGAAAAGCTGAACCGTCTCCACGGCTTCGATCATCCGGCCCCACCAACCGGTTCCCTTGGGATTGGCCACGCGGGGCACCACGAGCTTCCACTTACCTGCGCGGACTCCGGTCAACAGACAACCCGAATAATAGAAGTAGTCATCGCGCGGACTGGTCTCGGTCTGACCGAGGAGGAAGGCAGAGGCATCCCGACCGTCGAGCGCGACTTCCGGGAGCGTGGCGCCGGCAACCGCCGCAAAGGTCGGCAGCAGATCCATGGTGGCGAGCAGCTGATCCGAGGTTTTGCCCGCCGCGACCTTGCCCGGCCAGCGCACGATACAAGGCACCCGCGAACCGCCCTCCCAGGCCGACATCTTCCAGCCCTTGAACGGAGCGGCGGAGCCGGAATGATTGCGGGGGATGAAGGGTTTTCCCTTGGGCTGCATGCCCTGCGTCGTTTCGACCCAGGGCCCGTTGTCCGAGGTGAACACCACGAGCGTGTCTTCATCGAGCTTGAGCTCCTTCAGCTTGTCGAAAATCTGGCCGCTGGAATGATCGATCTCTTCGATGGTATCGCCATAGGGCCCGTAGGCGGATGTGCCTTTAAACGCTTCCGAAGCGCCCACCGGGATGTGGGGGAGGTTGTGCGCAAGGTAGAGAAAGAAGGGGGCATCCTGGTGCGTCTCGATCCAGTTAAGCGCCTCTTTGGTATAGTCGCCGGTGATGGAATCCCAGCTTTCGACTGCGGGCACGACGACCTCCCGGTTGCGGTAAATCTGGCTGCGGAATTTGGTGTCGTCGACCTTCACTGTGTAGCCGTTGTATTTCGGCGTGCCGTAAAAGTAGTCGAAGCCCTGGTCATTCGGCATGGTGTCCGATTTGTCGTCGCCCAAGTGCCACTTGCCGATGAGAGCGGTTGCGTAGCCGCTGGCTTTCAAGGTCTCGGCCATGGTGATCTCTTTGGTATGGGGCACCGTGTGCAGACGTTTCATGTTCCCGGGTTCACCGATGCGAATAGGATAGGAACCTGTCATCAGCGCCGCCCGCGAAACCCCGCACACCGGCTGGGCGTAAAAGCTGGTCAGCCGAAGGCCTTCCTCGGCCATCTGATCCAGGCGCGGGGTCTGGATGGTTTTGGATCCGTAACACCCGAGGTCTTCATAGCCTTGGTCATCTGTGAAGATCAGGATGATGTTGGGCCGTCGGGCCGCAGCCGTCTGGAGGAGCAAGCAGGAGAGAACGACGAGCAGGAAACGCATAACGCTTTCGTACTCGATTCCCCTCTCCCTCGCAAGCGTGACATTTTGGAGTGCGGGAACTTGTTCCCGCTTTAGTATAGGGCCCTGGGACGGAGCGGTGCTCCGTGTTACGCCTCTACCGACGCACGCGACCCCCGTCGACGAGCTTCTTCAGCATGGTCTCCAGCTCCTTCGCCATCTCGGGATGCTGGGCGATGACGTTGGATTGCTCGCCCTGGTCATCCTTGAGATTGTACAGCTCGCCCTTGGCCGGAGCGCGCTTGCCCTTGCCTCCGCGAATGTATTTCCAGTCACCCTTGCGCAAGGCCAGGGTCCCGGCTTCTTCGATCATGTAGGAAAGGCCTTTGGCGTCCTTGCCCAGGAAGGCATCCAGGGTATCCCGGCTGTCAACGGCTTCATTCTTGGGCAGGGCCTGGCTAATCAGGCGCGAGAAGGAGGCCACGAAGTCGATCTGATTGACCAGGGCATCGGAAACGCCAGGTTTGATTTTGGCCGGCCAGCGGATGATGAACGGGACCCGCGTGCCCCCTTCGTAAATCTGGTATTTTCCCCCGCGAAACGGTCCGGATCCGTCATGTCCCTGGTCGACTTCTTTGGAGGAGGTTTGGACGACAGTACCGTCGCTATACCCGTCGTCGTAGACCGGTCCATTGTCGCTGGAGAAAATCACGATGGTGTTTTCGGTCAGCCCGTAAGCGTCGAGGGTGTTGAGAATTTCACCCGTGGCCCAGTCGAATTCCACCATGGAATCACCGCGATAACCCAGATCGGTACTCCCGTGAAAGCGGGGATTCGGCATGCGCGGCACGTGGATGGCCTGGGAGGAGAAAAAGAGGAAGAAGGGCTGGTCTTTCACCCGCGCGACGTATTTTTTCATCTGCTTGACGTACTCGTCGGTCATCGTTTCGTCGTTCCACAGGGCAGATTTTCCACCGGCCATGCTGCCGATACGCCCGACCCCATTGATCACGCTGTTGTTATGCCCGTGCGTGCTTTTGTAGTAGGTCATCGCCTCCGGGTTCTTCTTCCCATCGGGATAGCGTGTGCTGCGCGGATCCACATTCTGCAGGTTGCCGACGAACAAGGGGTCTTTGGGGTCGAGGTTGATCACCCGATGATCCTCCAGATACACGCAAGGCACCCGGTCGTTGGTCGAAGGCAGCAGGAAGGAATAGTCGAAGCCGACTTCCAGCGGGCCCGGCTTCACATCGCCGTTCCAGTCGACGGGCGTGCCCTTTTTGCCGATGCCGAGGTGCCACTTACCAATCACCGCCGTGGTGTACCCGGCATTCTTAAACACGTCGGGCAGGGTCAGCGCATCGACGGGAATGGACAAGGGCGCGTTCGGCGCGAGGATGCGCACGCCATGGCGAAAGCCGTGGACGCCGGTGAGCAGGGAAAAGCGGGAAGGGGTGCAGGTTGCGGCCGAGCAATGACCATCCGTAAAGCGGAGCCCGTCTTTGGCCAGGCGATCAATGTTCGGGGTTTGAATCAATTTGGATCCGTAGGCACTGACATCGTTGTAACCTACATCATCGCCATAGATGATCACCACGTTGGGACGGTCCGCAGCGAAGGTGCTTGCGAGCAGTCCACCGAATAGAGCGAGAAAGGAGAGTAGCTTGGTTTTGATCATATGGGACTCCGTAGTACAGGTTTCAGACGTGAAATTCACCTAACCTATTCAAGGGGCTTTGCAAGATTCAACAGCCTGCTCGCACGCTAAGACCCTTGCTCCCACGTGACTTGCCTGTTAAAAGATAGGCATGAACGAAGAAATCAACATGATGCCGGATCTACAATCCAGCCTGCTCTGTGACGATGTCCGGCAGGAGCGGAATGGAAAATTTATTCTCATCGGTCTTTTCGATTCCATCGCCGCCCAGCAGATGCCGGTTCGGTATCCGCGGCTGTTCACGGTCAATCGCTGGTGTAGCGGCGACGGCGATTTCATGCAGGTGACCCGCATTCTCAAGCCCGACCAGGAAGGTGTACTCGTTCAGGGAAAAGAGATTCCGATTCGTTTACCGGATGCGATCTCCACCGCGACCAACGTCGAGGTCTTCGTGAATGTCACCTTTAACGAGCCCGGCACCTACTGGGTCGAAGTCTGCTGCGATACCACCCTGAAGCTTCGTTACCCGCTGCGTGTGGGTCTCGTCCAGGCCCCGAAACAGGCCGAGGGGTGAAACGCCGGAAGGGTTTCCCACCGGGCGTGCTTGCGATCTATGCGGGGATGCTTCTGCTTGCCATGCTGCCCGTTTATCTGCATCGAAGCCCTCGCCCGAGCCTGGAGCTCCTGCATCCACGCGGAGCGCCGGATCTGTACTTTGCCTCGATACCGGCCGGCGTGTATCCCTTGGGCAGTCCAGCAGGCCGGCGTTTCGAGCAGCCCCAGGAGCAGGAAGTCGCGCGGTTCTCCATGCTCATTCATGAGGTGCGGGTGGCCGACTTCGTTTGTTTTCTTAATGCGACGGGTCGCGACTTTCCCGACAGTCCCCAGATCGAACGCCGCGAGCGGGGGTATCGGGCCTGCCCCGGTCAGGATCGTATGCCGGTCACCCACGTCGATTATCTGGATGCCGAAGCCTACGCCCGCTGGCTTGGCCAACATGCCGGACGTTCCGTCCGCTTACCGACTGAGGCCGAATGGGAAGCCGCTGCCCGGGGCGGCGTGGTCGGTGGCCGCTATCCCGGCGGATGGCAGGACGAAGGCCGTGTCGATGCCCTGGAGCCCCGGAGCGGCCCCGCCAACGCTTACGGTTTGTTCAATCTGGCTGGCAACGTCTACGAATGGTGTATTCCCGACATGGAACAGGCCATCCAGGGCTTAGCCGCCGGAAGAGGCGGGAGCTGGACCGAACGCGACCCAAGTATGCAAACCGTTTACGCCCGCGCTTTCTTCGATCGGAACTACCGCGATGCCGACATGGGTTTTCGGGTTATTTTCAGCCAGGGAATGACCGGTGATACGTCCTATAGGCCCTAAAGGACGTATAATCGGGGAATCAGTCCCGTTCTTATGATAGGAACGCTTTCCCAAAACCGTTCTTATTATAGGGGACCACCTAAAATCTGTATCTAATTCCAAATAAATGACTTACGCAAATCGTCCTCTAGTATTCTCACAATACATGAGAGATTCCACCTGTTTTAGTCGTTTATTATATAGAACCATCGAGAACTTGGCTCCCTATGATCAGATACCCACTCATCATCCTGTCCATCCTGCTGCTCTGTCCGCTTTCCGGGCGGGGTGAGGTTGAATTCAACCGCGATATTCGGCCCATCCTTTCGGCTAATTGCTACTTTTGCCACGGACCGGACGAGCATGGCCGCAAAGCCAAGCTGCGGCTCGACTCCTACGAGGCGGCGACGGCTATCCGCAAGGATGGTTCCCGGGCCATCGACCCGGCCAAGCTGTCCGACAGCGCATTCATTCATCGGATGCTTTCAACCGACCTGGAAGAGCGGATGCCACCGGAGGATTCCAACCGAACCCTGAAGCCCCACGAGATCGCCTTGCTGACTGAGTGGATTAAATCGGGTGCCGAGTATAAAGCGCACTGGGCCTTTGAGCCGGTGCATAAGGCCGAGCCGGCGGCCACCCGGGATGCCTGGGTGAAAAATGCCATCGACCCCTTCACCTTGGAGGTATTGAAAGATAAAGATCTGATCCCTTCACCCGAGGCTTCGCGCGAAGCGCTGATCCGGCGGGTGGCCTTCGATCTCACCGGGCTTCCGCCGACCCTTGAAGCGATCGATCGCTTCCTCGCGGATACCACTCCCCAGGCTTATGAGAAAATGGTGGATCAGTACCTGGCCTCGGAGCACTACGGCGAACGGATGGCGCTCGCCTGGATGGATGCATCGCGCTACGGCGATACCAGCGTGATGCATGCGGATGGTCCGCGCACCATGTGGCCTTGGCGCAGCTGGGTAATTCGCAGTTACAACACGAACAAACCCTTTGATCAATTTACGGTCGAGCAGCTTGCCGGCGACCTGATCCCGGATGCAACGGATGAACAGAAGCTGGCCACGGGATTCAATCGCAATCATGCCACCTCGGACGAAGGCGGCGCGTTCCCAGAAGAGCTGCGGGTGGATTACATCGTCGACCGGGTGCAGACGACGGCCAACGTCTGGATGGGCCTGTCCATGGAATGTGCCCAGTGTCACGATCACAAATACGATCCGATCACGCAGAAGGAGTACTATCGCTTCTTCGCCTACTTTAATAACAATAAGGATCCGGGCATGCAGACCCGGAAGGGGAACCAGAGTCCGACCATCGACATTGCGGATCCCAAACGAGCGGAAGGCATCGCGAAGTTTGATGCGGAGCGCAAAGAACTTGAGGCCAAGGTGGACGAGCGCCGGAACAGCGTCGGTCCACAGCTGGCCGCGTGGGTCGAAGCGCAGCGTAAAGAGCTGCAGGCTGGTAACGAACCGCCGATGCCCGTGGGCCTGATCGCCCACCTTCCGTTGGATGATGCGGACGGCAAAACATTTACGGACATCATCGGTAACCACAGCGGAAAGCTGAAAGGGAAATTCGAGAAAAGCGAACGCGGGGGCAACACCTGCGTGAAGATCAGTGGCAACACCACGATCGATTTTCCCACCGCTGGCACTGAACTCGAATTCAACGATGCCTTCACCCTCGCGGCTTGGGTCAAAACGGGTAAAAATTCCGGCGGGGCGGTTTTCTCCCGGATGAAAACCAGCGAAGACTATCGTGGATACGACCTCTGGATGCAGGGCGGATCCATCGGCACGCATATCATTCACAAGTGGCAGGAGAATGCGGTGAAAGTCGTTTCCAAGCCGAAGCTGCGTGAGAACGTGTGGGAACACGTGGCGGTGTCCTACGACGGATCCGGCAAGGCGGCCGGCGTTCAGGTGTACATCAACGGTCAGCCAGTGGAGCATACGGTCGAAGCGGACAACCTCACTGCGACGATCAAAAACGACGCGCCTTTCCGTCTCGGTTCGCGTACGGATGGCGGAAACTGGAATGGCGAGGTCGATGACATTCGCATCTACAAGCGCGCGTTGGCCCAGGCCGAAGTTGCGCGTTTACAGGACGCCGGCGATGCGCTCAAAGAGCTGCTGGCGACCTCGGAAGATCAACGATCGCCCGAGCAGACCAAGGCGCTTTCCGGCATGTACCTGAATCAGCACGATGAGGCCTATAAGCAGTTGTTGAAGGAGCAGGCGGGCATCGGCAAACGCCAGGCGGACTTTGAGAAGAAGTATCCGAAAGCCAATTCGATGATCATGGCCGACAACGAGAATCCTCGGATGACCTATGTGCTGATGCGCGGGGCCTACGATGCGCCGAACAAGGAGGAGGAGATCAAACCGGAGACGCCTTCCTTCCTGCCGCCCCCGGCTGCAGATGCTCCGGCCAATCGACTCGGTCTGGCGAACTGGCTGGTGCAGAAAGATCATCCCCTGACCTCGCGGGTCACGGTGAATCGCTACTGGGCCATGCTCTTTGGCGAAGGCCTGGTGTCTTCGGTCATGGATTTTGGCAATCAGGGAGCACCTCCCAGTCATCCGGAATTGCTCGACTGGCTGGCTGCAGATTTTGTCGAACACGGATGGGATATCAAACGCACGCTCAAACAGATCGTGATGTCGGCCACCTATCGCCAGTCCTCACGCATTCGGCCGGAGCTCCTCAACGATGATCCCGAAAACCATCTGCTCGCGCATGGTCCGCGCTTTCGCCTGCAGGGCGAATTTATTCGCGATCATGCTTTATCGGTCAGTGGATTATTGGTCGACGACATCGGTGGCGCCAGCGTGAAGCCGTACCAGCCGCCGGGTCTGTGGAACGAAGTGTCGATCAACGCCGGGCTGAAGTTCCAGCGCGACAAGGGCGAGGGCCTGTATCGCCGGAGTATGTACACCTACTGGAAGCGTTCGGCGCCGCCGCCGAGCATGACGATCTTCGATGCGCCGTCCCGGGAAAAGTGCGTGGTGCAACGCGCCCGGACGATTACCCCGCTACAGGCTTTGGTGACCTTGAACGACGAGCAGTTTGTTGAAGCCTCGCGTCACCTGGCGCAGCGCATGGTCAAAGAAGGGGGTGCTTCCTTTGAAGAGCGCATCCATTTTGCTTTTCGATTGAACGTTTCCCGAAAAGCGACGCCGCAGGAAATTGCGGTGTGCCGGGAGGTCTACGAAGCGCAGTTGGCTTCCTTCCAGGCCGACGTGGCGTCGGCCAAGAAGTATCTCACCGTGGGCGAATCAGTCCGCGATGAAGGTATCGAAGTGAGCGAGCATGCGGCCTGGACGGTCATCGCCAACATGATTTTAAATTTGGATGAAGTACTCACCCGCGGATAAGCGAGATTCCTATGGACCCCATACTTGAACAATTCCAGCAACTGACCCGTCGTAAATTCCTCCTGCAAACGGGGGGCGGCGTTGGCGCAGCGGCCTTGAGCACCCTGATGAACCCCGGCCTGATGGGCACGGCCGATGCAGCGGTCGATCCCCTGCACCTCGCCCAGAAATTTGCTCCGAAAGCGA
>JBLIND010000064.1:0-21182 GCA_047639095.1 Candidatus Omnitrophota bacterium | reverse complement strand
AGGTATCGACCCGGATGGTACACCGTTCGGTGAATATAGCAGCAGTGCCTGTGATCCTTTCCTCGTCACGGTTCGCGGCCGCAAAGTCTTCGAGCTGTTGCCGGATGTATGGACGCACCTTGCCTTGACCTACAGCACGGTCTTAAATCGTCTCACCCTGTATAAAGATGGTGAACTGGTGGACTCCTTGCCCAGCCTGGTTCGTCCGGCAAACGGCTTTATCGCTCCGTTCCCCTTGGGCAATTCTCCGATAGTCGTCGGAGCAAGTGAAAGCAATCCCAGTGGTGTCGTTGGCGGCACATCCGTGCAGGCTGGACCTTTTGCCGGTACGGTCTTCAGTGAGCCCATCCTCGGCGACTTCTACGAAGGACACCTCGATGAGATCCGGGTATGGACCAATGCTTTGCCGCAAAACGTCATCCAGAGCAACATGCTCACCGAGTTTAACCGTGCACAATCCTTTGCGGCCGCGACGGGCTTTAATGGTCTGTTGTTCCATTACAACTTCAACGACATGGCCGATCCGCAGCTCGTACCAGTACCATTCCCGACCGGCTTCGATGCTTTAACTGGACGTCCGAACGACGGTTCGTATCCGAATGTACCCTGGTGGGGCACGGCAACTCATCGGTCTACGAAGTACTACAACTACCTGTATGTGCCGTGGATCGAGAACTTGATCGGACACTTGCCTACCTTGCCACCGGCGGACTCCAATTCGGTAAATGTATCTCCGAACCCCACCAACCCCTATAACTGGGCATACGATACGGCTGTGAACGGCGGCGGAGAGTCGCACCCCGAGCTGGATACCCTGTCGCTGCTGGGTGCAGGCATCATCAATCGCCTGACGGACATGGTTCCCTTACTGGGTGCTGAAGCCGATTCCGAAATTAGCGGATGGAATGTCGAGAACCCGCTTGCAACAGATATCGATGGCGACGGCCTTCCCGATGATTGGGAAACCGAATTTGGTCTGGATCCACGAGATCCGAATGGCGTCAATGGCCCGGACGGCGATCCGGACAACGACGGCCTGACCAACCTCACCGAGTACGAGGCGGGTACCAATCCGTTTAACAGTGATACGAACGGAAACGGAACAGAAGACGGCGATGAAGATCCGGATGGCGACCGTTTAACCAACTTGCAGGAACAAGATGAGTTCTTCACCAAGGTGAATGATCCGGATACGGATGATGACGGCTTCTCGGATGGCAACGAAGTCGATCCCAAATTCCTCGCAGGTGACCGCACCTTGACCAGCCCGGTCGATTCGCGTGCGCCCCTCATCCAGAAGAGCATGAAGCTCGATGGCTTGCCACGTAAGATTCCGCATACGGATCTGTTCAATGGCCCGGATCGCTTCCAGGTTCCGAATTGGACGGTTGAGGTTTGGATCTGTCCAGATAGCACCAACCAGAACGGTTCCGTCGTCGTCCGCAATACGGACAACAATCAGCGCACCTTCGATCTGCGCCTGGAAGGTAACGTGCCCAAAATTCAGTTCACCTCGGAAAGCGGTGATCCAGCGGAAGTGTCGGCTTTCAGTCCGATTCCGGCCAACCTCTGGACCCACCTTGCAGCCAGTTGGGACAGCACGAATAAGACCCTTGCCATCTATGTGAACGGTCTTTCCGTACAGAGTGCGAGCAATCTTCAGGTGCCAGCTCTGGGCGATCGTCCAGGCCTGACGCTTCTGGGGGAAGGCATAACGGGCAACATTGATGAACTGCGCATCTTCCAGAACGCACGGAATCCGCTGGCCGTCCAGCTGGGCATGTTCACGTTCGGTGGTGGACCCATTCCGCCGTCTCCGTTTGTTATCAGCATCAACGGACGCAAGTTTGTTCCTGCTCCTGGGATGGATAGTTCCATCAGCTCCCTGAATGCATCTGCGAGTCGGCATATGGTCGTCCAGCTGAAGCATCCGCTCAACCAGGCGGCTCAAACGGTGCTGAACAATGAAGGTATTGCCTTGGTGAACTTTGTGAATGAACGGACCTATATGGTCCGGGCATCCCGCGAAAAGTTGAGCCGAACTGCCGTTCAGGATCATGTGCGATGGAGTGGTCTCGTCAGTGGCGAGGACAAGCTGGCCAAGTCCATTCAAAGCGGACTTTACAGTGCCTCCAGCAAGCTGGTTCAATTCTACCCCGATATATTGGAAGAAGACGCTCTGGCCGCTGTAACGACCAGTGGTGGTGCGGTGAAGCAGTCCAAGTATTTTGATACGGGATATTTGATTGTAGATGCGCAAGGCGCGGCGCTCACCGCCCTGGCATCCAGTGATCTGGTTTCCTTCATCACGCCGTCTACCCCCTTGTTGAACAGCGGTGCTGCCGGGTACATCTGTCCCGGGCCCGTGGTCAATGGGGTGCGGGCGATGCCGTTCGCCACCGTTGGCGAGGGTTGGGATGGTCCCGGTCGTGGTCGTGCAAACCTCACCTGGTACTTCAAGAACTTCACGAGCTTCCGCGCTCAGGCCGAGCAGAAAATCTCGTTCCAGGCGACCTTGGATAAGTGGGCTGCGGTTGCCGCACTGACCTTTACCGAGGCCGCAGCTCCGGATCAACAGCAGTCCTTCGATGTCGATTTCAATATCATCGATGGTCCGTTTGGCATCCTCGCCTTTGCCTACTTCCCATCTCCACCCAATCCGGAGACCATCGCAGGTGATATTACCTATGATATCTCCGACGACTGGTCGGACACGACCTTATGGCAAGGTGTTACGCTGCACGAAGCGGGTCACTCGCTGGGTCTCGGCCACAGTGCCGATCCTGCAGCCATCATGTTCCCGAGTTACCAGGCGACGGACATTCTCGGAGATGATGACATCAACGGGATTCAAACCCTCTATGGGGATGCTGCTCCGGTGTTTAATGATGCCTTAGTCGCTCATTATCCCTTCGATGATGGCGTGAATCTCACCGTAGTGAATCCATTCGGGAATACGATCGTCAGCAAAGGCGCTGAGGATTTCCAGCAGCGGCTGAATTCGGATTTCGCGATTGAGAATTTCATCTGCGATGATCAGAAATCCGTGAAAATTGTGGATGTTGTCGACTCGGACTTTGACGGGATGGCGGACTGGTGGGAAATGCTCTGGTTCAATGATCTGGATGAAGACGGATTCGATGACAACGATGGTGACGGACTGTTCAACGTCTATGAGTATCTCTCGGACACCAGTCCGAAGAGCATCAACTCGGACAACGATCCACGCTCCATTACGGATGATCGCGAAGACCGCGACATGGATGGTTTGTCGAACATCAAGGAGCAGGTCGCGGCGACGGATCCGAACCTTCCGGACACCGATGATGACGGTTTATTCGACATCACCGAAGTGAATAACGGTTTCGATCCGGTCAGTGCGCTTAGCCCACTTCAACGCCGTGTGCTCACCCTGCCGGGTGATGCAGACAGTCTGGTGGAATACCCGATGCATCCGCGTTTCGCCCTGGAGACCTTCTCCATCGAAGCCTGGATTAATCCTTCGAGCTTCACCAATGATGCGACGATCGTAGAGCGTCAGATCGCACCGAATGCCTTCAACTACTTCCTCCGGGTTACGACCCTGGGTAGAGTGCTTGGTGGATTCACGACCGCCGATCATAGTGGTTCAGTTGTTGTGGCCTCACCCACGCCCATCGCATTGAACCGCTGGACGCACATACAGTTGAACTTCGATCCGTCGATCAATCGCCTCTGGCTCGAAATCGATGGCGTGGAAGTTGCCCTGTTAACGACGGGTTCCTTGCCTTCGTACATCGGTGTCGGCCCCATCCGTACCGTCGTCGGCCCGAACTTCACCGGGATGATCGACGATGTTGCTATCTGGCGGACCTACCCGGGCATTCGTACCTATGACCAGCTTGAGGCGGTTTTGACGGGTGAAGAAAACGATCTGGTTTCGCTTCTTCGCTTTGATGATGGAACGAACGTTGGTGGTACCAGCGGCAAGATGGAGATCAACTATGGACAGGTTCAGGACTTTGCTGGCCTGTACGCCCGAGACTGGGACCGCTGTTGGCAGAATGCCGCAACCTTGAATGGGGGCGGATTCGTCAATGGACCGACACCGGGTGGTACGGGCGCACTCGCGCCTGATCCACGCCTGGCCTTTACCCTGACCTTTGCGGATTGCCCCATTGATGACAGCAACTCCGTGTTGCCGCTCGACTGGAGTATCGGTGCCTACGTCACCGCAACCGGTGCACCATTGCTGGACACGAATAAGTTCTGGCGTTGTGTAACGGACGAGGTGTTCGCGGCAGACTTCTCCGTACGTGCCGGCGGTGTACTGGCAAATGGTTCACCCGCAGGTGCTCCGTACCTTGCGGATGGTGAAACCTCCTTCATGCAAATGCAGGTCGTCGGTCCGGGTGAAATCTGCTTTGCCTATCGCACGGAAACCGAGAGCCTGGTAGGAGCGGATCCCGAACAGGCGGACTACCTGAAATTCCGGATTAATGGTGTGCAGAATCTCATCGGTACGGGAGCCAATCCCGTCGGACAGCACGGATCCAACGACTGGGCAGAAGTCTGTTATGATATCCCGGCCGGTCTCCAGACCTTGCGCTGGGAATATTCCAAGGATGATATCGGATTCCTCTTCCGGGACTCAACCTGGGTGGATGATATCCACTACAGCTCCAGTAGCCCCGATTCAGATGGCGATGGCCTGCCGGATTCCTACGAGTCGAACCCCGTGATTGGGTTTGGCACAGATCCGAATAATCCGGATACCGACGGCGATGGAATGAGTGATGGCCTGGAAGTGTTGATTGGCACAAATCCGAACGTGCCTGAGGCACAGGTTGCGATCAGTAATCTCATCATCCAGCCCAACGGACAGATCTGTATCGACTGGAATGCGATTGCAGGCGTTCAGTACCAGGTACAGAAATCCTTCGATGCTGGAACAACCTGGGGCAATGCACCCAGCGGATTCCACCCGATTGAGATGAGCCAGCGAACTGCAGCTGCTTCGGGAACCGAGCGCTACTGCGATATCCTGTCACCGGAAATCGGTAGCCCGAGCTATCGGGTGCTGATCATTCCCTGATCTGCCCTTGAATCTTAACCGGACAAAGACCGCGAAATTTTTCGCGGTCTTTTCCATTTAGATGCGATACAAAGAGGCATGAGTCGGCGCGTTCAGTTCCAGATGTGGATCGAGGCCCATCCGCGTACCTGCGCAGCCTTCTTCTTCTGCTGCGCCCTCGCCTTGTATGCGCCAACGCTGAATCATGGCTACGTGTTCGACGATAAGCCCTTGTTCACGGAGAATATCTACGTGCAGAAGGGGTGGGCAGGTATTCCCGAATTGATGACGAAGGATGCCTTCGCCAGCCAGTACGCCCAGCAGAATGCCGAAAGCCATTTGACGGGAGGGCGATACCGTCCACTTTCCCTCGTCACCTTCGCCGTCGAGGTGGCGCTCACGCGGTCAATGGGTGACGATGCCCCGGCCCGGCTATTCCGCTCCCGACTCAGCCATGGCATAAACATCGTGCTCTATGCGCTGCTGGTCGCACTGTTGTATCAGGTGTTGAGGGTTGATCTGTTCAAAACCCGATCGCTCACGGCCTGGCTGGCAGCATGGCTGTTCCTCCTTCATCCCATACATTGCGAAGTCGTCATCAACGTAAAAAGCCGGGATGAGCTACTGTCCCTGATTTTTATCCTCCTGGCCCTGCAGCAATCCGGTCGCAGGCTTTGGCTGTTCGTTCCGCTCTTTATACTGGCCCTGCTTGCCAAGGAATATGCCATCACGCTGGTTATTCTGGCGCCTTTATATGTCGCCATCTGTCACCCGCAGGCCAGGCTTCGACCACTCGTCATCACCATGCTGGTGGTTACGGTTGCCTACATAGCGCTTAGATTCTACCTGGTCGGATGGAGTCAGCATGGCTCCACGGGCATCCTGAATGACCCGTATCAATTCGCTACAAATGGCGAGAAGGTGGCGACCAGTCTGTTTGTCCTTCTCCGGTACATCGGGTTTCTCTTCTGGCCCCACCCCTTGGCGTACGATTACAGCTATAATCAAATTCCGTACCGCAGCTTGTTCAACGGATGGGTATTATGCTCTGCGATCATCCACGGTATGCTGGCGGTTGCGGGTATTCGACTGGCCTGTAAACGCTCCGTGGTCGGGTTTGCAATCCTCTTCTATGGAGGGACCCTGTTCATGGTGTCCAATCTCCTGTTCGGAACAGGTCAAATGATGGCCGAGCGATTCCTCTTTCACCCCTCGTTGGGCTTCTGTTTGCTGGCCGCCCTCGGAATAAACGCATGCTTCAACCGGCCAGGATCGGCGCGCGTGCTCGCTGTCGCTGGTTTAGTCATGATCACGGGCCTGGCCATCGCCCGTATTGAGAACCGGATTCCCGACTGGAAAGATGAAGCGACGCTCTATGTTCACGACATTAAAATAGTGCCCGAAAACGCATTGGCCTGTTGCAATGCCGGAGCAAAATACATGGATCGCTACTTCAACGAGGACGATCCTGAACGCAAAGAGCACTATTACAACCAAGGCATGTTTTACGCCCTGAAAGCGATCAACCTCTACGAGGAGGATGAGGCCTCCCAGTTGAACCTCGGACTCATGCATTTCGACAAAAAAGAATACGAATTGGCGGAAATGCGTTGGAATCTGGCCCGTGTTTATGTGCCTCGCCATCCCAAACTACCTCAATACGACGGCATGCTCGGAGCGGCGTTCTATCAACTCGGCCTCGAGGCTGCCAAGACCCGGAAGTGGGAAATAGCTCGGACCTATTTTAAAAAATCCATTCTTTATTCCTCCCGGGACGGGGATGCTCTTTACTATCTGGGGGGCACCTATGTGGAGGAGGGGAACTGGACAAAAGCTGACGAAGCATGGCGCCTGATAAAACCTGTAACCTGGATGGGTTTCGACGAGGAACCCGTGTACACCCTGCCGAATGATTAAAACGCTGATAGCCCTGAGCAGACCGGATCACTGGTTTAAAAACCTGATGATGCTGCCGGGCTATGTCATCGCGGCGTTTATCTTCGACCTGCCACTCTTTGCGTCACTTTCTACCCTCGGCATCGCCTTCGCTGCGACCTGTCTCATGGCCTCAGCAAATTATGTGCTCAACGACTGGTTGGATGCCCGGTTTGATCAATTCCACCCTGTAAAGCGCCATCGCCCTCTGATGACTCAACAGGTTGGGGCCACGATCATTTATTTGGAATACGGATTCCTTGTCGTGGCGGGCTTCGGCCTGGGTCTCCTCGTATCAAAAGCGTTTGCCGTCGTACTGTCGCTGCTCTGGATGCAGGGCATCCTCTACAACGTGAGACCCTTGCGAACAAAAGAGCGGGTCTATATCGATGTGATCTCCGAGGCCGTAAATAACCCCATTCGTTTGTTTCTGGGCTGGTTTGTGATTCTTCCCAATCCGTGGCCACCGAGCAGCCTGATCATCAGCTATTGGATGGGAGGTGCTTTTCTAATGGCTGTGAAGCGCTTCGCCGAATTTCGGTTTATCAACGATCCTTCCGTCGCCGCCCTGTACCGCCGGAGTTTCGCGTATTACACCGAAGATCGCCTCCTGATTTCAGCCTTCTTCTACGGCGCCTGTTCGGCCTTATTCTTCGGGGTGTTTATGGTGAAGTACCGCATCGAACTCGTATTTAGCCTGCCGCTCCTCGCCTGGATGTTTACCTGGTACCTCTACATCGGAATGAAGCCAGACAGTCCCGCTCAACGCCCGGAAAGCCTCTATCGTGAATCGGGGTTCATGCTCTACGTCTTGCTCGTGGCGGTTTTCGTTACCGTAATGCTGTTCATCGATATTCCATGGGTGCATCAGCTCTCCGAAAACGCCTTCACCTTCGACCGTCCTTAGTCTTTTCGCTGGATGGACCGCCCGGCTCGTAACACCGGGAAATCTTTCCGATTCGACAATCTACCATCCCATCATATCTAAGTCCGTTTGCGCTGTTCAAAATGTATTGCAGCCGAAATGAATGGTAGAAATTAAACTCGTTTAGATGCGTTTTAGTCGTGTAATGAAGTTGACGTACATTGATGCCGTAGTGTTAGTGTAACGGGCCGGATTTGTAGGCATTACGTAAGTTTCACAGGAGTTTTTATGAAGTTTAAATCGATTTTAAGCACAGCCACAGGCTGTATCGCGCTATCTCTCTTAGGCACCTCATGCGATTGGTCAGGTGGTGGTGATTCCAATTTTAATACCTCCGGAGGCTCCGTCGCAATCAACATTTCCGGAAGCTATCGCGGTATTCTCGGAGACGGTCGTGCAGTCTCCAATACCTCTGGTGGTTCAATCAGCAGCTTGGTTCTCCAGCAATCGGGTAATACGCTCGAAGTTTCCGACAGCAACGGCCAGCGTTATCGCGGCACGGTTGGCTCTCCGCTCGCCCTCGCTTCCCCCGATGATGCAGGCTTCCTTTCGGTCGGCGCTCAGTTGGCCAACTTCCAGGTAAGCTGGAGTGGCAAAGACGGTGTAGCTGCGAAAGATATCAGTTTCTCCGGTGTGATCAGTGTCGTCACGGTCGATGACATCCAGGGGGATACGACGATTCAAACCGTCGACAGTAACGTCGCCAACAGCAGCGGGACCGACAACTCCAGTAACGCCAACGTGGTGAACACCCAGGGTAGCGACAATAGCAGTTCCAATACGAGCGGCTCATCGGTGAATGGCAGTACCCAAACAGATATCACGACGTCCACCGACTCTACTCAGGTCGTGAACGATCCGGCCGGATTCCCAACCATCACGGAAGGGGAGAACATCACCGTAACCCGCTCGACCACGGACGCTCGGAATGCAGCGAACTCCCAGACCACCGCGCTGATCAATCAGAATAACGCCGTGACCACCACGGATCGCAACATCACTGATTCCAACTTGCTTACCAGCAATAACAACACCGCTCGGACGATTACGTCGACTTTCGCGGTGACGGGAAACAATGCTCAGTATCGCCTCCGTGGCAGCTGGGTTGAAAATGGTGGCGTCGTTGCATCCGTTGATGCCGTGGCCGAAGCGGCCGGCGGAACGGTTCAGACCGTGACAACGGCCGCTCCCTGAACAGAAAAGTTTCTTGCTTGATGATTAGAAAGCCGGCGGTAACTCGCCGGCTTTCGCTTTTCGAACCTTAAGCTTCGCTTTTCGAATATTAAGCTTCGCCGCGAGGCGACCGGCCACGCGTTCCGGTTCAGAGGGCTTTGGGTCGGGGTGGGGATTACCGGTTTTCGGTTTTCTTATGATCGGAAGCCTGCCTGAAAAGTTTTCCTATGATGGGAAGACAGACGTCAGGACGCTGGTAGACGGGCTTCTTCACCCGCGATGGCATCCGGGACGGCGCAGGGCATTCGCCGGGGAGGAATGGGCGGGGGCGCGGCTCGAAGCGGTGGAAACCGCTTAGCGCTGACCTTCACGCGCTTCGATGAGGAGCTCCAGCTTCTTCTTCAGCTCCTGGAATTCCTCGCCCTGGCGCACGTTGTCCAGCTGGACATCACCGATCGAGGTCAGCGTGCTGATGGGGTCGTAACGTGCGGCCATTTCGAGGTGGGCAAGAGCTTCCTGATTCTGCTTCTTCATCGAATACGCACAGGCGTAGTTGAAGTTGATGAGAAACAGAAAGTTCATGTTCCGCTGCCGGTTCTTTCGGTCGGTCTCTCCTACGAGCATGTTCGTGGATACCTTGGCCAGGGTGCTGAGCGCATCATCCACGCGATTTAAGAACAGGTAAATCGCGGATAGATTGCCGATCAAAGCGGGGTCGCCAGGTTGGTGTTCCAAGGCGAGCTCCATGGCAACGGATGCTTCATCAAAGTTGCGGTCGGCGTAGTGGTGAATCCCGATCTGGTGATAGATGGCATATTTGGATTCGTTGTGTCGGACGGAGTCGAGGGCCGCCTCCAGGTGTTCGATGGCTTTGCTCGTGGTCTTTTCATCGGCCACGAGGTCTTCCGCCTCTTTGAGAATATCGCTGACTTTTACGCGTTCGACGATCACGTCGATATCATCGTTTTCAAACTCTTCTGGTACATCCAGGCCACTGATGCTCTCGGTCGTGGGGAGCTCCCAGACCTGGTCCTTGAGCGTGCTGCTCTTGTCCAGCGCGGTAAGGGAGAGAACGGCAGGGTCGTTGGTGGAGAGGATCGCAAGCGTTTTAAGCGCCGGGGGGGGTAGGGGGACGATCTCCTGCACGTTGGTGGGGTTGAGTTGGAAGAGCGGTGAGGTGAAGGTGTCGCTGTCCACGGCCATCGCAGGATGAAGCAGGCTCGCAGCCCAACATGCAGAAAGGAGGGGGATCAGATGTTTCGATTTTTGTGTGCTTTTCACTACCTATTACCGGATTTTGTACTATAGGGTACCCTGATTTTATAATTTTGGCAAATGCCTTGAGTCCCAGTGATTTACGGCAAAACGAAAGGAAGCCTGACCCGTGCGTTGGTCCCAATTTTTTATACCCACCATGAAGGAAACTCCGCAGGACGCGGAGATCGTCAGCCATCAGCTTATGCTGAGGGCTGGTCTCATTCGAAAACTCAGTGCCGGGCTCTATTCATACCTGCCGCTTGGGCTGCGCTCTTTGAAAAAGGTTGAGCAGATCATTCGGGAAGAAATGAACCGGGCAGGTGCGCTGGAAGTGCTGATGCCGGCCATGCAGCCTCGTGATCTTTGGGAGCGAAGCGGACGCTTTGAGAAGATGACCGATGTCATGTTCAACCTGAAGGACAAGAACAAGCGCGATATGGTGTTGGGGCCGACTCATGAAGAGGTCATCACCG
The DNA here is from genome assembly GCA_047639095.1 of Candidatus Omnitrophota bacterium. Classification (GTDB taxonomy): domain Bacteria; phylum Verrucomicrobiota; class Kiritimatiellia; order SS1-B-03-39; family UBA6053; genus JAPYUI01. The sequence goes on along the minus strand of JBLIND010000064.1, from coordinate 10,366 downwards.
AGATTGCCGCGAAGGAAATCCATTCCTATCGTCAACTGCCCATTAATTTTTACCAGATTCAAACCAAGTTTCGGGATGAGATTCGTCCTCGCTTCGGGCTCATGCGTTCGCGTGAATTCATCATGAAGGATGCCTACAGCTTTGATGTTAGCTGGGACGCCGCGGACGGAAGTTACCAGGCGATGTACGATGCTTATGGACGGATCTTTAAACGGTGCGGATTGAAGGCCATGGCGGTTGAAGCGGATTCAGGAGCGATAGGCGGTAGCCAGAGCCATGAATTCATGGTGCTTACCGAAGCCGGCGAAGACGGCGTGGTAATCTGTGAGGAATCCGGCTATGCAGCCAACCTCGAACGGGCTGAAGCCCAAATTCCGGAACGGAATGATCCTGTAGATGAGGCCGCGCTCGAAGAAGTATCCACGCCAGGAAAGGGGAAGATTGAAGATGTTTCCCGTTTCCTGAAGGAGCCCGCAGAACGTTTTATTAAAACCCTGGTCTATCTGGCCGACGGCGTGGCGGTTGCCGTGCTCCTGCCTGGAGACCGCGATGTAAACGAGATCAAGTTGGCCAAGGTGTTGGCCTGCCAGCAACTCGAGATGGCTCCTCCGGAAAAGGTGGCGGAGATCACGGGTGCGCCCGTCGGTTTTGCCGGTCCAATCGGGCTGACGATTGACGTGGTCGCCGATCAGCGGCTCAAGGGGATTCAGGGAGCCATTACGGGGGCGAACAAGGCTGATCTGCACCTCAAGCACGTAAATCTGGAGCGTGATGCAAGCGTGAAGTCGTACGCAGATTTCTGCCTGGTGCGTTCGGGCGATCTCTGTCCGCGTAGCGGCCATCCCATGGTCGAAAAACGAGGAGTGGAAGTCGGGCATGTGTTCAAGCTCGGCAGCGTTTACTCCGAAGCGCTCAACGCAAATTTTGTGGATGAAAATGGCGATCAGCATCCCCTGGTTATGGGGTGTTACGGCATCGGCGTTGGCCGGACCATGCAGGCCGCGATTGAGCAATGCCATGATAAGGATGGGATCCGCTGGCCGATCTCCATTGCGCCCTTCCACGTGGAAATTGTCACCCTGGATCCGGGCGATGAGGCCTGTTCCAAGGTTGTCGATGACCTGTATGCGGGCCTGGAAGCCCAAGGTATTGAAGTGATTATTGATGATCGAGAGGAGCGTCCGGGATTCAAGTTTAAGGACGCTGACTTGATTGGCATTCCTGTACGGGTAACCGTCGGTAACAAAGGCCTGTCCAAAGGGCAGATCGAACTGAAACAGCGGGGCGAGGCAATGGTCTTTGTCGATATCGCCGCCGCGCTCGATACGGTTGTGGCCAAAGTGGCCGAGCTGGAAGCGGGCTGTAAAGCTTGAACAGCTTGAAACGATTCGGTGTCTGAAGGAATGTACCTATGGCGGCTGTAAAAATACTACCATCTATTCTGGGAGCGGATCTCGGGAACCTTGAAGCCGCCTGCCGGGCCTGTGTGGCAGCTGGGGCCGACGGGATTCATATCGATGTGATGGATGGTCATTTCGTGCCGAACCTGGCCTATGGTCCGGACACCGTGGCGATGGTTGCGCGCGTCGTGAATATCCACCGAAACGTTCACCTGATGATCACGAACCCGCTCGAACATGCTGAGGCGTTTATCAAGGCTGGCGCAAACACGCTTTCGGTGCATATCGAGACGGAAGGGGATAAAGTTTTCCTCTTGAATCGCATTCGGGAACTGGGTGCGCGTCCGGGTATCGTTCTGAATCCCGACACACCGATTTCCGCTATTCTTCCGCTGGTTGAGCTCGTCGAGGAGGTGCTGTTCATGACCGTATTCCCGGGCTTCGGTGGGCAGTCCTTTATTCCGACGGTGATGCCTAAGATCACTGCTTTGCGTGCGGATTTCCCCGAGTTGGATCTCGCGGTGGATGGCGGGTTGAACCGGGAAACCTGCAAGACCGCGCGCGACGCGGGTGCGAATGTTTTTCATATAGGTTCGCACATGTTCAAGGCTCCGGATATGTCCGAAGAAGTTAACATCATTCGATCGGCGCTCAAATAAGCCATGACACCACTCAAACATATCCGAAATTTCTGCATCATCGCTCACATCGATCACGGCAAGTCTACGCTTGCGGATCGCATGCTGGAGCTGACGGCCAGCGTCGATAAACGGGACATGATGGATCAGGTCCTGGACGACATGGACCTCGAACGCGAACGCGGTATCACCATCAAAGCCCATCCGGTCACCATGACCTACAAGTCCGAGGATGGTAATACCTACCAGTTCAACCTGATCGACACCCCCGGACATGTAGACTTTACCTACGAAGTAACGCGTAGCCTTGCCGCATGTGAAGGGGCGATCCTGGTCGTGGACGCTGCGCAGGGCGTGGAGGCTCAGACGGTAGCCAATACCATGCTTGCCCAGGGCCAGAACCTGGAAATCATTCCGGTCTTGAACAAAATTGATTTACCGAATGCGAACGTCGAATCCGTCATCAAGCAGATTGAAGACATCCTCGCCATCCCTGCTGAAGATGCCCATCAGATCAGTGCTAAAACCGGCGTAGGCGTTCTGCCGATTTTTGAGTCGGTGGTAAAGCGCATTCCCCCGCCCACGGGCGCGGAGAACGGGACGCGTGCTCTGGTGTTCGATTCACATTACGATGCGTTCCGCGGAGTGATCTCCTACGTTCGTGTTGTGGATGGCAGCCTGAAAAAAGGCAGCAAGATTCGCATGTTGAGCACGAACATGACCTATGAAGTGAAAGAGGTCGGCACCTTCAATCCCAAGCCGACGATTGTGGGTTCGTTAAATCCGGGTGAGGTGGGTTACCTGATCGCCAACATCAAGCAGGCCTCGGAAATTAAAGTCGGGGATACGATCACGCGTACGGACGATCCCGCGACGAAACCCCTGCCGGGATTTAAAGAAATTCAACCCATGGTGTTCAGCGGAATCTATCCGGTGGAGGCCTCGGATTACGAAAAGCTCAAGGCCAGCATCGAGAAGCTGGCGCTGAACGACAGTTCCTTTGGCTTCATGCCCGAAACATCGGCAGCGCTGGGCTTTGGTTTCCGGTGCGGATTCCTCGGACTGCTGCACATGGAAATCATTCAGGAACGCCTGCGCCGTGAATACGAAGTCGACATTATCAGCACCTATCCCGGGGTGGTATACCAGGTTTTCATGACCGATGGCTCTGCGATTGAAATCGATAATCCCGTGCACCTCCCGGACCCGCAGCGCATCGAGCATATCGAGGAACCCTTTATTCGATCGCACATCATCTGTCACAACGAGCATATCGGCGACATCATGTCACTCGTACGCGATCGGCGTGGCGACATCACCAATACCGAATCCCTGGATGCCAATCGTCTGATTATTACGTGTATGTTGCCCTTGAACGAAATCGTGATCGATTTCTATGACAAGTTGAAAAGCATGACCCATGGGTATGCTTCGATGGATTATGAATACGAGGGCTATCAGACCTCAGATCTGGTTAAGATGGACATCCTCGTGAACGGCGAGCCGGTTGACCCATTCGCCTGTATTGTGCACCGATCCAAGGCCGAAGGGCGTGGTCGCCAGATTTGTAAAACGCTCGTCGACCAGATTCCCAAGGCGCAATTTGCGATTCCGCTTCAAGCGGCGATCGGGCAGAAGATCATCGCCCGCGAAACCATTCGTGCCTTTCGTAAAGATGTAACGGCCAAGTGTTACGGCGGTGACATCTCACGTAAACGGAAGCTGCTTGAGAAGCAGAAGGACGGTAAGAAGCGGATGAAGCAGGTGGGCAAGGTGAGCATCCCGCAGGAGGCCTTTATGAACGTCCTTAAGCAGAGCAATGACTGATGAATTACTTTATTCGACGAAAGTACCTGAAGCACAAGAAGCACGTCCTCCACGAGTCGCGTCACGCACGATGCATGCGTGAGGACGTTGAGCCGGCCGAAAATATTCAGGCCCTGGTTGACCTGGAAGGCGAGCTGGACGATGCGTGGGACACGCGGGACAATACCCGTATGGATGAGCTGTTCGATGCCATCACCAACAAGGTCAAAGACATCTACCCGGTAAAAGGGCCGTTGAAGTTGCGGGAGAACCTGGAAATTCTCGTAGTGGCGGTAGCGGTAGCATTGGGCGTGCGCACCTATTTTATCCAACCCTTTAAGATTCCGACCGGATCGATGCAACCGACCCTGAATGGCATTCGATATGTCGACGAACAGGAATCTGCCGAAGCGCGAGATGCCTTCCCACAATGGGTTTTTAACTACCTGATGGATGGTACGCGGTATGTGGAAGTCCGGGCGCGGGCTTCGGGAAAGATCGCATCAGCGGGCCAGGCCGATAATTTTTTGGTTTTCGATGTAGGCGGCAAGAAGCATCGGATTCTTGCGGATATGTACGAGCGCCAGCAGAAGTTCATTCCCGGCGAATTTGTCAAGGATGGGCAGGTCCTCGCATCCGGTCGTCTCCTGAGCGGTGATCATATCCTGGTCAATAAGGTGAAGTTTAATTTCATGCGGCCGAAACGGGGGGATATCACCGTCTTCAGTACAAAGACCATCGAATATTCGAACATCAAGCAGGACTCTTTTTATATCAAGCGCATGGTTGGCCTGCCCAACGAGCACCTTCAGTTGAAAGATGATGGCTATTTGTACCGCGAGGATCAAAAGATTACCGAGCCGGCTCCGTTCGACTGGTTGCTGGGTGATAAGTATGCCGGGGATGTCGGCCGTGATTATTATGGCAAGGACGGGCTCCTCTACAAACGGACCTTTGGTGTCCTGCAGAATTATGAACCCTACATTCGCAGCCACGGCCCGTATGTAACTGATCGTGCGCCGCGCACGGACTTTGAACTCGCGGCCAACCAGTATTTATTCTTCGGCGACAACACGCTATCCAGTCTCGATGGCCGGTATTTCGGAGGCGTCGAGCGAGAAAGCATCATCGGACCTGCCTTCGCGGTCTATTGGCCGTTTAAGCATCGGGCCAAATTCCTGAACAATAAATAGCATATGTCGATTAGCCGCTCCACGCCCGCAGCGTCCCTGATCGACGCGGTCGTTCACCTGTTTTCCGGACAAGCGGGGCATCTGTCCACCACTCAACATGATCGGTTGGTGGCCGAGTACCGCGAGATGCCTTTTTGTCCGACACCGGATATGCATACGCTCTGGGATCTGCTGTTTGCGCTTTTTGATACGACACGACTGGCTCTTCTGGATCCGCCCTTTGGATTTTCACTGGATAAGGAGTTGAGCATCCTGGACGTGGCGTGCGGCCGTTGCGAAGAAGTCATCACCCTGCCTGCGTTCTTTGCACGGATGCTGCCTGAACTCCCGGCTCAGTCGGTACACTTTTATGGTACGGACTTGCGCGATAAGATGATCCGCCAGGCCAACACCTACTGTGGCCGAACCTGTTCGTTTTTTGAGCAACGTGTGGGCGGTGAGTTGTCGCCCTTCCGCTACCTGCTCAAATCGGGTGATGCAACGAATCCTGAATTGTGGATGCACTTCCCGGATGCCTTTGATGTCGTCTTTTTCCGGCATCAGAATGCCTGGAATGGAGCGGATATCTGGACCCGAATCTTCGATGAAGCCCTGGCGCGTTGTAAGCCGGGCGGCGTTCTAATCATTACATCCTATTTTGATCGCGAACATGAACTAACGACTCAATTGTTGTCAGGACTCGGGGCCGAGCTCGTATGTACTCTCAGGAATCCACGATCTCGCGAGTTGAAGACGCCCGAGAAGTCGATCGACCGACACATTGCACTGTTTCGCAAGCGTGGTATGTTTTTATAATTCATTTCATCATGCGATTAGCCCTTCCAATTCTGATTTTGATAAGCCTATTGGTTTTGCCTGCTCACGCGGTGAAGCCGGTGGAGCATTGGGCCTTCGAGCCGGTTGGTGATCATCAGCCCCCGGAGGTGAAACAGGCGTCGTGGATCCGTAATCCCATCGATCGTTTTGTCCTCCGCAAGTTGGAAGCAGCAGGCATCACGCCGAGCGAACCCGCCGATCCACGCACCCTGGTTCGTCGGGTGACCACGGGCCTGACCGGTCTCGCTCCCAGCTATGATGAGGCGAAAACATTTGCGGACGACCCCTCAGCTGCGGCTTACACGCAGGTGCTTGATCGATTGCTTCATTCGACCGCGTATGGACAGACCTGGGGGCGTCACTGGTTGGATGTCGCCCGGTATGCCGATACGCGTGGGTATCTCACGGGTGGGCAGGAAACCCGCTTCCCGTATTCCTATACCTATCGCGATTACGTCATTCGCGCGTTTAACGAGGACAAACCCTACGACCAGTTTATCATCGAACAGCTGGCTGCAGATCAACTGGATACCTCTGCGGAACCTCGTACGCTGGCCGCGATGGGGTTCCTCACCGTGGGGCGTCGATTTCTGAATAAAACTCCGGAGATCATCGATGATCGTATCGATGTCGTGACGCGCGGCTTCATGGGGCTGACGGTTTACTGTGCACGATGTCATGATCATAAGTACGACCCCATACTCACCGCAGACTACTACGCGCTTTACGGAATTTTCGATAACTCCCATGAGCCGAAGGAGCTTCCGGTAATTGAAAAACCCGGTAGCACCCCGGGTTATGCCACGTACAAGGAGGAACACGATAAACGCGTTCAGGCGGTTGAAGATCTGAAGCACAAGCAGCATGAGGTGCTGCATAAGGAATTGAATAAGACTTTAGGCGATTACTTGAAGGAATGGGTGCGTCAGGAATACCCCGAACATTTCAAGCTGCTGCCGGAACCCGCCTACCTGAAAGAGAACCGCTTGCGCAAGCACGCCCAGGCTACCTGGAAAACGTATTTCTCCAAGCGCGCGAAGCAGGCGGATCCGGTGCTCAGTATACTGCCCGTGCTGGGGTCGCTTCCGCTAGATCAATTCGCCTCACAGGCCGAGGCCCGCATCCGTATGCATAAACCGATGTTGCCCGACCTGCAGGAACGCCTGTTGGCTGCGCCTCACGCCTCGCTGGATGAGCTCATAAATACGTATGCAGTGCACTGGAGCTCCGGCGAGATCCCCGGGTTCAAGGAGGCGTTCCTCGCTGACCAGACGCCCTTAAAATTCCCCTTCACGGAGCTCAATCGGTACCAGGATCGCAAGATGCGTGAGGAGATAACCAAGCTGGAGAAAAAGATTATTGAATGGGAATCGGCTTCTCCTGACGCCCCTGCACGCGCGATGGTCCTTAACGATGTGGCGCAACCTCATCCCAATTACGTTTTTCTGCGTGGCAATGAATGGCAGCGTGGTCCACAGGTGTCACGTCGGTTTCCAGCCGTTCTTCAACGGGACGACGAGAAGGCGTACACGCAGGGAAGCGGTCGCCTGGAGCTGGCGCGGTCCATTGCCGATCCGCAAAATCCGCTTACGTATCGTGTGTTGGTCAATCGCGTATGGCAGTTTCATTTTGGCCGTGGTCTCGTCGATACGCCGGATGACTTCGGCACCCGTGGTGCCCAGCCCTCACACCCGGAATTGCTGGACTACCTGACCACCTGGTTTATCAAACACGACAAGTCGATCAAGCGACTGCACCGCTTTATTCTTGATTCTGCCACCTACCGTCAAGCGTCTATATCCCCGAACGCGGTGCCAAAGAACGATACGGAAAACCGACTGCTTTCACGCATGAATCGTCAACGCCTGTCCATGGAGGCCATGCGCGATCAATTGATGCAGGCTGCCGGAAAATTGGATGTCGGAGTCGGGGGGCGTTCCGTCGATCTCTGGAAACAGCCCTATTCAACCCGTCGCTCCGTTTATGGGTTTGTGGATCGGCAAGAAGTCCCAGGGGTCTTCCGCACCTTTGATTTTGCCAATCCGGATTCGGTCACCGGTCAACGTCCGGTTACCACCGTCCCGCAGCAGGCGCTGTTTAACCTGAACAGCCCGTACATTCAGGAAATGGCTGCCGCCCTGACCGCGCGCAGCGTATCCGATCAGCCGGACACCCGTATCCAGGCCCTCTATCGCTTTGCGCTCGCCAGAGATCCGGACGAGAGTGAACGTACCTCAGCGCATCGTTTTCTCGAAGGTGGAGATGAAAAACGATGGCAAAGTTTTGCCCAGGTCCTTTTGATGTCTAACGAATTTACCTTTATTGATTAATGCACACGTCCCCTTATCACCAATCCGATCCTTTTCGTGAACTGACCAACCGTCGCTTAACGCGGCGCGAGATGTTGCAGCGCAGTGGCATGGGCATGGGGGCGCTCGGGCTGACGGGTCTTCTCCCTGGTACCCAGGCAGGGCTGGGCGAAAACCCCATGGCGCCGCGGCGCCCGCAATTTCCCGTTAAGGCGAAGCACGTCATTCATCTCTTCATGAACGGAGGCCCATCGCATGTCGACACCTTCGATCCGAAGCCGATGCTGACGAAATACGATGGCCAAAAGTTGCCGATCGACCTGAAGACCGAGCGCAAGACCGGCGTCGCGATGAAATCGCCTTTCGCCTTCAAGCAGTACGGCCAAAGTGGCATCGAAGTGAGTGAACTATTTTCGCACGTGGGTGAAATGATCGATGAGGTCGCGGTCATTCGCTCCATGCATGCCAACGTACCCAATCATGAACCTTCGCTGATGCTGATGAACTGCGGAGCGAACACGCTTGTGCGTCCCGCGGTGGGATCCTGGCTGACTTATGGCCTCGGCACGGAAAACCAAAACCTGCCCGGGTTCATCGTCATGTCTCCAGGAGGATTGCCGATCAAAGGGGCCCAGAATTGGGGCTCCGGATTTCTTCCCGGGACCTTCCAGGGCACGTATATCAATACCAAGCACACCAAGATTGATGACCTTATCGAGAATATCCGGAACACCCAGTTGTCCGGGGCCGAGCAACGAAGGCAGATTGACCTGCTCCAGGAGATGAACCGGCGACACCTCGACAAGCGCGCCAATGATGCGGCTCTCGAAGCGCGCATTCATTCATTTGAACTCGCGTATCGCATGCAGATGGAGGCGAGTGATGCTTTTGATATCAGCCGTGAACCGGAGCACATCCGCAAGATGTACGGCGATACCGTGCAGGCCAAACAGATCCTTATGGCCCGTCGTCTGGTGGAGCGCGGCGTGCGCTACGTGCAGTTGTATCATGGGGAAGGGCAGCCCTGGGATAATCATGATGATCTGGAGCAGAACCATCGTCGTCTCGCAGGCGAGTGCAGCCAGGCCATCGGAGCCTTGCTGAAAGATTTGAAACAGCGCGGGCTGCTCGATGAGACTCTGGTGATCTGGGGCGGCGAATTCGGGCGAACCCCGGTGGTCGAATTGCCGGCAGCCGGATCCAACCAGGGGAAAGTCAACGGTCGTGATCACAATCACCATGGTTTTACCATGTGGATGGCCGGTGGCGGGGTGAAGGGCGGCCAGGTCTATGGCGCCACGGATGAATTCGGGTTCAAGGCCGAAGAGAATCCCGTCCATGTGCATGATTTACACGCAACGATCCTTGAGCTCATGGGCTTCGATCACACCGAACTGACGCATCGATATGCCGGTCGCGATTTTCGACTGACCGATGTCGAAGGCAAGATCGTTCACGACCTGATCGCCTGAGTTACTTGCGTCGATCCTTTGCCGCCTGCTCTAAAAAGGCGCGCTCACGATCCGTCAGGCTTTGGAGGCCTTCACGTGAAATCTTCTCGAGTAGGTCATCCATTTTCAATTCACGATCGACGACCTTCTGATGCTTCTTCTGCTTTTGTTTGCGGTGAAATTCGGCCCGCGCTGGTTGGAGGAAGCCCTTTTTGATCGAAAGCAGCATGGGGTTTTTCCAAAGTCCGTATATGAGCCCCGCGAAGATCAGCAGCGTAGTCCAATAAAAAATGGGCTGCGCCTGGATGATGCGTGGTTCCACGACGGTGGCGATCACCATACCCGCCAGGGAGCCGCCAAGGTGAGCGTCGTGGCCGATGTTTCCCGTGCCCTTACTCAGGAAGTAGATGGAAGCCCCGAGAAAAATCATGGCAAACAGCCAGCCCGGCATAAACCAGATGCTCACACCCGGGAACAGGAAGAGCGCCGCGAAGATGATACCGCATACGCCACCGGAAGCGCCCAGCGCCCGGTATTCGTGATGGCGATGCAACCACAAGGAGAGCAGGTTGCCCCCGACGATACTGCCCAGGTAAATCATCAGCATGATCGCGGGGTTGTAATGTATCTCAATGATCTGGGCGAAGCCGTGAAAGCTGACCATGTTAAAGGCGAAATGCACCCAATCTGCGTGGAGAAAGCCTGCGCTGATCAGTCGAATGTATTCCTTGTCTGCCAGGATCCGTCTGGGGG
>JBLIND010000063.1:0-21182 GCA_047639095.1 Candidatus Omnitrophota bacterium | reverse complement strand
GACGTCGAAGCGCTCGTCGCCCTCTGTCGCGCCTATCCGGGGACGATTACCGGAGTGGACGCCGAAGCGTTGAAGCGCTTTCCGATGCCGCGGCCTTAAACGGCGCTTGAATCAGCCCCAAGACCTTGCGCGTTTTTCAAGGGCCTGTTACTTTGCGCGCATGCACCCGGAACGGAAATCGATATGAAACCTGTTACCATGTACATCATGGCCGCCTTTCACCTGGCCCTGATCCTCTGTGCGTTCACCCTGCCGAAGGTATTCGCCACCGGCGAAGAACCGCTCGCGGCGGGCGCGACCGTCGTGCTTACGATCATGGGCTTCTTCGGCCTGGCCGGTCTGGTTGCGCTGCTGATGATTGTCGTCGTAATCCGCCAACGAAAGACCCTGAAGACGCCCGCCCTGATCGCCGGCGTCGCCCCGGCGGTGATTTCCGTCCTGGCTATCGTCGGACTCGCGATGATGATTCAGATGAAGAAAGCCCGGGACGATGCCAAACGCCGTGCCGCCATGGAAGCCACAGCGGAGATCGAGACGCGTGAGGCACCGGTCACCCTGCCGGCGGATCGTACCCGATAGGCACGCCGCGACGAAAAAATAATACCCACATAAGTACGCCCTCGTAGCCTTGGGAGCTGGCTGGGTCGGGACGGAGTCCCAACCGACTTCAGGGGTCAGTCGAGTGGAGCGGGTGCAATGTCGGATGGGTTGATCCAACCCGCACGGACTTTACCGCCGGCCTTGAAGCGCTCGTAGTAACCCCGGCTGTCCTGGGCATACGGATAGGCATCGAAAATAGCGCCGTTGCCGAGTGCGCGGGGATCGCCTTCGGCTTTCAACTCGGCCAGCACCTGTTCCTGCATGGCTTTTCTGATCGGGGCCTTTTCGGGATTCAGGGCGAGGTTGTTGATGCAGGCGGAATCCTTCTGAAGATCGTAGAGCTCTTCTGCAACCTTCTTGCCAAAGTTCCACTGCCAGTATTTCGCTTCGGCCGGGTCGGTGCGATGATCCAGGATGTGCGTCTTGGTCGGGCTGCCATCGGTGTTCATGTAGCCGGTTTCGGGATTGCCCGCGGGCCATCGATCGATTTCGTAATTCAAGATGTAGAGCATGCCATTCTTCACCATGCCCCGCACCGGGTACCCACCATCGTGCGGACGCCCGAGATCGTGGCGCTCCTTGCCGATGAGCACATGATCGCGCGCCGGATTGACCTGTCCCGCCTGAGTGGACGTAAAGATATCGAACAGGCTTTTCCCCGGCGTAGGCGACATGCCCACGCCCGCCCAGTCGAGGCCGGCGGCCTGGATAATCGTGGGGGCGAAATCGACGAAACTCACATAATCCTCGACCACACGTCCGGGGGAAGCGATGCCCTTCTTCCACATGATCGCGAGCGGTAGATGATGCGAAAGCTCATAGGTCTGCCCCTTCACCCGCGGAAAAGGCATGCCGTTGTCAGCCGTCACCATGATCAGGGTGTTCTCCAGTTGCCCGCGCTCCTCCAGCAGCTGGATGATGCGACCGAGATGGGCATCGAAGTGTTCAATTTCGAAGGCGTAGTCGAGCATGTCGTGACGCACGGTCTCATTGTCCGGCCAGAAAGCGGGAACCGCGTCGATGTCGGACGGCTTCTTGCCGGCATATTTTTCCCCGGACTTGAATTCATACCCGCGATGCGGCTCCGTGGCGCCATACCAGAAACACCAGGGCGCATCCGCGGATGCCGCGTCCATGAAATCTTTAAAATTCGCGGCGTAGTCGTTGTTGGACATCCCTTTCGCCGGCGGTCGGGCTTTCTGCTTCGCGTATTGTTTACCGGTGAGCAGTCGGCCATTTGCGTTACCCGGCGCCCAGCCCTTACCGGTCATCCCGGTGGTGTACCCCTGCTCGCCCAGGGCTTCGACGAAGGATTTAAACTTGTCCGGAAAATTCGGCACATGGTTAGCGGCGGCTTCGAGCTGCCAGGAATTACGCCCGGTGATGATAATCGAACGCGAAGGAGCGCACTTTGCATTGGGGGTGTAAGCGCGAGTGAAGAGCACCCCTTCGCGAGCAACGCGATCGAAGGCGGGCGTCTTGACCCAGGTGGTGCCGTACGCACTGGCGTGCGGAAAGGATTGATCGTCCGAGATGCAGAAAAGGATGTTGGGACGGCCCTCGGCTTGATCTGCGAATGCAAGAGACGCGAGAAACAACAGGGGTACGATCAGGATTTTTTTCATGGGGCCTCTAAAAGGAGAAGCGACTGACGATGGGATCGTGATCGGTGATGCCCATGGGGCGATCGCCATCAAATTCTTCCGGCCAGTCACTATTGATGTGCAGCAGCGTGGCGTCTGTCATGCGGGCCTTCATCGCCGGGTTCAGAAACAGATGGTCGAGCGTACCCGCTTCGCCGCGATAGACATACGTATAGGATCCGCGCGGCATTTTTTCCAGGAAGAGATCGTTCACATTCCAGAGCCCGGCGTCGTACAGGGGACCCAACTGATCGGAGAAGGGATCGCCGACCGGATCATCCGGGCGCGGGAACACATTCAGGTCTCCCCCCGCGATGACGAGTGCTTCGGGGAAGGCCGCGTTAATCGCCGTGGTGAGACTGGCATTGTACCGGGCCTGGTAGGTGCGCCGCACGATACGGGAATCGGGCCGACTGCTGAAGTGGTTGTTGATCAGGTACACCTCGGCCTGCTTGCCCTTGCCGACTTCTTCGGCCCAGATGCGAAACCAGCCCACTTGCGGCGCTCGCGAATAGGTTACATTCAGAATGTCATCCTTATCGAGTGGACCATGATAAAAAGCATTGAAGGCTTTCGGATTCTGCACATCGTTGATCGTGCTTACGCTGTCGAAGGGGAATTGGATGTCTGGCGCATTGCCCAGGATGGGATGTTCGGACGTAACCGGAAGGAGTTCGACGCGATCCTTGCGATAGAGAAAACCGGTGATGATACCACGGGTGTCCGCGCCATCGCGATCGTTGGCACAGTCGTATGCGGGGCCGCCCTGGGCGGCAATGGCCAGGCAAAGCTCCTGGAGGGTATCCGGCTTGCCATCCGCGTGATTGGCCTTGGTTTCGGTAAGGACGCCGTCGACCAGCAGGCAGATATCCTGGTCTTCGGCTTCCTGAATCAGCACGATATCCGGAGCCTGCATATGCGCGACGATCTGTTCCGCCATCTCCGCCAACCGGGCTTCATACACCGCCGCATCGGAAGGCGCATAATCCGGCGAGCCAGTTACCCCGGGGCATCCCGCGTCGGTGATGAAATCACATCCATCGAACGGATCGTTGCGCGCGTCGTACAGGTTCTCCACATTGTAGGTGGCGATACTGAACTCGCCCGGCGCCTGCGGGGGCAAGGCTGGGCTGAGCTCAATCGGACTCGGCCCGGACTTCACGCGGGGCATCTCGTCGACCAGCAGCTGCATGTTGCCATACGAGAAGGTCAGCCCACCCGCAAATCCGTCTTCGAATACATCGAAGGTTTTTACGGGTGGCAAATACACGTGGGTATCGTCGGCAGCTGCTTTTAACCCCATGCTGCTCAGGCAGATTCGAAAGCCGTTACCATTATCGAAGACCTGCTCAGGCAAATCGTCCAGCGGATGATAGTCCCGCATAAGGCGGCGCTCGAGCGGGGCTTCGCGCAGGGCGACGGGATGATCGCCTCGAATGACGAAACAGGTCGCATCCGTGGTCCGACGATACACCTGGCGCTTACCGACCACGAGCGTACCCGCGGGCAAAGAACAGCGCATGCCTTCGCGCTGCTCATAATACAGGGTGGCTTCGTCGGTATCGGATGGGGGCTTGAGCTCTTCGGCGGGCAGCACCACATCGAGATCCAGACCGGTTTTCACGACTCGAATTACTTCCGGCTTGCTGATCTCCGCCTGGCCGTAGCGGTTTTTCATCGTGCCTTTCAGGATGACGTGATCGCCCGGCTTGGGGCGGTATTGACCGCTTCCCAACTCCAGCGACAAGGTGTTTCCACAATAGATAAACAGACCATCGGAGGTGGCCGGATCGCCGTCCGACTGCTCGGCGGTGTTCTGAACCAGGAAGCCGTAATGCACCCCACTGGTCAGAGCTTCCCACATCGAGATCTGATAAATCACCCCTTGAAAAGTAATCACCTGGCCGTTGGTAAGGATCTTGTGCTCGACGCCATCCGGCGTGAGCTGAGGAGCGCCTTTAAGGCTGCCGATCGAATCCACCGAAGGGGGCTTTTTCATCGCGCAGGCGTTCAGACCGAACAGCAGGAAGGAGAGGGCGAACGAAACCCCCAGCAGGCGAGGCATCCGCGAACCAGCAGCCGCGCGAAAGGGAGCGTGTAAAACGTGAACCGGTGGTTTCAATTTGTCATCTCAGGGTTGGTTGGGAATGATACGCGGCACGGTACATTTGGCAAGTTAGAGCATGATTTAACTCCGTGGGTATGCAACATTAACCGCATGTCAAAAAAAGAGGAAGAAACGCTGATGGCCCAGGTGCCCATGCAGATCATCGGGCCAGCCAAGTGGGTATACCAAGGCGAAACCGAGGACGTTTATTTTCCGCTGGCAACCTACGAATCGCCTTTATGGCCGAGCACAAATCGGGGGGCGCGGGTATCCCAGCAGACCAGCGGCATTCACTGCACAGTAACCGACGAACGCATGACCCGCTCCATCCTGGTGGAGGCACAAACAGCCGAGGCCTGTCATGCGGCCTGCCGGGGCATCCGGGCTAGACAGGCTGAACTGCAACCGCTGGTCGAAGAGACCAGCCGCTTCGCACGCCTCATTGACATGCACTCCCAGCAGGTCGGTTCGATGCTTTTTCTCCGCCTGGAATTTAAGACCGGTGACGCCGCGGGGCACAACATGGTGACCAAGGCCTCCCAGCGCATCCAGGAATGGATCCTCGATCAATACCCGGAATTTCGCTACCTCTCCGTATCGGGAAATTTCTGTACGGACAAAAAGGTCAGCGCGGTGAACGGCATCCTCGGACGCGGGAAATATGTCATCTCCGAGATGACGATTCCGGAAAAGATCTGCCGCCGCTACCTCAAAGCAACCCCTGCAGAAATTGCCGAGTTGAACACCAAAAAAAATCTCATCGGCACCATGCTAGCCGGCGGCCTGCGCAGCGCAAACGCCCATGTAGCCAACATTCTGCTCGCCTTTTACCTGGCTACCGGACAGGACGCCGCCAACATCGTGGAGGGTTCACAAGGCATGACCTTCGCGGAAGTCCGGGGAGACAATCTCTACTTTTCCCTCACCCTGCCCAACGTCATCGTGGGCACCGTGGGCAACGGCAAGGGCTTGGATTTCGTTCGGGCCAACCTGGAGCGGCTGGGGTGCACGGAGGAGCGGGAACCGGGAGCCAACAGCCGACGCCTCGCGGCGATTTGTACGGCCGCCGCCCTCTGCAGCGAACTCTCCCTGCTCGCCGCGCTCACCAATCCCGGCGAGCTGATGGATGCGCACCTCAAACGGGAACGTGCATGAGCAGCGACGCGGTAAACAATCGGAAGATTCAGCACATCGAAATCATTCAATCCGACAAGGCGGTCGATCGCAGGAAAAATTATTTTGATTTGATCCAGCTGAGCCATCGAGCCCTCCCGGAACTCAACCTCGCCGACGTCGACGCTTCCTGCACCTTCATGGGCAAGGAGCTGAGTTTCCCCCTGTTGATTTCTTCGATGACCGGCGGCGATCATGTCGTGGTGGAAACCATCAATCGCAACCTGGCCCTCGCTGCGGAAGCCACCCAGGTGGCGATGGGGGTTGGTTCGCAACGGGTGATGTTCACCAACCAGGAGGCGCGAAAAAGTTTTGCGATACGCGCGCACGCCCCAACGACCTTGTTGTTTGGCAACCTGGGAGCCGTGCAACTGAATTATGGCTTCGGCATTCAGCATTGTCGCGAGGCGATTGAGGTGCTGGAGGCCGATGGCTTGTACCTGCATTTGAATCCCCTGCAGGAAGCCGTACAACCGGAAGGGGACACCAACTTCTCCGGCCTCGCCGAAAAAATTGCGGCGATCGTACAGACCCTGGAGCAACCGGTCATCTTGAAAGAAGTCGGCAGCGGCTTTTCCGAAGTCGATGCCAATCGCAGCATCGACATGGGGATTCAGTACATCGATGTCGCGGGCGCGGGGGGCACCTCGTGGAGCCGAATCGAACATCACCGCAAGGGCGCACCCGACGATGAGATCGGCCTGGTCTACCAGGACTGGGGCATTCCGACACCCCAAGCGCTTCAGCAACTGGCCCCCTATCGCAATCAGCTGACTTTAATCGCATCCGGCGGCCTCCGCTCCGGACTGGACATGCTGAAATCCGTCATCCTCGGTGCCCGCCTCTGCGGATTAGCCGCCCCCTTCCTCCAGCCCGCGATGGAATCGCCCGAAGCGGTCATCCAGGTAATCGAGCGCCTGCGTCGAGAATTTCGCACCGGTATGTTTCTCCTCGGATGCAAAAACCTCGAAGCCCTTGAAACCTCCCCCGAGCTCATCCGCTCATCCTGAGCCTGAGCCTGCTCTCCACTCCTCTTCCTCTCATCCTCCCACCCAGATCCGCGTTCATCTGCGTCCATCCGCGGTTCCCCAACACCCAACCCGGTACCTACGCATCCTCCGCAGCCCTCCATTCCTTCTCCCTTCTGCGAAAGCAGACCAGGCGCTAAATCGGCCCAAACAGGCTTAAATCAGCGCCGACACCGCGTATGGAGAAGCTTAATGGCGTGTTAAACGATCCTGTGGCACATTGATTGCTCTCTACGGTCTCGAGTATGAACAGTCCGCTAAATGTATCGGATGTTCGCAAACATGGCTGAGTGAGTTACGGATATGAAAACACGCAACATGCGAAAGAAACAAGGCTTCACGATCGTGGAGGTCCTCATGGCGCTCATCATCATGGCCATTGGATTAGCCGCGATCGGGGGCTCCATTGCCAGCGCCATGCGCATCACGAACATGAGCAAGGAACGAAGCAAGGCCCTGGCCTTTGCCCGTTTGGAGATGGAAAAGGTCCAACTGGAAGGCTTTAACAGTGCCGCTTTAAGTACGAATGGAACCGGACGTTTCGAGTTCAGCGAGGCCAACTACTACGGCTTCTATCAGGTCACTCCAGGTCGGGATGACAGCAATGCGACCAGCCCGGATATCAAAGATGTCTACATGTGCGTCTACTGGGACGATGTGAACAACTGGCAAAACACGACCAGTGCCAAGTCGCGGGTCTTCCTGCGCGGAACCATCACTCAGGTTCTCCACTAAGCTAAGGAACAAGGTATGATTACGAAAACTTTATCTTTCAAGCGAACCCGACGCGGCCTGAGCATGGTCGAAGTCATGATTGCGAGCATCATCGCATCCATCATGTCCATCGCCCTCGTGGGTTCGTTGATCGTGAACCTCAGCAGCTATCGGGCGAATCGAAGCTACAATCGAAACCTCGATCAAGCCAACACGGCGATGCAACGCGTCGTCTATGGGTTCAATGCAAACGACGGCCTTCGCCAGGCAGAAAATGCCAATGTGGATATCGACAATACGACCAGTCCTCCCGACTGGTATATCAATACCACGCCCACGCATTTTTTAAAATACGACTCAAGTAATCAACGCATCGAAGATCAGGACGGCCTGGTCTACGCCAAGGATGTCATCACCTCCACGGCAACCGAGCATCCAAGCAGGAAGGGTATCGTGCTGACCATGAAGATTCAAGACAGCACCATGATGCAGCCCATCGTCCAGGAGCTGCAAAGCGTCATCAAATTTCGGAACTAAGAAGAAAAGGTCCCTACCATGAAATACCGTCCTTCATCAAAATCCCGCCGAGAGGGCAGCATGTTGCTGGCCGCCATCATCTTTCTATTTATCGGGTTCAGTATTGCCGCACTGACCTTGAGAGACGCTATGCACAACTCCCGCATGGTCGACAGCCAGGTGACCATTGAACGGTCCCATTATATGGCCGAAGCGGGTGCCGAACAGGCGGCCGAACGCATCGGCAAATTCACCGGTCCGGAAAAAGCCTTTAGCGGCGTCGTACCGGGCAGCAAGTCCGGAGGAGGAGGCGAGACCTGGCGCTATGAAATAACCCGGCCTGCAGGCACCTGGCATGAGTTCAAGATACAAGCCATCGGCGATGTCAACGGGGTTGAGCGCCAACTCAATATTGAACGTGTCCGTTACCCCACCTTCGCCCAATACGGGATGTGGACGTCCAATTTCCGGGATATCTGGATGATCCCTGGACAGATCCAAAACGGTCATTTTCACAGCGACAACCGCATCAACATCTGGTCGTCTGCCGCAGCCGGGGGCCCTGTTTTCAAGGGGAAAGTGACAACTGGTCACCATGAATTCGGCGGCTGGCCCGCGTACTCCACCTTTGAACAGGGTCACGAATTCAACTCCCATCAGGGCACCATGGCCTCCATCGATTTTGATGAAATGGAAACCGAGGCGACTCACTCCGGCATGTTGTTAAAAGGGGAAACCAGTGTGTACTTCGACCTGGATACCTCCAGCGGAGCCGGCCAGATGTACCTCAAAAACCATGATCGTTATGGCAACAACGGCTGGCATGCAGAGCCCCTGAGCAACCTGAAACTGGTCTACGTAAAAGACAAACTGGACGACAACGGCGCGCTCCTCAGCTCCGGAAAAATCCAACTCTTCGGCGGTACGGTCGACGGTGCACTGACCTTCTATGCCGAGGACGACATCCACATAAGAGATCATATGTACTACAAGAACGACCCCCGGGATGATGAAAACGTGTTCTCCGATTATCCGGAGCCATCTGACGACAAGATCGGCTTCATCTCGAAAGATGATATCTGGGTAAGCACATCCGCACCGGACAACCTGGAGGTATTTGGTGCATTCATTGCCGCAGGCCCACGGAATCCCGGCGATCCGACGAACAAAGGCAACATCGGAGTGACCTCCTACAGCAGCTTTTTGTATGGTCCCCGCGGATCGTTCACCACCTACGGAAGTCGCGTCATGGAAGAAGTCTATCCGGCCGGAACCTTCAACAGCCGCACCGGTCAACAGCAGACCGGCTATTACTCGAAGAACGAGTTCGACAAGCGTTTCATCAATGACCCTCCCCCCTATTATCCCGAGCTCAAAGAGAAGTTGCTCTTCGAAGGTTGGAGCTATTCGGAGGTAGGCTTCACATCAACCCCTGTTTCGCCTGGAGCGGGCATCGGAGGCACCTACTAATGAGCCATCATATGGAAACTGAAAACCAATCCTCCTCAAAGTGGATCCCCATAAGCGTCGGGCTCCTTGCCGTCTGCTGGGTGACGACCTTTATGATGAAGGACAAGAAAGAAGCCGCGGCCAAACCCGCAAAACCGGCCGTAACGGTCGAGATGCAACGCCCAAAGCAGGTACCCGGCGCGGAGGCCCCCCGCCTTCGGAACGAATACGCAGACATGCCCAAAGCGGGATACGTAAATCCCCGCGGAAAAAAAGCTGAACCAGACCTGGTTGAAGATCCGTTTGCCGATCAGCCCGAGTCCATGACAGAGGTTTCCCTGAACCGTAGCGTCGAAGCCCAGATCGCCTACCGCAAAACAGCATCCAACCCGCCGCCCGACCTGCGCAAGCTCCTCAAAGAACCGGCAAAGGGGTGGAAAAAGGAAAAGGCCAAACCCATCCAGCTTCCTCAAGAAGCCATGCTCGCCCTCCGGGAAATGGATGAAACCGATCACCTGCAGGCCGTCATGGATCAACAAATTGCCAACCTCCGCGAGGCATTTTACAATCAGGGGGCCACGTATGAAGGTCCTTCATTGAAAGAAATCGAGGAAATGGAGAAAAAGAAAAACGTAGTCTCCTTTTAATCATGGCACGAACTTTGCTAAACTTAAGGGTAATGTTCAGCAAGATCCTAGGTTTAGCGTTGATTTCAGGTTTGACCGCTTTTGCAAATCCGATCATCACCGGGATTTACGAAGCGCAGCCCAACGACCCCGCAACTGACACCACTCTCTTCGATTACCGGGCGATTGAGTTTTTCACCGAGGACGTGATCACGGAGCAGGAATTCTCCAAGTACTTTCTTCGGGCCGATTATGAATCGTTCGTTCCCCCCTTCGGCGCGGCACCGGTCCAGCTCGACATGCCCTTTCTGGAACAAGGCGGTGCCCCGACCGATGCTGCCGTAGCTGCCAACACCTTCTTTTATGCCGTCCCGCTGACCGCCACCGCAGGTCCCGCTCCGTTCTTTGCTTTCTACACCGCCGCATGGGCCGGGAATCCTCGGATTTCGGAGCCGCCCGTACTCGCGGTCGTCGATCCGACCAACGCCGGCATCGCGCACGAAGGCGACACCAAGTACACCCTGATGTACGATCCCAATGGCGACAATGACTATACAGATGCCATCGCCATGGATGCCTTCGGCGAGCAGACCCCCTTCGGCAACCCGACCCTTTACGACAACACCTTCGCCTATCGTAAAAACAATACCGGGCCCGATGGCGACTACGACCCCAACAACTGGGTGATCGGTGCAGAAGGCGCGTTGGGCTTCAATTCCGGCCCCGCCGGATCAACTGCCGCACAAGCCGCCGTCATCCCCTTCGGCACCTTCACCATACCCGAACCGGGCACGAGCAGCCTCGTGCTCTTCGGTGCGCTGGTCATGCTGAGCCTCAAGCGCCGGCGCGCCTAGCAGGCTCTTGAAAAGCGCTCAGAGCCTTGTGGCGACCAAGCTACAACAAGTTACTCGCCACCTCGGCCAACTCGGAACGCTCCCCTTTTTCCAGATTGATATGGGCATACAAACCCTGGCCCTGCATCTTTTCGATCAGGTAGCTCAATCCGTTGGACTGGGTGTCCAGGTACGGATGATCAATCTGGAAGATATCCCCGGTCAGCACAACCTTGGTACCCTCCCCGGCCCGGGTGATGATCGTCTTGACTTCATGCGGCGTAAGATTCTGCGCCTCGTCGACGATAAAGAAAATCTGATTTAAGCTCCGACCCCGAATATACGACAAGGCGGAGATCGTCAGCTTCTCTTCTTCCAGGAGCTTGGCTATCTGTTGGGCCTTGATCTCCTTGTTGGAGGCCTGGCTGGTGATCACCCCGAGGTTGTCGTAAATCGGCTGCATGTAGGGATCCAGCTTGGCCTTGATCTCGCCGGGCAGAAATCCGAGATCCTTATTGCTCAAGGGCACGACCGGCCGGGCGAGAAAGATCTGACGATAATCCGCCCGTAAATGCAGCGCGGCCGCGAGGGCGAGCAGGGTTTTGCCCGTCCCCGCCGTCCCGGAAAGGCTGACCAGAGGAATCCGCGGATCCGTCAGCGCCCGTAAGGCGAAAATCTGCTCCGCGTTGCGGGGGGTTATGCCGAACGCACTCATTTTGTTAATACGCCGCACCACCTGTTCGCTTGCATCGTACACCCCCAGGCCCGACTTCTTATGGTTGCGCAGGATAAGGTTTTCGTTCGGCGTGAACGGAGGGTCCGCCGGCAGGCGATCCACGGGGATAAACTCCTTTTCGTAGAGTTCATCAATCACCTCAAGATCCAGATTCTCCAGCGTGCGCTTCCCGGTGTACAGGGTGGAAACATCTTTCACCTGATCCGTGGTGTAATCCTCGCTGGCAAGGCCGCAAGCCCGGGCTTTCATACGTAAATTCACATCCTTTGAGACCAGGATCACCTCCTTGTCCGTTTCCTGCCGGGCAAGGGTGTACGCACAATTCAGAATCTGGTGATCGGGTTTCCCCTGGGTAAAGTTGAACGTGAGGTCACGGTGGAATTCGTGTTGCAAAAGGATGCGAACTCGTCCGAGCTCCGGTCGGATCCGAACCCCCTTATCAAAGATCTCTTTGTTGCTGGTCAAGGCATCGAGTGAACGCAAAAACTCGCGCGCATGAAAATTGATGCTCTCATTCCCCTTCTTGAAAAAATCCAGCTCCTCCAGAACCGTGATGGGAATAACGATGTCGTGCTTCTTGAACTCGTGGAGGCAGGCACTGTCATGCAGCAGAACGTTGGTATCCAACACGAAGATCTTGCGAGGCGAATCAATCATGCGTACCCGGTGTTATGTCCCGTATCAAACACATCTTGTTTGACCATACGCCGCATGCCTGGATATTTACAGCAGATTTTCGAGGTGATATTTCGGTGAGTGGCACCTCACGAACACGGACCGCGTTTCAACTGTTCGACGGGCAGGATCCAACCCGTGAGAATCAACCCCATCGCAACAAAAAATCGCGGACCCGGCGTTCCGAACCCGCCCAACCACAGGACACCTAACATTCCGCACAAACTCAGCAGCAACACCCCGCACAACACGAACATCCGCCGACGATCATAATCGTTAAAACGATCCGCCAGCGCCAGACTCAGAGGAAGGACCGGAGCCTGCAACGCGATCACCGCCAGGGTCATGCGATGATGCAGGCCATGTCCGATCAGCCAGCCCACAACCAACATCAACCAGACGAGGCTCAGCCCACTCACCAGCACACCAAAACGCTGCCCAATCGACAGGGCGTGTCGATCTTTCTGATGCAGGAACAGCAGGGCATTCAGGGCGGGCTCCGCGAGGACGAGGGCAAAAGCCAGGCCGCCCAGCGCAACCAAAACGGGCAGTGTAAACGGCAAGCCCACCGGCCAATGCGGGGCCAGGCCCAGGCAGACCGCCCAGGCCAGCACGACGATCACCCGACTGATCACCGGTTCGCCTTCAAACAAGGGCCGCGTCTTCAGCAGGAGCGGCAACAGACGACGATACACCGGATGTTTGGCGCGCAAGGTATCCGCCAATCCATCCTGCGCGCCCGTCATTCCCGGACGCTGGGTCAAGGCATCGCTGAAGGCCTCCCGCGCCGCCTCCAGCTTCCCTTGAACCAGCAGCAATTCCCCGTGCCGGACCATAAAATCCGGATCCGCCGGATTGGCCTGCAGCGCATCGCGCACCACGACAGCCGCCGCGTCGACCTCGCCCAGGTCCAGCAGGCTGCGGGCGAGAATATCGAGACAGCCCTCATGCGTGGGGTCAAACGACAAACCCTTTCGCGCGGAAGAAACACTGTCGTCCCGTTGATGCTGCATCCACTCGATCCGTGCCCGCAGCTCCCAATGATCCGGATCGGTTGGATCGAGGCGTAAGGCTTCAAGAATCGATTTGCGAGCGGCTACCAGGCGAAGACGTTGCGCGTGAACCTGCGCCATGACGTGGTGAGCGAAGTCATCATCCGGGGTCAGGCCAACCGATCGCCGGGCCGCCTCCTCTGCCGCGTCCAAAGCGTCCAGCGCACAGTGGCACAGGGCAATCAGGCTGAACGTCGTCCCGGAGTCCGGCTCGATCACCAAAACCTGGTGCAGCATTCCCAGCGCTTCACGATGCCGGCCAAGCTGCATACAGGCATGTGCGCGTTGAAGATAGTTGGCACTGTCCATAAGATCTGCTAGATGCACCCTGAGCCGATTGGCGCCATAGTACAACTCAGAATCGCGAACCGAAAGAATTTCATGCCCGCCTACATCTACCACATCCTCCACCTCGCCGGGATCCTGCTCGTTTTCTTATCCCTTGGCGGCGCCATCGTTCGCAGCATGAGCAGCACGGATGATCCCGCCATCCGCAAAATGGTCGGCATCAGTTTCGGCCTCGGCATGCTCATCATTCTCGTCGCGGGCTTCGGCTTTCTCGCCAAATCCAAGCTCGGCTTTCACCCCTGGGTCTTCATGAAAATCGGCATCTGGCTCCTCATCGGCGGCCTGTTCAGCGTGATCAATAAAAAACCCAGCTTGGGCAAGACGCTCTGGTTTACCATCTTCCTGCTGGGCGTCGTCGCAGCCTACCTCGGCTACCGCAAACCGTTTACCAGCTACGAGAACGCCCCGGATGAAAGCCCGGTCAAACAGGTGCAGGCCAGCCAGTAATCACGGTCCTCGACCTGCCTATGAAAAAAA
Organism: Candidatus Omnitrophota bacterium; assembly: GCA_047639095.1. Lineage (GTDB taxonomy): Bacteria > Verrucomicrobiota > Kiritimatiellia > SS1-B-03-39 > UBA6053 > JAPYUI01. The sequence goes on along the minus strand of JBLIND010000063.1, from coordinate 7,205 downwards.
TAATGATCATCGATGACGAAAAGTCGTTTACCCGGCTCTGCAAGATGACCCTGGAGGCGGTCGACGCCTACCAAACCATTATCGTCAATGATCCGCTCGATGCGATATTCATGATCAGCAAGGTCAAGCCCGACCTCATCTTTCTCGATGTCATCATGCCCGGAATTAACGGACCGGACCTCGCCGCGCAGATTCGCGCGAACGCATCGATGCGCGACATCCCCATCATCTTCTTATCGGCATCCGTGGTGAAGACCGGCGGAGGCAAACCCCTCGTCGATACCGGTGATGGCATCTTCCGACCCTTGCAAAACCCCTTGCTCAAAGAGCTGCGCGTGCTCGAGAAGCCGGTCACGCCCGAGCGGATGATCAAGGCCATCGAAGAAAATACCTAAGCCGACAGGTGCTTGGTAAAGCCAGCCTCAATCAGGGCTTCATATGCAGCCAACACCGCATCGGGCATCTCATCCGCGACCTGAAACCCCTGCTCAGGATACAACAAATTCCGCTGCAGATCCCCCACCATCTCGTGAATCAACTCGTCCATCGAATGATGCGGTAAGGGCTGCTGCCCCAGGTTCAAATCCGCATGGTGCATGATGATCTCGAGCTCCGGCCAGACCTTGCGCGCGGTCAACCACGCCCGCCGGGTGGTCTGCGGCTTCTGCACCAGGATCGCTCGCTGCACGTTAACCCCTTCACGCGCCAGCAGCTCCCGACTCAACCGCAGGTTCTCGCCATTGTTGCGCGCTTTCGGCTCCACCAGGATCTGCTCCTCCGGCACACCGTGCTCCACGGCATGCTGCTTGAACACCTCGGCCTCGGGCGCATCGAACAAATCCCGGGTCCAATTCCCCTGATGACCGGTGAACAACACCCGCGGCGCCCAGCCATCACGATACAAGGCCGCAGCATGCTCCGCGACCCGCAGGTCATAACTGCCGAAGCCGATAATCACATCCGCTGGCAACAAGGGATGCCGCGTACAGTGATACGTCCAAAGGACCTTAGCTTGTTCCAGCCGCTTCATCTTCAACTTCCGCCCGAGCAGGCTCCTGCTCCTCGGGCATCTGGGTTTTCCAACGTTTGTGCATCCACAACCATTGATCGGGATACTGACGAATCATGTCTTCGATCACCTTCGTATATTTTTCCGTGTACGCCGTGGTCACATCCATCTTGCGGCCCGGCGGTGGCTCGATAGGCGGCAACACGTGCATAATATGATCCCGATGATTCGGCTGACGGGTAAAAAAGACCGGGTAAACCGGCAGTTTGGTCTTATATGAAATCACCGCGAGGCCGGGCGAGGTGCAGGCCGGGCGACCAAAGAAATCGACGAACACGCCTTCATGCGTCGGGCGATTCTGATCCAGAATAATGGTCAGCACATCGCCCGCATCCACCGCACGCAGACAATCGCGAAAACCACCCTTATGCGGGATGATACGCACATTCATTTTCTCACGCGTCTTGACCAGGTATTCCTGCACCTTCGGATTGCGCATTAATTTCACCACGACCGTGGTCACGCGGTTTGAAATCCGCGTCGTGTAGCCGGCGATCTCCCAGTTCCCGATGTGCGCCATCAGGATGAGCGCCGACGTATCCGCATGGAGAATCTTTTCAACATTCTCCTGCCCCCGGATCTCCACCCGACCTTCCACATCGTCGAGGCCGATCACCAGGATCCGCAACTGCTCGACCAGGTTCATCCCCTGGTTGCGATACACCCGCGAAGCAATGGATTCAATTTCGGAGCGGGGCTTCTCTGGAAAACAGGCCATCAACTGGCTGACCACCACCTTGCGCCGCAGGCGGAGGATCGAACCGGTCAGCGTGCCCAGTCCTCGTCCGAACGCGAGCGCCATTCCGAGGGGCATCGAGGCGAAAAACCAGGCCAGGCATTTGATAAGAAGGACCATGTGTTGTTGGTATGCTGAATGTGAAGCCATCCGTCAATGGTTTCAATCTATAGAAGGTCTTCCGATGAGTAGGGACGGAAGTATTTTCGATCCTACTTTTTCGCCGGCTCGTATTTCACCACGAGCGCGTCTTCCATCACGTAGAGAAATCCATTCTCATGCCCCTCGTCCTTGCTGCCTTCACTCCAAAGGCGCAGCGTGCCTTCGACAAGGATCGGAGCATCGATGAACTTGGCGGTGTCGACCTTCTGCCGGACCATGACCACTTCTTTTACCGATGGCGGCTGACAGAAATTGCAGCCCACGGGCTTGTTAAAAAGCATGAAATTTTTGAGGTTTTCAAAATCGTCGTAGGGCCCCATGAATCCGACGATCTTGATCTTTTTGCCGTCGAGGTTCTGAATCTGCGTGGTGTAGACCGGCGGCGGCTTGCGATTGAGAACCGTCGTTTTCAGCACATCAAAATCGACGGCGCCTTCGATGCCATCCTTGACGGCCGAGGGCGCGGGTGCTTCCACGATGTGGGCGGGCGTATTAGTCGCCGTACCTTCGATAATTTCATAGTCGGTATCTGCGGCAGCGACCTCCGGCTTTTGCTCCTCGGCCGGCTTTTTCTCCTCGGCCTGCTTTTCCGCCTGGGCGGGTACGTAGACGAAGAACAGAAAGAGGCTTCCGGCGAGCAAGCTCAGGCGGGCGGTCCATTTAACACGTTTGATCAACTGCATGCGCATTACTATACGACCCATCCGCCCCGCTGCAAGACTTGGTCGCAAGCATTCCCTTCCCCGCCTCAAAGGAAATACACCTATTCTTATAAAAAAAGCGCCCGGGACGAACCCGGACGCTTCAGGAGAGGAGAAGTACAAGAGATGATTACCGGTCACCTATCGGTTCTTACGCGAGGGCGAATTTTTTCTTTCAGGCCCCTAATTCCCGGACAGGTCTCGGACGGGAGAAGTCCGGTAAGCGAGCAGGGCCGGAATGAAGCCCGCGACCAGTCCGACCAGGGCAACCGCCCCGAGACAGCCCAGCTCCAGGCGATCAAAGCTCCAGGGATTGATCACGAGGCCCATCTCATCCCGGAGATAGCCGGATGCCATCCCGACGACGCCGTGGCCGAGAACAAAGCCCAGCCCGATACCGAGGAAGGTGAGCAGCAGCGCTTCAATGAGCACCAGGGTAAACATCTCCTGCCGACGTCCGCCGAGGGCGCGCATGATGGCCAGATCGCGACGACGGCGTTCGGCAGACTGATAGAGCGTCGTCAGGATGGTCAGGGCGGCGACGACCACGACCAGAAAAGCAATGGCCAGCAGGCTGGTCTGCATCGGGCCGATGAAATTCTTAAACATGCGCCCCATCTCTTCCAGGGGGACGGCCGCCATCGCCTCGGTCTCGTTGTTGATCTCTTCCTTCATGCCGAAGCGTTGCAGGACCAGCTTGGTCTGCACGAGGACCGAGGTGAGCTCTCGATCGTCCTCAGGTACATCCTTCGGCTTGATCTTCGGAGCACCCGGAGCCTGCCCACCCACCGCGAGCCAGCCAATGTCTTCATGCACCTTTTCCTCGGCCGCATGAACCTGCCAGACCGATTCCATCGGCGTAAAGATCGCGCGATCATTCGGCGTGCCGTTCAAGGCAAGCACCCCCACGACCGTGTAGGGGAATTCCGCATGCTCGGCGGAACCTTCGAGCTTCATCAGCCCGTGGGTGCCACTGAACGTGTCGCCGACCTTCAATCCGGTCTGAATCGCAACGAAGCCGCCGATCACCGATTCAAACGGCGCGGCGAAACGCGCGCCGGACGCGAGGCTGACGACGTGCTCCGGTGGACGGTCGACGGTCTTCCGGGTCTTCACCTCGAAGAAGTTTTCATCCGTGCCGACGATGCGGAAGCCCTGGTAATTATCGCCCAGCCCGAGCGGAACCGCGAACTTCACGCGGAAGTCGGTTTTCAGCTCGGTGTACCGATGGTAGGGAATATTTCCCGGCGGGCGATCCAGGTGATAAATGGAACACAGCACCAGCTGAAGCGGACTCGCTTTCGCGCCGACCACGAGATCGTACACGTTGTTCGCGCCTTCGAAACTTTGATGCGTCTCGCGCTTGAGGGTGAGCACGGCGACGATGAGCGCCGTTCCCAATGCGACGCTCAACAGGGTCATGATGGACACCAGCGGACGCCGGCAGAGGTATTTCCAGGCCATGATCCAGAGACTCATGCCAGCCCCTGGTGTTGGATAAATCCGCGCGCGTCCAGCTGCACCGGCAGGCGGTCGGCTAACTCGAGGTCATGCGTAACAAAGACCAGGGTGCAGGCTTCCTCTTCGCAGAGCTCCATGATGAGCTCGAAGATGACCTGGGCCGTAGCCGGGTCGAGCGCGCCCGTGGGCTCATCCGCGAGCAGGAGCTCAGGCTTGTTGGCGATGGCCCGGGCAATGGCTACGCGCTGGCGTTCCCCCACGGAGAGTTGTCCGGGCCGGGCGTTGGTGCGATGGCACAAGCCGACGCGATCCAACAGCGCCTTGGCACGATCACGCCGTTCGCGGTGCGGTATTTTACGCCCGAAGCGCATGCCGATCATCACGTTCTCGAGGGCGGTAAAGGTGTCGAGCAGGTTGAAGGTCTGATAGATAAAGCCGACGTGTTTACCCCGAAAGGCATCGAGCCTGGCGGGTGAGAGTTTTTCCAGCTGATGGCCGCAGGCCCATACGGATCCCGCGGTCGGCTTGAGCATGCCCGAGAGGAGATTCAGGAGCGTAGATTTTCCGCAACCGCTCGGACCGGTGACCCCAATGCGATCACCTGCGAGCAATTCCAGATCCGGAATGTCGAATCGGACCGAGGAGCCGAACTGCAGGCTGCAGTCCGTGAGATGGATGGTCGGCTTACGCATACGAATCAGTGATCGTGGCCATCATGGTCGTGGCCGTCATGGCCGTCATGGCCGTGATCATGCACGTCATGCGTGTGCGGAACCCCGGCGGCTTCCATCAGCGCTTCCACGATGGGATGGAAGGCCGGAACGGTCTTCGGCAAATGCTCCGCCACATCCAAGGTGGCCGCCAACTCTTTCACCGAGGCGACGAGCAGAGTCACTTCATTCACATTTTTTGCATTCGACGGCACGGGCGCATCGGCAAGCGCAATCGCGGCGGCCTTCAACTCCTTCGCCACCTGCTGGAGGCGATCCTGGTCGCCGCTTTCCAGCACCATTTCCGCACCGATCGACAGGGCGTCGAGCGCCTTCAACTCCGGCCATTGAACCCCGACCTCCGGTTCCGGCTCCGGCTCCTTTGATCCACATCCCGCGAACAGGGCCAGCATGAGTACGCACATCCATTTTTTCATTCGATCACCAATCCTTCATCGTCTATTTTTACTGGCAGCACCTGGCCGCCGAGGGCTTCAGCCCGCTCCTGCACCCAGGCGGTTTCACCCGGGCGGGCCAGAAACAGGATGCATCCACCCCCGCCAGCGCCGCAGGTTTTGCCTCCGGACACGTGCCCGCTAAGGGCGGTATAGAATTTTTCCAATTGTTCGCAATTACAGGAAGGATGCAAGCGTTGATGCGCCTGCCAATTTTCGTCCAGCAAGCGCCCGAAGCGGTCGAGATCGCCTTGCTCGAGCGCTTCTGCGCAGGCAAAACCAATGCGCTTCAGCTCGTGCATGGCCTGTACCACCGGGCTGTCGGCCTGGGCGTACCCTTCCTTGATGTCCTGGTGAATCGAACCCGAGAGGTGAGGTTCTCCGGTGTAGACCAACAACGCCCGGGACTCCAGTTCGGCCAGCGTCTCGGACGATAGCGTGAGCTTCTTGACCTGGGTGCCGCCACCCACCGGATAGGTCAGGAGATTAAATCCACCCAGGGCGGGCCCATAACTGTCCTGGTCGCCACCCGGATACCCGAGATCGATCCGCTCAATTTCGTTGGCGAGACGCGCGGTGTCCGTGTGGCTGCGCGTGACTTGCATGGCGGCATCAAAGAGGCCGACGACGGCGACACTGACCGCTCCAGACGAGCCCAGGCCGCTGCCGGGGGGCACATCGGAAGAAACCGTGAGACGAAAGCCCCACTCGGGTCGCATGCGTCGGGCGATCCCCTTGAGTAGATCCAACTCCCCATCGATCGCCAGATCGAGCACCTGATCCGCTTCGATCGCGCAGTTGAAATCGCGACTGACGATCTCCACCCGGGTCGTGTCCGGCAACACCTCCAGCGAAGCCCGGGCGTAATGCTTCACACAGAAATTTACCACCGCTCCGCCGTGATCGACACTGTACGGCGGGCAATCGGTGCCGCCACCTGCGGCGTCGACGCGTACAGGCGCGCGGGATGTAACATGAACGGACATAGGGATGAGATAAAGGATATGACGCGAGTGTCAACCTCGAGCGGAAAGTGGTCGTCGACCCGGCCTCGCTCATGAAATCAAAATCCTGCATTTGCACGGGACTGGGCTTTGCTGTTCGACTAAATTCAGGTATCACCGTTCGCATCGCATGTGCTAATCCCCGACCCTGGACGAATTCTATGAAACCCTTGCTCCTCGCTTTTTGCGCGCTTATCCTCGCAGCCCCCCTCGTACCGGCCAAACTCGCGGGCTCCAAACCGAACATCATTCTCGTGATGACGGATGACCAGGGCTACGGACCGGTCGGTCGCAACGGGCACCCCTGGATCCGCACGCCCAACCTCGACCAGCTCTACGACACGAGCACGCGCTTTGTGCGCTTTCACGTGAGCCCCACCTGTGCGCCCACGCGGTCAGCCATTATGACCGGACGGCATCCGATGCGAAACGGCGTCACTCACACCATCCTCGAACGCGAGCGCATGACCCTGGATGCGACGATTCTCCCCCAGGTCTTAAAAACCGCCGGGTACACCTCCGGGATCTTCGGCAAGTGGCACCTCGGCGACGAAGAACCCTACCAACCTCACACGCGCGGGTTTGATGAGGCCTTCATTCACGGAGCCGGCGGGATCGGCCAGGCCTACGCCTGCAGTTGCGCAGACGCGCCGGGGAACAAATATTTCGATCCGGTTATTCGTCACAACGGCTCGTTTGTAAAAACCCAAGGCTACTGTACGGATGTGTTTTTCACCGCTGCAATGGGCTGGATCAAAAAGGTGAAGGATGCGGATGCGCCCTTCTTTGCCTACATCACGCCCAATGCCCCGCACGGGCCGTTCATCGCCCCACCCTCGAATACCGAGCACTTCAAGAAGCTGGGCTTCAAGGCGCAGACCGCAGGTTTCTACGGAATGATCGAAAA
>JBLIND010000062.1:0-21348 GCA_047639095.1 Candidatus Omnitrophota bacterium | reverse complement strand
GTCCCCGAGGCCGACATCATTCTGGATTATGCAGGCTTCAGCACCTTGGACTCCGTCGTACGCGCCCGCGACGTCTTCGGACAGGATGACCTCATCATCGTGAGCCAGCAGTTTCATCTGGAACGAGCGATCTTCATCGCGAAGTGTAAAAACATCCAGGTCCTGGGCTATGTCGCAAAAGATCCTCCGCACCGTCGAAATTATATAAAGGTTCGCGGTCGGGAATGCCTCGCCCGGGTGAAGGCGGCCCTGGATTGTTACGTCCTGGTGACAAAACCACACTTTCCGGGTCCCCCGGAACCCATCCAGCTCCAGCCCGATCCAGGCAATCGCCCCTCCTCAAGCCCCAACGGATAAATTAGTAATTCGTCATTCCTGTGCTACATTATTGCCTTGGAACATGCATTTTCGAGTCATTCGATCCATTTTACACATATAGAAGGTAGAATAAAGTAGGAGATTTGACTTTCATATGATGAGTTTCCGCTAGTCAAAATTCGACGCCCCACTGATTACCAACCCTATCCAGAAGCCAACTATGCCAATCATCCTCAAGCAAATATCCGATAAGCCCAATCCCGAAGACGGATATCGCGTCTTTGTCGACCAGGCCTTTCCCAAAGGACTAACGGAAGATGATGCTGAGGTAGATGAGTGGCTGGAGGAGGTTGCCCCCTCCATGTCCCTGCGGAAATCCCTGCAGGCCGGGGCCTTGACTTGGGGTAAATTCAGGCAGGCTTATCTGATCGAGCTTCGCGGACACAGCGCGGACCTCGCCCCCCTGATCGAACGCGCTGAAAAGGAGCGGGTCACCCTGCTGTTTAGTGCGGACAATGACCGGGAAAACAATGCGGCGGTCATCAAGCAGTTCCTGGACCGACGCACGGGCCAGTACCAGCAGATCTAAGCGTTCATTTTCTTCCTGCGCCCATTGGCTGGCGCTGCGAGCACGTTCCTATCATAGGATAGGATTTTTGAAAATGCGTTCCTATCGTAGGAACTCACGGAAAAACGCGACGCAGACGGTAATAGCGGCTGGCCGGCGAAGGATCCATGTCCATAATTTCCACCGAATAGGTACTGGACGTCACGGCCCCACCCAGCGCTTGCCATTGCGGCAGGTCGAGCGTGTCCGTAAACTCAGGCTGCACCACGACCCCGGCGGCCACGCCCTCCACCGTCAGCATCAAATCCCCCGCGCGCTTTTCGGCCGAGCGATACCCAAATGGCGGCAAATTGGGTGCACCCGGCGTGCCTCCGAGCTCAGCACTCCGCCGCCAATGGGGTGCCGAACCGTTATCCAGCATGGGATCCAACAGGATCAGGGAGTAGCCCTCGCCATCCGAACCTGCGGGCCAGCCCGCCTCGCGTAAATGCCAGGTGTAATCCACAACTTCGTTGCTTCCGGGGAGACGGAGAATGAGCGGATACCGCTTAAAGAGATCGGTCGAGCCCCAGTCAAAGACGCGCACCGGAAGGTGTGAAAAGAATGCGGGCTCCCGGACAAGAAGGATGATCTCGCCGGCGGCAAGGATGATGTTTTCCGGAAAAGTGAACGAAAGGCTGGATTCAAAAAACATCCCGGACACATCAACCGCCTGGGTCGCGGTATTCATAATTTCTATGAACTCGCCATCGATCCCTCCCTGATCGACAGGCGCATTCCAGTGCACTTCCGTGATCGCGATCGGATGATTCGGCTTAAGCGGAAGGTCGAGGACATTCACAAAACGCGCGTCGAGCTCGCCGGCCCCGACATCGTGCGTGAGCAGGATCATATCATTAATTGTATCGGAAACATTGTGGCGTAATCCGGCCGCCATAAAGCGGACGCCGGATGGCATGGTGTGCTCAATCGTGAAATTGGTACGCTCGCCACTGAGGCAGAGCACATCGGTTCCCTGAGCTTGAAGGTTGTCCAGCATGGGTTGAACATCGGCATACCAATTGGCTGCGGTAATACCGGCCGTGGTCGCCCCCACTTGGCTTAGATGGTGTTCGAGGTCCGGATTGTCGATCAGCCAAAGCACCTTGTGATGCAGGATGACCAGGTCTGTGGAGTTGGTGGCATCGGCAACGACCGCCTGGAGAAAAGCGAGCTGTGCACCGGAAATCATTCCTTCGTCATCCTGGGTATTCAACACGCAGAAGGTGATCCCATTCGTTTCGTGTTGGTAATACAAGGGGCGCCCGATGAATTGCTGCAACACGGCTGGGCGCTGAAGATCGTGTCCACCCGTGGCGAAGAGGGTGTTGGAACTGGTAATGGTGAAGAGGCGATCGAGGTAATTCAGCGTCGCATCTTCCTTGGAAGAATAATAGGTGATGTCCCCACCCAACAGGGTCATATCGAACGCGTTGTAATCGATGCGTTCGACGATCGGGACGACCCCTTGCCGGGTCGTGTTTCCGTTACGCGTATGCCCCATGAACAGGTAGCTGCGTATCGGATCCGCCAGGGCTCCCGGCAGCGCGATCAGGAGCGCCAGGAAAAGCGCCGCGAGGACCACCTGTAACTTTATCTGAATAGCCCTTACGCTTGCGGTCATAATCCCGGTATATATAGTATTAACTGCAAATCAGGCATAATATTGAGAATATACCCTAAAAGTTGTTTCTATGGAGCGCTCGTCCTGCTCGTCCTTACGCAAGCACGGTGTGCACAGGGGGCGGTGGTCGTTTCAGAGATCATGTATCGCCCGTCCAATGGAGGGGATTACGAGTTCCTCGAACTCCTCAACAACGGACCCGATCTCGTCGATCTATCCGACTACCAGATCGCCGGCGCGGTCCAATACAGCTTCACCAATTCCTGGCCGCTCGCGGCCGGCGCGCGGGTGGTGATCGCCGGTGACCGAGATGTATTTGTCATGCGTTACGGAGAACCGGCGTTCCTGGCACCCGGGGATTTTCTCGGACGCCTCGCCAACGAGGGCGAGCTGATCCAGGTAATGGATTCCGTGGGCAACCTGCTGGACCAGGTCCACTATTTTCCAGATGCCCCCTGGCCTCCCGGGGCGAACGGTTTTGATTTTTCCCTCGTGCGACTGAATCCGACGGGCGAGTCAAGCGACCCGACCAACTGGGGCGTCAGCGCCGAACCATACGGTTCCCCGGGTGTCGCAGGACAGGCCCAACCCCAGGATGTGCTGATAAACGAAATTCTCGCCGCCTCGGAAGCGCCCTACGAAGATGCCGTCGAATTGATTAACGTGACCACGAATCCGGTCGACATCAGCGGCTGGACCTTGAGCAACGTCGCTTTTGCGCTCGACCGCTATCGCATTCCCACACGCCCCCCGATCCCGCCGGGCGGCTTCGCTGTTTTTTACGAATCGGATTTCAATGATCCGTCCAACCCCACGAACACGGCTTTCAGCCTGGGCCTGCGTGGTGCGGTCTACCTCAGCGAGGTGGATGCCTTTGGCCAACCCGCGCGCATTATCGACTTCGCCGCCTTTGAACCGGTCCCGTTTAATCAGAGCGAGGGTCGTTATCCGGATGGCCAACGCGGCATCAAGCGACTTCAGCAGCCGACCTTTGGCACCAACAACCCCGCAGACCTGGCGGACTTCCGAACCGGTGCGGGCGCCCCCAACCTCCCCCCGGCGGTCGGCCCAGTGGTGATTACAGAGATCATGTACCATCCCGAGGATGGTATCGGAGTTGAATATATCGAGTTGATGAACATCAGCGACCAGGCGGTCGAACTCTTTCACGATCACCCGCAACTCGGTGGACCCTGGAATCTCACCGGGGGAATCCTGTACAGCTTTCCGACCAACACCGTACTCGCCCCTCAGGAAATCATCCTCGTGAGTTCAACGAACCGGACCGCCACCACGAACGCGTATGCCCTCCCCCCGGGCCTGCGCATCTTCGGGCCCTGGCTCGGCAATCTATCGAACGATGGCGAAGCGGTTCGACTGGATGCGTATGCGGTCAATGACAACGTCACCCTCACGCCCTACCTGCTCGACGGGCTCACCTACAACGATCAGCTTCCGTGGCCGCTTTCCGCGGATGGCTTTGGCAGCTCCTTGGAACGCATCACGGCTGCGGGCTTCGGCGATGTCGCCACCAACTGGCAGGCAAGTGCACTCGGCGGGTCCCCCGGTCTGGCCAATCTTCCTCAACCGCCGGCGGGTAGCCTCATCCTCTCGGAAATCATGGCGCACAACTTTCGTGGCCTGGCCGACGAGGACGGGGCGTACAGCGATTGGATTGAAGTACAGAACCTCACCGGTGACGACGTGCAGCTCGATGGCTGGTTCCTCACGGACGACACACTCGATCTCCACAAGTGGCGTTTTCCGGATGTGACCTTGCCCGCGAATGGCTTTGTCCTCATCTTTGCTTCGGGCAAAGACCGCACGACCGTCCCGGGCCCCCTCCACGCCAATTTCCAACTCTCAAACAATGGTGAATTTCTTGCGCTCATCCGACCCGACGGCGTCAGCATCGAACACGCCTTCACCCCGGCCTATCCCGCACAATATCCGGACATCGCCTATGGTGGGCCGAACACCAATCTGTTCTACGAAACCCCCACTCCGGGGGCGGCGAATGGCATTGGATCCCCAACCACCGCCGGCGCGCCGCTCTTCTCCCATCCGGGCGGGGTCTATACCAACGACTTCACCTTGATCCTGAGCTCTCCGTTTCCTGACGTGGTCATCCGGTATACGACGGATGGCTCGGATCCCAGCCCCTCGAGCTCGGTCTTCAATGGCGGCATCGCCATCAGTGGCAAAGTCGAAATTCGTGCTCGCGCATATCGTCTGGGCGCTACGCCGGGGCCGGTGAGCGGCAAGGTCTACCGGGACAGCTTCCTCGGCCTCAATGAATTCATGGCGCAGAACACCACGATCTTCGCGGAGATGCTCGACTTCGGAGACTATGTCGACTGGCTCGAGCTCTACAATGCCGACACCAACAGCGCCTCGCTGGGCGGATACTTTCTCACGGACAACCTCGATGATCCGTTCAAGTGGGAAATTCCCGCGAGCCTGACCATCGCCGCGAACGATACGGTAATCATCATGGCCGATGGCGAAGACCAGGAGCCCGGGGTGGATCTCACGCGCGACTGGTGGCCCGCAAATCCATTTACCACATCCTGGTACCACACCAACTTCCGGCTTTCCGCGGACGGCGAGGAGTTGGCCTTGTTCTCACCACATGGCACCCTCATCGACCATGTCCGCTACGGCATGCAGACGCGTGACGTCTCGTACGGCCGACTGGCTGGCGCCGGGGCTTGGCGCTACTTCGGCGAGCCCACACCTGATGCCTTGAATCTGAACGAAGGTCTCGACACCAATTGCTTTTATACCGCGGACTCCGAACTCAGCCTGGAGGGCGGCTTTTTCAGCAGTCCGCAAAGCGTGGTCCTCACCCACCCTTCGCCCACGGTCGAACTATTCTATACGCTCGACGGATCGAACCCAGACCGGACCGCGACGCCGTATACCGGTGCGATACCGCTCAGTGTGAACACCGCGCTCCGCGTGCGCGCCTTTGAGAGCGGCCTGCTACCCAGCGCCATCCAAACGGAAACCTACTTCTTCGGCGAAGCCTCCGACACCCTGCCGACACTGTCCTTTACCGCCGATCCGGATCTGCTCTACGACCCGGTATCCGGCATCGTTGAGAACAAGCTCAAGCGACGCGAAGTACCGGCGCACGTGACCTATTATGACGAACACGGCCAACGCGTGTTTTCCGAAAACCTCGGCGTTCGCTTAAACGGCTTGAACATCTTCCGCCATGCCCAGAAACCCTTCAGCTTCTTCTTTCGCGGGCGCTATGGATCCGACGGCGTAACCGCCCAACTCTTCGCAGGTAATCCTTCCGGGTTTTACGATCGGTTTGTCCTGCGCAACGGCGGCGACGACTGGGAATCAGGCCTCATGCGCGACGCTCTTTGCCAGGAGCTCGTACGCGAGACGACCGAGCTTCTCATCCAGGAATGGACGCCCGTCCGCGTATTCCACAACGGCGCATATTACGGCATGATGTTCCTGAGGGATAAATCTGACGAGGCCATGCTGATCAACAATTACGGGATCGATCCCGCAGGAACGGATTACATCGAAACCGACCGGACACCCGGGTCAAGCGGACTAAATGCCGCGGCCGGCGATACCGATGAGTTTCTGAGATTCCTCACCTGGGTGCCGGTAAGTGACTACACCAAGCCCGCCACCATGGAACGACTGCGTAAGGAAATCGACGTCGAAAACATGCACGACTTCGCCATCGCGCAATTGTACACCGCGAACACAAGTTGGCCGGGGAACCGATCCTACTGGCGGATGCGTCAGCCCGATGGCAAATGGCGGATCGTCCTGCTCGACATGGATCGGGGCATGAAACTTGGCTTCCTGAATTTCAATTCAGTCAACAACCTGACGAGCAGCTTCGGCCCCTGGCGCAAAGGCCTCGTGGATGCGGACTACAAAAACCATTTCCTGCAACGCTGTGCGGCACAGTTGAATACCACCTACCACCCCGATCGGGTGATCGGCATCATCGATGACATGGCGGCCCGGATGGACCCGGAAATGCCCCGGCAAATCACGCGCTGGGCGGGCGATGGCGGTATCACCACGTACAACGCCTGGCTGAACGCCGTCGAGTCTCTACGCAGCTATGCCCGACAACGTCCGGCGATCGTGCGCCAGCAGTTAAAGAACTCCTTCGGTCTGGCCGGAGGCGTGGATGTAGTCTTCGAACAGTCGGGTGCAGGACAAGGAACCATCCTCTCCGACTTTACCGTGATGGACAACCCGGGCGCGACGAACGAGTACTTCAGCAACGTGCCGATGCAGCTGAAAGCCGTGCCGGATATCGGCTCCACTTTTGCGCGCTGGGAAATCAGCCAAAACGGAGTGGTAAGCACCAATCTGAATCCTGAGCTCACGTACCCTCCGACGAATAGCACGACCGTACGCGCGATTTTTGAAACGGATAGCGTGCAAACGATTGGCGGAAGCCTGTCTGGTGATACGACCCTGGGTGCAGTGGACAGTCCCTGGTACGCAACGGGCGACATCATCATCCCGTCGAACACCACCCTGTTGGTGGAAGCCGGTGTGACCTTGTTCCTCCCCGAGAACGCGAGCATCTACGTGTACGGAAAACTCGAGGTGAACGGGACGCTGGCTGAACCCGTAGCGTTTCTCCTCAACACCAATGCCACCGCCCGTGCGCCGGTCTTTCGCGACGTGGATGCGGTACCCGTTGTCCTGCTAAAGCAGCGCTGGGGCGGTATCGCCGTCGATCGGGCAACGGCGCCGACGGAATTGAATCATCTCCAGATTCGTGATGCCTCAGGCGCGGCTGACAAGACGCGTTTCAAGGCGGCCATCAGCGGCTGGCATTCCGACTTGCGCATGGATGGACTGGATATCGAACGGGTGGACTTCCCGATCTTTCTCCAACACGGAAACCAGCAAGAACTCCTGAACAGTCGGATCCACACGGAGGTCGTCAGCGACTTGATCAACGTCAAGTACGCGAACACCGCCCTCGTACAAGGCAATGACTTTCGTGGGAACCTTGCGCCCGATACGGATGCCATCGATTTTGACCAACTCGGCAGCGGCGGTGAGATTCGCGATAATATCATCCATGATTTTCTCGGAGCGAACAGCGATGCCATCGATGTGGGCGAAGGTGCCACGAACATCCTGGTCATCAGTAATCTCATTTACAATTGTACTGACAAAGGCGTCTCCGTCGGCCAGGCCTCCGAAGTCGTCATCCGAAACAACCTGATCATCGGTTGTGCGCAAGGCGTGGGCATCAAGGATACCGGCTCCTTTGCTCTTATTGATGGCAACACCCTTTTTGGAAACGGCTACGGCGTCGCGGTGGTTGAGAAGAACAAAGGCGCCGGCGGAGGTTCGGCCGAGCTTCGCAACAACATCATTTCCGGCAGTCTCACCAACGGGGTCTTCGTCGATGCCCTCTCAAGCGCGACCTATGCCTACAACCTGGTCGACGATGACCTCCTGACCGGCAGCGGAAACTGGATGGGAAATCCCTTATTCACATCCACGGCATCGACGAACTTCACGATTCAGCTCGGCTCTCTCGCGGTGGATCACGGGGATCCGGCCCTGCCCGTTGATCCGGACGGCACCCGCGCGGATATCGGCGCGTTTCCACTGGATCAGAACGGCCCCTTGCTGGTGATTACGGAGATCCATTATCACCCGGCGGTCGGCCTCTCGAACGAGTATGAGTTTATCGAAATCCTGAATGCCGGGCAGCAGGACCTCGACCTGACCGACTATTCCATCGGCGGACTGGCGTACAGCTTCCCCAGCAACACCTTAATCTCAGCGGGAGAATTGATCCTGGTCGCGGCAGACCGCACGCGTCATGCCAACGTGGGTGTCCGGGTATTCGAATGGACTTCCGGCAGCCTGAATAACGCAGGCGAGTCGATCCGGATTTTGGACGCCGCCTCCAATCGGCTCGACCGGGTTCGGTATGAAGCCCTTCCGCCCTGGCCGGAAAGTGCGAACGGCCAAGGCCCCTCCCTGGTCCTGATGCATCCCTTCCTCGATAATGATAGTGCAACCAACTGGATCCCATCGGATGTCACCGGAGGGACGCCCGGAGCTCTCTCGTATACGATGTGGGTGAATCCGGCATCGATCAGCGTCGAACCCAACCCGTTCGAGGTCGATCTACCGACCATTATCGGCTTAAACTATCAGCTGGAGTTTGCCGCAGACCTCAACCAGAACACGTGGCAGGTCGTAAGCACGGCCATGGGTACCGGCGGCACAATTCGCCTGAACCACATCGGCGGGACCACGGAGCCCGAAGGCTTCTACCGGATTTCGGCCTATTACTAATCGTATTCATTCGGGGTTATGAGGATTACCAAGACAAGTATCATGTGCCTGGTTGCCGGCCTATCGCTGGCTGCACAAGCCCAGGTCGTGATCAGCGAATTTAAAGCGGCCAATTCGGACCGGCTTCTTTCGTGGTCGGATGATGGCGTCGCGCACGTAGGCACGCTGCCCACCTGGTATGATCCCACGTTTGTTTTTGACGCATGGAGCACCGGGCAAAGCCCCTTTAGCTTTTCAGGTGGCAGCCCGGGTACGGACCTGCGAGATGCCATGCGGGATAAAACACCCGGTCTGTATCTGCGCAAAGAACTCGTCATCGATTCAAGTGACCTGACTGCGGACACCGAGCTCATCCTTTCCGCCGATTACGACGATGGATTCCTCGTATATATCAATGGTCAGGAGGCCAAACGTGTAAATCTCTACGGGCCCGGCCTGCACATTTATCACGACACGGGCACCATGAATTCCCGCTCAGGAACCGGCAGCGAAACCTTTTTTCTGGGGGCGGTGACCAACTGGTTTTCCAAAGGGACCAACACCATCGCCATCCAGGCAAACAACGTACGCGTTGATGAACGCTCCTTCCGCTTCATTCCTGAACTGATTTTCAGCAACTCCACCACCCAAAGCTCCATGATCGGCATCAATGACGCGTGGCAATACTTTGCCGGCACGTACGAACCCGCCGGAGGCCTGGTGGATCCCGCGCTGATCGCGGCCGGCGCCGATACCGACTTTCTGGATTGGCTGGAGTTGGTAAACACCTCGAACGTACCCGTGAATCTGAGTGGCTGGAGCCTGACAGACAACGAGGGGTTGCCGACCAAATGGCTCATCCCCAATGTAACCCTCGCCGCCGGTGAGTACCGGGTGATTTTCTGTAGCGGGGAGGACATCCGGGTCGGTCCGAGACTACATACGAACTTTCAGCTCAGCCGGGAAGGTGAGTATCTGGCCCTGGTCAATCCACTCGGACAAACCGTCGACGCATACGGCCCCTACCCGGAACAGTCGATCTTTCACAGCTACGGACGCGCGGCGGACGGAAGCAACAAGCACTTTGAAATCGGGACACCCGGTGCGGCGAACCGGGGAGCCACCTTCACCGCCCTCCTGCCACGACCGGCGATCACCCCGGATCCTGGGGCCTACACGAACGACGTGATGGTGGTCATCTCCAACGCGGTTCCGGGCGTGACGCATCGCTACACCCTGGACGGCAGCGAACCCACGCTCCTGAACGGCACGGCATATACGACGCCTTTCCTGGTCAACACCACCCAGGTCGTCCGCGCACGCGCCTTCCTCTCCGAAGCCATTGCTTCCAGCACACGAACGGCCGAGTATCTCATCCGTCAGCCCGAGGTCTTTCAGGCCATCCCCAGTCTGTTTATCACCGGCGATCCGGAAACCAGTCTGAATGCCCCCCACGGAGTCTTTGCCAAGTCGGGTGGCGTCTGGGGATCCGCTGAATTTGGAAAGTGGTTTGGGCAAACGACGGACGACTACCACATGCCAATCAAACGGGGGCGCTCATTCGAGCGCCCGGTCCAAGTGCGACTGATGGGAGAGGACAACTTCGCGTTCTCATGCGGCATACGCGTCGGAAGCAGCGATTCCAATCGGCCGCGCCTGCGCGGCGACTCCACCGACGACTGGATTCGCGACTGGCATTTCCAACATGGCATGAACCTCTTCCTCCGAAACAGTTATGGGAAAGACGAGCTGGATTACGCCCTCTACCCGAATGATTGGCCCGTGGATCAGCACAATCGCTTTCGAGTGAACCTGCCGAAACGCACCTACAACCACTACCTCCCGCGCGACGAATTACTCCGCCGTATTTGTGCGGACATGAACTTCCCCAGTGTGCAGGGACGCTTCTGCAATTTATATCTCAACGGAGATTACAAAGGCTATGCCGGCATCCTGGAGAAATATACCGAGGATTTCCTCAATCAATATTACGGCTACACCCGGAGCTGGGACATCGTGCGCACCGGAGGTGGCGGCATTATTGAGGCGGGCACGGACGAATCGTTTCTCGCCTTGCGCGCCTTTATGGAATCCGCCGATTGCAGCACGCTCACGGACTACGCAGAAGCCACCAACCGCATCGACATGGTGCAGTTTGTGGACTACCTCCTGGTGCACATTCACGCCTTCACAGGCGACTGGGTGGGCAACAACTGGGCGGCGGTTCGTGAACGCGATATCGGAGCCGACGGACGCTGGCGTTTCGTCCCCTGGGATGCGGATATTTCCTATATCGGTGATCATATCGAACGCGATGCCGTCGGGGATTTCCTGCTCGCAAGCCCCTTCCCGATTGGCGTCTTCTTTCAATGCCTCTACGAGAGCCCGGAATTCCGCCTGCTCTGTGCCGACCGAATCCAGAAACATTTTTTCGATGAAGGCGTACTCACCGAAGCGCATCTTTCTGATCGCTATGGGGATATTCATGCAGCCATCCGGGCGATTACCGAAGTCAACAATGTAGGCGTCGTCTGCAACTTCGACTACTGCAATGCCAACCGGCCACAGACGGACTTGCGCAATGAGTTTATCAACGGGCGTCGCGCCTTCCTCTTTCCGCATTTTCAAACCCATGGCCTGTGGCCCGATCTCCGTGCACCGTACTTGCCGGACGATGAAGCCCTCCTCCCACACGGCAGCGAATTGATCCTCAGCCACACCAACACCCAGGGGATTGTTTACTACACCACCGATGGATCCGATCCACGCGCCAT
This sequence comes from Candidatus Omnitrophota bacterium, assembly GCA_047639095.1. GTDB lineage: Bacteria > Verrucomicrobiota > Kiritimatiellia > SS1-B-03-39 > UBA6053 > JAPYUI01. Next base: position 9,722 of record JBLIND010000062.1, on the reverse strand, counting down.
CGGCGGAGCGATCCGGAGCGAGGCGACGACCAATGCCCTACAAGCGCTGGGGAACACCTGGGTCACCGCCCGCGTTTTCGACGGTACCAACTGGAGTCCGGTCGCCCAATCTTTCTATACGGTTGAAGCACCGAATATCGCGATCAGCGAAATCATGTATCATTCGATGGGCGACGGGATCAGCAGTCACGAGGACTTCGACTTCCTGGAGCTGGTCAACCTGGGAAGCTCGGATGCACAACGCGGCTCCCTGCGGCTGGATGGAGCCGTGCGTTATCAATTGCCCGAGGGTTTATTCCCCGCCGGTGAGATCATCGTCATCGCGGAAAACCTGCTCGCTTTTCAGGCGCGCTACCAGGACCCCGCCTCGCCCTTCTACCGGGAGAACATCCAGGTCTTCGGCCCCTGGCAGGGTCGGATGGGGAACGATGGCGAGGACATCCAACTGCTCGACGGCGACACCAATCTGCTGAGCCGGGTACGCTACGGGGACCGACGTCCCTGGCAACTCCAGGCGGACGGCCGGGGCCGCAGCCTGGTGTTTACCGGAATCGATGCCTTACCCGCCGATCCCCTCGCACGCCTGGCGATGGTGGACAACGCGACCAACTGGACCGCCAGCGCGGAGCTCCTCGGCTCGCCGGGCATCATCACGAATGCCCCGGATCGGATGGCATCCATCAACGAGATACTCGCGGGAACGAATGCCTGGGCCGAGCTGAAACGTGAACAGCCCGGTGCACATCTGGCCGATCATTTCCTGAGTGACGACCCCGTCCTCAACCCGTTTCAAAAAAACCTCAGTGGCCACACCTTCGCTTCCGAGTACCTCCAGGTGGATCTCGACGCCCTACCCCTGCAACTGAATCCGGCCGGCGGAAAATTGTTTTTAATCCATACCGGAGAGACCGATCGCATGATCCTGGAGGACGTCGTCGAATACGGATCCATGGATGCGGGTCCGTTTGGTAAACACCTCCGCTTGGATGGAGAACACGATTTCGTGCGGCTCCTTGCATCAAGCCCCGGCACAAGCAATGGATACCCAGCCGTCGGCCCGCTGGTGATCCGCAGCATCATGTATGCGACCAGCAACCAGCCGGAGTACGTCGAGCTTCAGAACATCTCCGACGACGTCCTGCACCTCAACGATCCCGCGGGGACGAATGGGATCTGGCACCTTTCAGGCGGCGTACAATTCGTCCTGCCCGAGCTGGAGCTGGCTCCCGGAGACGGTTGTTACGTGAGCGGCGGAAGTGAAGCCGCGTTCAGGTTCGCCTATTCGAATGTCCCGCTGGACATTCTGGTATTCGGGCCCTGGTTTGGCGTGCTCGACAATGCGGGCGAAGCGATCGCCTTGACCCAATCGTTATCCCCGGTGTCCGACCAGGTTGACTATCTTCCTTTTGCCCCCTGGCCCTCAAGCGTAACCAATCGATCGATTGTACGCGTGCCATCGTACGCCTATGGGAACGACCCCGCACACTGGCAATTGAGTGTTGCCCCGACCGGTCTCGAAGCATCCGACGTACGACACCTGCATCTGGAGATTCAGTCGCAGCCCGGACAAAGTAGCGAAATCGACAGCGGCTTGATTCCTGGACAGCGCTATCAACTGCAGAAAAGCACATCGCTCACGAACCCCAGCTGGCTCACCATCCTCGACTTCATGGCGGATGACACCCAATTGGAATACCCCTGGAGCACAGATCTGGACCGCGAGTTTTATCGTCTGCGCTGGATCCAGCCTTAAGGCGTTTTACTCGACGGTGATCGAACTTTTTTCCATCAGCACCGGGTACTTGTAGCCCATGCTGAAATCCTGGTCGGTCACGATCGTACCCTCAACGAGCACCGTGCTGCCAATGGGCGCGTCGCTTTCGGAGGTGACGGTGAGATCGTTGGTCCCCGGCTCCCCACTGCCATCGCGCACATGTAACCAGTTGCGATTCAGGACACCCACGGTCACTTTTACGACCTTGCCGCGCAGTTTCACGGAGGACCCCTTCAGCTTGTCCGCCTCAGCAAAAATTTCCGCGACGGTTTTATCCGCTTTTTTCAAACCGGAAAAATCGACCACGGCTCCCGGCTTCGCCGCACCTCCGTGATGCGCGCTGAGCGCTTTGGCCGCATCGGCACCGGGTCCCCCACCGAGGGGCGGATGGCCCGGAGGCAGCGCTTGCGGGGCGGCGGCTCCATCGCCGACGCGAATCTGGCTGACGAAATAGATTTCAGCAAATTTCCGCTTCAGGCTCGGACTCTGGAAATCTTTCATGAGGAAGCCGACGGGTGTGGTGACCCGTTCGCCCTTTTTCACCGGCGTTTTCGGGCCGGCGAGCCAGATTTTTTGAGTTCCGGTATCCAGGTGGATGTAGGTGTAGCTGGTCGCATCGATGGTTTCCAGCGCGACGCCGCTACGATTCGCAGCTGGAGCGGCAAACGGTTGTTGAGCAGGAAGGGAGGTCACGCAGGCGAGCGCGCCGATCAGAAAGGGCATCAGGAGTTTCATTTTCATAGGGTCTCTTTCGTACATCAGGGGGAATAATTCAATTGATTATGTACCTTGCCGTGACAGGTCAGGGTGCAATTACCCATAAATCGGCCAGTATCGACGAATTCAATCACCCCGTTGAAGGGAAAAACCGTATCCGGATTAAAATTAATCAGGTGCGTATTCCCCGAAGAGCCATGTGGATCATGACAGGTCGTACACGCCGCCTGCACGTCCCGAATGTGCTTCTGATGTTCGCGAAAGCTTTTGTCATCGATGATGCTGCTGCGGTCATGACACTTGTAACACAGGGCATAGGTGTTGGCATTCTCGGCCGTGTAATCGGTCATCACCAGGTTCCGTTCGAGCAGAGGTGCATACAACGAACCGTGCGGACCATCGGGACCATTGCCCCCCGCCCGACTCCCGCTGTCGCTGTTGTGACAATCGGTGCAATAGATCTGGCTGTTGATCGTATACCCGGCCTTCAGGCTCGGCACATCCGGATTCTGTCCTGCCGCAGCCACCGGATGATAGGAGGCGTTTCCGGGATCAAACTCCAGGCGCGTATTGGTTTCCGGATCCACCCGGTTGACCACGGCCGGGCCGCGATTGTTGCTGTCGGCATGGCACCGATAACAGAGTTCGTACTCGAACTGGATCGGTTGAACCGCGGCCCCGCTCTGGCTGATGCCTTTGACCCCCGCGAGCGCACCCGGCGCGTTGGGCGCCACCGCGGCTGCGTTCCGGGTTGCATGCGGGTTATGGCAGTCCGCGCATTCAACGTGGCGCGGCGGATTGAGCAGGTCTTCGAGCGGGTCGTGCACGCCCTGGGTATCCGTGACCGGATGCACGCTGAACTTGGCAAAGTCCGAGGCGACGTTCAGCGCGGCCACATTGCCATTGTGACAGGAAAAGCAATTGGACTCCTCATCCGCAAAATTCAACAAGGCCACCGGCGTTCCGGCGGTGTGAGGTTTATGGCAATTTCCACATGCGTTGTTGGCGACCGTGTTCCAGTCGGTGTGGGGCCAGGGATCGGTTCCCTGACCGTTCCAGGTCGCGGTGGACGTCATGTGACTGGAATCCTGCCAACCGGTTTTGTCGTGACAGGAGATGCACAAGGCGGAGGCGATGTTGTTCATCACCAGAAAATCGCCGAACTGATCGTTGTGCGGATCGTGACAGGAGGTGCACTGCAGCTGCTTGTTGTTATCCAATGAAACCACTGCTGGCAGGCTCGCCGGATCGCGCAGCTCGCCATTGGCACTCGCCAGCGATGCGTCAAAAGTGAACGAGATTGGATGGTCATCGGAAAGATCGGTTCCCAGGTTGGCTGCACCACTCGGCATGGCGGTCACGCCACCGGCAAAACCAATCGGGCTGGTTCGACTGCGTACCATCCCGAGGGCCATGGTCCCGTCGTGACAGCTGAGACACAACTTCGAGGCGCCGGTCGGCTGGCCAATCGAGGCCTTGATGGTCGAACTGTTATACGGCGTATACACCGCACCCGAACTGAAGCGGTTCCAGAGTGGAGCCGCCACGTCAGCATTGTGCGGCGTGTGGCAGAAGATACAGACCTCGGTTTCTGCGGAGGCTTTGACGGTTCCCGGCCCGGAGACGGAGAGGTTGTGTTTGGAATCGACCACGCTTTCGGCGGAGATGCCCAGGGTGAAGGCCAACAGGATCAGGCTTGCCAATACATGGACGGCCCCAGAGCGGCGATACATCGCCCCAGTCCAGCGGGTGATATTACCCATCAACAGGCTCATGGACTTTCCTCCAAGATTCGGAACATCTGGATACGCTGATTGTAGGCATCTGCGACGTACACGACCCCGTGCGGATCGATCGCAATTCCACCCGGGAGCCAGAATTGACCGGGGGCCGAACCCGGCTCGCCCCAGTGCATGAGAAACTGTTCATCACGATCAAATATCTGCACGTTGTCAAAGAGAGCGTCAACGACATATACCCGGCCCTCTCCATCCGTCGCTACGCCTTTAGGCCGACTGAACTGCCCGCTGCCCTGCCCCATCTGCCCAAATCGGGCCAGGGGACGACCGGAAGCATCGAGCACTTGGATGCGAAAGTTCATCGCATCCGCTACATACAACCGGTCAGGGCCCGCAGCGAGATGCGTGGGAAAATTGAACGCGGCTTCGCCATTGCCCCGCGTGCCCACCTGCCGGATGAGCTCCCCGTCGAGGGTGAAAAAGAAGAGCGCATGCACCTTGGCATCGCTCACGATCAGCTGATCGCCGGCGAGCACGAGTCCAGAGGGGCGTTCCAGCGGGAAACCGATTTCAAATTTCTTGCGTCCGCGCGTGTCGAAGACCAGGACCTTCGCCAGACCGGTATCCGCGACATAAATTCGCTCACCTCGCTTGGCAATGGCCACGGGAACCGAAAACGGCTCGCGCCCGATCTGGGTCCAGCGCGTGAATCGTTTTCGGGCGTGATCGAACCAGCCCACGCTGGCCGTCCCGGGATCGGCGATACAGAGATTCCCCGCTTCATCGAGACCGAGTCCAGTCGGGCGCGTCCAGCCCTCGCGACCGTAACGGCTCCCCGTGAGCAGGTTCACCGAGCGATTCCAGAAGGAAACACGCGCGCCCAGCTGCTGTGGATTACGCGCCTCGCCCAGGTAAGTCATGCGCGGAGCGACCGGCGGAGGCGGCCAGGTCCGCTGTACGTCCTGCGGATTGTAAAACCCCTCAGCACTCATGCCCGGAAAGCTGCGACACCCGCTGGTTAAGATCAGCAGGCTGATCAAGATCACGCCGCGAAGGATAAACGAAGGCATCATATCAGAACCGCCGCTCGCTTTTAAAATAGAGGTAATGACGATCCCGCTCTTCGCCGGCCTGCTGTTCATCTTCGTACTGGTAGGAGACACTCGCATTCAATAGCCCGATGCGATATTTCAGGTCGGCCGCCAGGGTCGATAAACGCCGGTCGCTGCGGTCGCCGCGTTCATCGTAAAACCCGCCCCGGAGGTTTAGCTGGGTGCGTGGGGTCAGATGCGTCCGGAGCAAGGCCTGGCCGGACTGCACATCCCGCTCATCATTCAGCTCGGGATACGTGGTGGTGGACTGATCGAAATGAAGCACCAGGGTGGCGATCGTGCCAAGATCCAAGGTGCATTTTTCAAAAAACCGAATGCTGTCATAGGAGATGAAGTCCGCCATGTAATTCTGCCAGTCGACCCCGAACTCAAACATCTTCACGCGCAACGCCGCGCCGTACAGCAGGTCATCCAGATCCTGAAAACTCAGGGAGCGCCCGTTGGAATTATCCACGTTTCGTATGCGGGCATGCAGGAGGAGCAGGCGCTTGAAGAGTTCCAGCTCGACGTGTCCCCCGCTTTCGGTCGTACGCACATTTTGCGGCCCCGAGACATCCGCCACGTAGTCCACTTCCACGGAATTCCCTTCCGGGATGGGCCCGGCAAAGACCCGCTGAATCTCCACAAATTCACCTCGTTGAATCAGCCGATAATCGAACCCTTCCCGATACAGCTCACGGCCGGAGGCATCGCGCACCCGGATGGTTTCGAGCTGGACGCCCGGGGCATGCAACAGCACCGGGCGATTGGATTCCAGGCGGACCCCTTCACTGCGCACGGTCTGACGGTTGTTTCGATCCTTGCGATTTTCATCCAGCCACCGCACCTCGGCTCCCGCGCGGAGTTCCCCCCACTCCCCGATGCGTTTGGTGTATTCCTCCACCACGTATGGACCGTAACGCTGCCCGTCAAATCCGTCGCCGATGCCATGCGCCTGCGTCCACAGGCTCTCCACGCCCACCCGCGATTTGAGACTTTCATACAGCTGGTGCTCGGCATACCCATCGACAAAGTGGCGGGTGGAATTAAGCCCATCCGTGTCGCGATAACCAAACAGGTATTCGGCAGCAAAGCTCAGGCCGTCCCCGGGATCGAGGGTCAAATTCTCCCGCACGGTCAGGGATTGGTTTCGCGCAACATCGGTATCCAGGTCGTTGTAGTAAATGACGCTCACGGAACGCAGGTCGCCACTGGCCAGCAGGTCCTGGCGATTGCTGAACTGGGCGGTGTGAGACGTCCCCTGGTATTCGCGGCCACCGTCGACCTGATCGAAGCCGTTATAGGTATACCGGAAACGCGACTTATCCCGCTTGCTGCGTTGATGGTTTGCGGTGAGGTTTACCGTATTTTCCTCCCGCGTGCCGGGTCGATTGGGATCGCGCACAGACTCCTCCCAGCGACTGACCCTCAGGTGGATCGGCAGCGAGCCGTTATGCAGCTGGAGCCGGCCACCGACTCGGGTACTTTCGGTGGTGAACGAACGAAAATGATCATAGTCACGGCGGCTGCGATCCCGCTGGGCAAACAACGATGTGGCATGCAATTTCTCTTTAAACAGGGTAACATTGGCATTCAGGCGTAACAGATCGAAGTGCGGGTTGTCTTGAATCTCCTCACGCCCCCCACCGGACAGGCGTCGCTCTCCTTCGGTCCAGCCGAGCTCGCCCGAGGTCTGGTACTCGAAAAACTTGGAATGAAAGACCGAACCGACCAGCGACATCCCGAGAGAGGGGGTTAATTCCAGCTGCTCCTCCCGCTGTGCGCTTTCCGATCGGCTGAGTTTCAGCCGCTCCTCTTCGTTTTCGACATCAAATCGCAGATACATGTCACTGGCTTTTAACCGCAACCATTGCGGCGGCTCGACCTTCTCCGGCCCCCGCGCAAACGCGCCCCCCAGGCAGGTCAAGCCGACAACCAGGTATCCGATGCGCTTCATGCTCCCGTCCCCTTGTTCATCACGGAAGATTCTTCAGCAGGTCGGGGAACTGGGATTGATGTGGGTCATGGCACTCGGTACAGGCGCGCTCGCCCATCTCTTTATGCCCGGGGGTATGGGCAAAGGTCTCTGCTTTATGGCAATCGTAACAGAGCGGATTGCCGATCGTAACCAACAGAAAAGGATCATGCGCCCCATGCGGATTGTGGCAGACGGAACACTGCCCTTTGACAATCGGTTCATGCACGACCGGCAGGGTGTTGACCGGATCATGGCAATCATTACACAATTCCAGCTCAGGTTTGGGGAGGAGATAGTCATACGGCGACTTGTGTGCGAGGTGGCACAGCTTACAGGTGCCGTCGCCGGACGGCTTGTGCAGAACCGTCATCTTTTTCATGATCTTCCCGTGGCAGGCATAACAGAGCAACGGCTCCTCTTTGACCAGCGCCTGCGAGAACGTGGACTTGTGGCAATCCGCACATTCCTTGAGTTCAAACGGTTCATGCAGAATGAACTTCGGCGCGACCGGAGCGGTCTTGTTAACGACTTTGACCGGTGCCGCGCTGGGCTGCGGCTCTGCGGAGGTCTGGGTGCCCCCGGGCACCGGAACCCCATCGAAAAAGAAATTCAGCACCGCATGTTTACGCGTACTTTCACACCCGACGGACAGCACCAGCATCCATCCCAGCGCGATTAAGACGCCGATGGGCCAGGACCATGGGCGGTCATTGTTTCTGGACGAAGCCATAGACGTTTATCTTATGTGGACCATACTGGTTAGCCACCAGCACAATGTACTGAAGGTCGTAACCCGGGGCGACGTAGGACTGGAAAAGCGCGTTGTGTTGATCGTTGATGAGGATCCCGGCCGGCAACACCATAGCCCCCTGTCCGGCTTTGGAAAAATCACCGAAGTGCAGGAGCAGTTTTCCTTCGGCATCAAATATCTGGGCATTCTGAAATGCGGCATCCACGACGTATATCCGGCCTTCGGGATCGACGGCGACCCCTTTATTGCGTGCGAAACTGCCGGGGGTATCGCCCTGGCGTCCGATGCTCTGGAGTAGCGCCCCCTTCGCGTCATAGATCTGCACCCGAAACGCATTGGAGTCGGAAACGTAGATGCGGCCATCGGCGTCCACATCGAGATTGGTCGGGCCAAACAGCTGGGCTTCCTCAGGTGCATCGGCCGCAGGGATGGACAGGATACGATTCCGACTGGCGGCATCGTAAACATGAATCTGGCGCAATTTCAAATCGGTGACATAAATCCTGCCCCTCTTGACCCGGACCGCGGTCGGCTTCAGTTCGAATTCGCGCCCGATCGCCGCGACAAATTCGGACTGCGCATCGTAGACGAGAATTTGCCCGCGCAGGGGATCGGCCACATAGCGATTGCCGGCTTCATCCACGTCGACATTGATCACCTTACGCATGGCCCCCGGACCATCCGGCCGAAAGTAGGACCATTGCCGGGCGGCCAGGTCGAGCTCGTGGATCATGCCCGCAACCGTGTCACAAACCAGGAGTTGATTGTTCTTCAGACAAAGCCCGTACGGCTTCACCAGGCCCTGCTTGGGCGGGAGGCTGCCGGCCACATAGGTGAGAAAGGACGAGGCCGGGGGTTCAAAGGCTTCGGGCTTATCGAAGCTGGTGAGGTACTGCAAGCGGGCCGTCTCTGGAGCAGGTGGGTAAAAAACCGCATCCATCGGCATCGGTGGCGTCGGCGATTTACAACCGGCTCCGAGCAGGAGCATCAACAGCATGCAGTAAAGGAGGCGCGTCATGAGGGTACTCCCAACAAACAATATCGAAGCCACCGCAGCAAGCGCAAAGGCCTGCCAGCGAGTTCGCCGACAGGCCTTTTACCGCGATGATCTGCGGCTCAGAAACACGTCATTCCACGCTTACTTATCGTGACAGGTCAGACAGAGCGCGCTGCCGGTGTTGTTGATCAACAGCAAGCCGTCGCCGTTGTTCTGGGAGTTATGCACGTCATGGCAGGAAGCGCATTCGAGCTGACCGCCGAACAGGAGGTCCGCATTGATCGTTCCGCCAAGGGCGGTCACGGCGGTCGCCGGATCGTGAAGGGTCCCGTCAGTTGTGGCCAGGGCGGTATTAAACGTGAAGGAGACCGGGTGGTCATCGCTCAAATCGGTTCCGATGAAATAGTCCTCCGTGGGTCCGACAAATTCGGATCCGGTATTTCCTCCGAACGAATCCAGCGCCACGGTTCCGTCATGACAGCTCAAGCACAAGGCGGAGCGGCCGGTGGGCTGTCCCGGACTGGCATCGAGGGTCGCACTTGAATAAAGCCTATAATTCGCGGTCGAATTCGCGTGGTTCCACAACGGGGAATCCGTGACCGAGGTGTCGGCCCCGTGCGGGGTATGGCAAGGCAGGCAGATTTGATCATTCGACCAGCCTTCACCTGAGAAATC
>JBLIND010000061.1:0-21376 GCA_047639095.1 Candidatus Omnitrophota bacterium | reverse complement strand
TGGCACATGATCGGTCGCCGCGGGATACTGATCGGCCGGTATGATGTTGAGCGCCTTTTTATCCTCGTAAAAAGAATCGATGAACGGCTGGGTGTATTCTTTTAACGGCTGACCCGCCGCGCAGCAGCCGCGAATGGTCTTATCGTCTACGTCGGTCAGGTTCATCACATGCAGAACCTTAAAGCCCCGATAGACGAGGTACCGCTTCATCAGGTCTTCGAACATGTACGCCCGAAAATTACCGATATGGGCAAAGTCGTAGACCGTGGGCCCGCAGGTATAAATCCGAACCTCACCGGGGTTAATCGGCTCAAACACTTCCCGTTCACGGGTCATGGTGTTGTAGAATTGAATGCTCATAAACCTGTTAATAAAATGTTAATAAATTTGTACTAATGTTACATTTGGAATATGCTGCACGCCCGAACAGACACCCAAATCAGAGACCCTATGCTCCGCAACCTTATAACCATCTCCCTCATCGCTTGGCAATTCGCAAGCGCGGATATCAACGAGACCAACGCCTTAGCCGAAATCCTCCTCTCGCTGGATGACACCACCTTCGTGGCCATCGATACCGAGACGACCGGTTTGAATCCCCAACTGGATCGCATCATCGAGATTGGGGTGGTAAAATTCAAGGCGGGCAAAATTATTGAACGCAAGGACTGGCTGATCGACCCAGAGATGACGATTCCTCTCGAAGCCATCAACGTGCACGGCATCACGGACGAGATGGTCAAGGGAAAGCCTCATTTTAAAGAGGTCTACCCCAAATTGATCGCCTTTATTAAAGACACCACCCTGCTCGCCCATAATGCCGCGTTTGATGAACGCTTCCTCGAGGTGGAAACAAACCGACTGGAAAAGACCCCGTCCCTTACCAACCCTGTGATCTGCACCATCCGCCTGTGTCGCACGTGGTTTCCCGAGCTCAAGTCCTATCAACTCAGCGAACTGGTCAAAACCTTCGACCTGGAACCCGGCGAGTACCATCGGGCCCTCGGCGACGCCGAACATTTGAGTCATCTGTTTATTCATGCCACGGGCACACTCGGTCATCACCTGTAGATCATCCGCCAAGCGCCCGTTGACATCGCAGATGGCCGCCATCATACTCGGCCCATGAAAAAGCTCCTGGCCCTTTTGATCCTCGCCGCAGTTCCTCTTTTTGCTGCCCCCAAAGATGTTCAAACCCTGAAGCTGGGTGACCCGGCACCGGACTTTCACCTCAAAGGCGTGGACGGGAAGATGCATACGCTCGCCGACTATGCCAAGGGTCCTGTCCTGGTGGTGATGTTTAACTGCAATCATTGCCCGACCGCTCAGGCGATTGAACAGCGCTTCATCACCTTCACCGATACCTACCGCCCGAAAGGTGTCGAGATTGTGGTCATCTCACCCAATTCCCCCGCGGGCATTCGGCCGGATGAGCTGGGCTATTCCCAGTACGGCGACAGCTACGAGGACATGGTCAAACACGCCAAAGAGCAGGGCTTCAACTTCCCTTACCTGTACGATGGCGAAACCCAGTCGATTGCCAAGGCCTATGGCTGCCTCGCTACGCCCCACATGTTCGTCTTCGACCGCGAGCGCAAACTGCAATACAAAGGACGCTTCGACGACTCCCGGTATACCGACATCTCAACCATTCAACATCATGACACGATCAATGCCGTGGAAGCCCTTCTTGCCGGAAAGGCCGTAACGGTCACGGAAACGCGCCCGCATGGATGCTCCACCAAGTGGGCGAACAAGGCGGACCAGGTCAAGCAACACGCCGCTAAGCTGGCGACCGCGCCGGTAGAGGTCGAAGTCGTTGATGCAACCGCCCTCGACAAGCTTATCGATGCCCATCCCCGTTTTCGCATGATCAATCTCTGGGCTACCTGGTGCGTTCCCTGTGTGGAAGAATTTCCTGACCTCGTCGCCATCTCACAGAAATTCGGCCTGCGAGATTTTGAGTTTATGAGCATCAGCCGGGATAATCCCAAGGATCTGGAGAAGGTTAAAAACTTCCTGGCAAAGCAAGGAGCTGCGCCGGAGTCCAAACTGGCCAAAGCGTTAGCAGCCGAAGGCCGGACCAGCCCGCATGTCCTCTTCACGGGCACCGATGACGAACTGGCAAAACTGATCGACCCGGAATGGCCGGGGCCCCTGCCCTACACCGTCCTGATCGATGCCGATGGAAAAATTATCTACCGGCACAGCAACCGAATCGACGCACACGAGGTGACCGAGGCCATCCTCAAGGAATTGGGTCGCTTTTATCAGCCATAAGCCCGCCTGATGGCGGGACAACGTTGCAATCCAGCGACCTTGGCTCTATGGTTTGAGACAACCTTACAGGAGATTCAACCCATGTACCGATTACTGACCATCCTCATTTTGCTCTCTTCCCTCAGCCTCCAGGCGGAAGACTGGCCGTTCTATCGCGGCCCTCAAAATACCGGCTCCTCCAGCGAATCCGACTGGAATCCTGAATGGCCGGAAGGCCAGCCCCCCATCGCCTGGAAAAAGGAACTCGGAATAGGCGCTTCGAGCTTCACCATCGTCGGCGACCAGGTCTTCACCATGGGCAACCAGAAGGATCACGATGTCGTCTGGTGCCTGAATGCAAAGGATGGCAGCGAAATCTGGGCCGCCCGCTACCCGGTCAAATTCGAAAAGCGGATGTATGAAGGCGGCACCTCGGCAACCCCTACGATTGATGGAAATCACGTCTATGCGTTCAGCTACGACGGTCAACTCGTCTGCCTGAACAAGGCCGACGGCAAAGAAATCTGGCGCAAGCACATGCTCAAGGACTATGGTGGCAAGCTCTCCCAGTGGAAATACGCCGGCTCGCCGCTGGTGCAAGGCGATCGCCTCTTCCTCGACATTGGTGGCAAAGGCAACTCCACCATCGCGTTGAATAAAAACACCGGCGAGAAGATCTGGGGCAGTGGCAAGGAAAGTGCTGGCTATTCAACCATCGTCCCGTTCAAGAACGCCGGTCAGGATACCCTCCTCGTGTTTAAGGGCCAATCACTCAATGCGCTGAACCCGGTAGATGGCCAGGAGCGCTGGTCCGTCAAATGGAAAACCTCCTACGATGTAAACGCCTCTTCGCCCATCCCGCTGGACGGGCAGATCCTGGTCACCTCCGGTTACAAGGGCGGGCGAGCGGTTCTGTTTGACGTCACGGGCTCCAAGCCCAAACAACACTGGCGCAACGATGACATCAAAACCAAAATGAGCAGCGCCGTGGTTGCCGATGGCTGCGTGTACGCGGTCACCGAAGCGGGTGCGAAACTCGTATGTGCGGATATGAAAACGGGCAAGACCTTGTGGACCGAAAAAGGCACCGGCCAGTTCGGCACCCTGACCCATGCCGGCAACACCCTCATCGTGCTCACCGAAAGCGGCGAACTCTGGACGGTGAAACCAGACCGTGAACGCTTCTCGCTCATCTCCCGCGGCAAGGTGCTGGAAGGCCGCTGCTGGGTCACTCCAGCCATGGCCAACGGCCGCATATATTGCCGAAATAATCGTGGAACTGCCGTCTGCGTTGCGGTAGACAAATAACGTATTTCGGATTCACCCATGGCAGAGGATACAGACAAAAAAGCGGCGACCGAGGACGTTAAACTGAAGATTTCGGCGGAGCGTGTCGGCCGGTTCTCCTGCACCAGATGCAAAGCCTCGATCGAAGCCGAGGAACACGAAATCTTCTCGAAAGTGCCCTGCCCTGCATGTAGCGCCACCCAGCGCGTACCCGGACAAATGGGGACCTTCCTGATTTACAGCGTGCTCGGACGGGGTGCAATCTCGGTGGTATTTAAAGCCATCGATACCCTCAATGGCCGCGAAGTCGCCTTGAAAGTCAGCCATCGTATTGGCCGCAAACCGCTGGAATTTTACGACGACTACCTGGGCGAAGCCAAGGCGACGACCTTCCTCAACCATCCGAACATTGTTCGGATCTATGACTACGGATTCGCCAACCGCTATCCGTACATCGCCATGGAAATTGTCGAGGGCGGAACCCTGAAGGATCTCATCGCCCGCAATCTCTGGATCAGCGAAAAACGGGTAATGAAAATCGCCCTGGACATCGCCGAAGGCCTGCACGTCGCCCATCTCGCGGGCATCGTCCACGGCGATATGAAACCGGCCAATGTTTTGAACCACCGGGACCAGGTCTACAAAATTGCCGACTTCGGCAACTGGAACATGAAGGGCAAGCAGGAGAACGTCAAAATTTTCGGCACCCCCTATTACATCGCCCCGGAAAAAGTGCAGCACAAGGTGGAGGACCATCGGTCCGACATGTACAGCCTCGGCGCGACCCTCTGGCACTCCCTCGCGGGGTATCCGCCACACGACGGAAAAAACGTCAAAGAGGTGGTCCAGGCCCATCTCAAAAAGGAAGTCCCTGACCTGCAACATGCCAACATCACCATTTCCAACGGCACTGCCCGCGTGGTGAAAACCATGATGGCCGCCGACCCGGAAGACCGGTATCAGAAGTACCCCGATTTGATCGCCGCCATCAAACAGGTGCAGGCAGAGGAACAGCTGAAGGAAACCCATCCGGGCGACACGCCGGTAAAAGAAACGTAATCGAGGAGGAACACACATGAAATCACATGAGATAATGAAAGAGGTCCTGAGCGGGCCCGGAGTCAAATCCATCGCCGCCGACATGCACCTTTCCACCTCCCTGCTGTACAAGTGGAGTCAGGATCAGGATACGGAAGATTCCAGCGGCGCGGACAGCCCCCTCGACCGCCTCGTCAAGTTGTACGAAATCACGGGCGACGACCGGTTGGTCCGCTGGTTATGCGAAAAGGCAGACGGCTTCTACAGCCCCAACCCCCGCCCCTCGAAAGAGCGCCCACCCCTGCTCCAGGCCACCCAGGCCATTCTGCGCGAATTTTCAGAAATGCTCGAAGCCGTTTCGAGCAGCATCGCAGATGATGGTAACATCGACGTCACAGAAGCCGTTTCCATTCGCAAAGAATGGGAAGATCTCAAATCCCTGACCGAGTCCTTTGTCTCCGCCTGTGAACGCGGTGGATATCAACCACAGAGTTGAGCCGGTCGGCCGCCACGGCCGCCACGGAGTGGCGGTACAAACGTAGCCGTGGTTGAGGAGGGATGGTTGAATCCCGCTGGGATTCTAAATGGATTTGGGGCATACACAGGGTCACAAACGGTTCCCCTCCGCGCTTCGCACGACGAAGAACGCGTTTTGCCCCGGTGCTTTTGTGTTGGGTCACTCTGTGATCGGGGACGCCGCTGATCCCCATCTCAAAACCCTTCGCTATGGATCCGGTCGGCCCCGCGATCGACCCCGGGCGCGGGGCGTCGATATTCCGCCTCCGACTGTCCGAGCCTTCGCCCCGTCCGCGGGTCGAAATTCGTATGACTGACTTCATCGGGAACGGAATCACCGGTCAGCTCCATCCAGTTTTCGAGCACACCCGCGAGCTTCTTTTCGATGGCCGTGTAAGCAGGCATTCCCGCCAGGTTGCTGACCTGATGTGGATCGCCCTGCGTATCGTAGAGCTCGACGGCCGGCCGCGGCGCAAGCAGCACATCCGCTTGAATCGGCGTGAGCGGCACCGCAGATTCGGGCGTTTCGGCTGCCGACAGGATGGCGCGAAAGCTCGACGAACTGACGGAATCGGCCGGTCCCTGCTGCGCGAACATCGGCCGGAAATTGCGGATGAAAAGCCATCGGCCTTCACGAACGGAACGGCCCAGCGCTTCGTAGTCGTGCCAGTTGGATTCGGAAAAGGCATAGGGACGAATCGTTGCCGTGACATCCGCGTACGCGGGGATGAGTGAACGCCCCTGAAACGTTTTTGCCCGCTCAAGACCGGCCAGTTCAAAAACGGTGGGGGCAATATCGATTACCGAGATCAGTGAGGCACTCACCGCTCCGGCCGGTTGAACGCCGGGTCCGGTGACGATGAAAAAGGTCTTCATGCCATCATCGTGGAGACGCGTTTTCGCCCGTGGAAAAGGTCGTCCGTTATCCGTGAGGACAAAGAGGTAGGTATTCTCCCAGTGCTTGGCCTGCTTCAGCTTCGCCACGACTTCGCCCACGTAGTGATCGAAGCGGGTCACCTCGTTGAGATAGGACGCGAAGTCTTTCCGGGTCTCCGTGGTATCGACCAGGGCCGGCGGGAGCGTGAGGCGCGCCGGGTCATGAGCCGGACCGTAGCGCTCCGCGTCCCACTGGCGATCCGCGTCCCATCCCCGGTGTGCATCGTGCGCCGCGAGCCAAAGGAAGAAAGGTTTGTCCACGGGCACCGCCTCGATGGTCTTCACCCAGTTGCCATGACCGCCCGAGTTGCCCCGCACCTTGGAAGGCAGGGACGTCGCGAAGTGTCGTGTGGGGGCCTGCTCACCGGCTGGTGCCTTTTCCCAGGTCATATGATCCTTCCCGTTCAGCGCCGTGTGGTAGCCCGCATCCTCCAGCAAGCCGGTAAAGGAGGGCAGATGCCAGGGCATCGGGCGATGCAGCTCGGCAGCGTTTCCGTTGTTGTGCGGATAACGCCCAGTGATGATGCTGGAACGACTCGGGCTGCAGCTGCTTGCGGTCAGAATGGCATTGGTAAACCGGATCCCTTCGCGGGCAAGTGCATCGATATGCGGCGTGCGCGCATCCGGACTGCCGTAGCAGCCAAGATCGTTGTAGCCGATATCGTCTGCGATGATGAGTACAAAATTCGAGCGGGGAGCCGCCAGAGAAACGGCGAGCCCACAGGCCATGAAGAGTAGAGCGATAAGGGATTTCATAGTGCCTTTCTACTCGGTGCATCAGGCGCATGTCCAGCGAGTAGGCGCGTAGGATAGGTAAAAGGCTGGCAACGAGGGAGGTGTTGCCGGCCGTTACCTGTCCCTCACTGGTTGCGGATAGGTAACGACGACCATGCGCGGGTCGCTTCAGACTCCAGGTGCATGGCCTTTTACTTACCTATCCTACTTCAGCGACTGAGCCTTACTCGATGCGCGTACTTTGCGATAAAGAAAAGCGTCGGACGTGAGCAACGAGGTCAGCAAGGCCTTCATGCTCCCATCGCTATCGCGGTAGGCTTCGTACGCATGCTGAAGAACAGGCGCGTCCTGGATGGTTTCATTACGCCCCATCCAATACCGAAAAACATGGCGGACGAAAACTTGTGTTACGCGTTCACTGGCCACGAGTTTTTTAATCATCTCCATGGGATTCTCCACCGGCCCATCTAAAGCAGGGTCGCCGCTGAGAACAATCTCCCCACGGGTATCAACTGCTTGGCCGAAATTATTCCGGGGATCCGTATCACGGACCATGCCCAGCTGATTATACATCTCAAAGGGCAGGCCCAGCGGATCCATTTTCTGATGACAACGCCAGCATGCCTTTTCACGCGTGACGCGCATCCGGTGACGCAGGGTGGACTCAGGTTCGTCGGGTAACACGGCATCAACGGTGATCGGAATATCCGGCACGGCATCGCCCAGAAGACGCTCCCGGATCCAGCGGCCGCGTAAAACCGCATGATTATCCATCGCATCCGAGTGAGCGACCAGCCACACAGGATGGGTGAGAATGCCGAAACGTTCACTCAAGTCTACGGTGGTCAGGGCCTTTAGTGCATGCACGGCAGGCGGACGCGGGCCCTTTTCGTACTGCGACTGACGCACATAAATCGGCTTCGCGGGATTCGGGAATATATGGTGAAGCATGTTCTGATCGTAGACCTCCCTTTTCGCCCTTTCGATCACGAGTCGATTGTCTTCGGTGGGTTCGATTTCCTCATATACCTTGAAAGGAACAAATTTTTTACCCCGATTCTTGTAGTACGTAATGTCGGTTTGAAACAACAGGCCATGGGTATAATTCGGCCCCGAGGTGTAGGGTTGATAGATCACCCGATCGGTCGTCAACAATTCCTTCAACACCTGCTGATCTTCCTGCAGGATCAATTCCACCAGGCGATCGGTATTGGCGATCATGCTGTTCATGGCTGCGTAGATCGTATCGAAATGCCCCCCGTCGCGTTCAAGTGCCTTTCGATCCTTGCAGATACTGGAGGCGCGGTCGTAGTCAAAATATTCCCGGAAGAACTGCAGCACGCGAGGCTTTCGAATGGGGTCGACATTCAGCAATCGCGTGACTTCCCGTTTGACGTCTTCGCGCGTCTTCAAGCGCCCCTCGGCCAGGGCCGTCCATAGGTGATCCGTATCCGGGCGGATGTACGAAAAGGCCGCATTGATGGCGAGCACAAGCTCCTCCCCCTGCAGCATCACCCGTCCGTACTTGTCGGGATTCCCGCTCGCACACAACTCCGCCCGAAAGAGAGCATCGCGGTCCAGAAAGATCGGCGTCAGCCCGAGGAAAACCCCGTCCTCTTTACCGACTTCGTCGATGGATTTTTTGACAATATCCAAATAAAGGGTGGTCTCTTCTGCGGTGGGTGGGCGCAGCGTCAGGGCTTCAAACAAAAAGTGAATGACCACGGTCAGGCGCTCGTCGCTAACGCCATCCGTTTGCATCAGCTCATACACCGGCGTCAAAGGTCGCTTGATTTCGTTGCTGTAGAAAATGTCATTCAGACTTCGATATTGCCCCGGGATGTCCTTGATATCATCGGCAAACTGGTAGGGCTCGGCCGCGGGACCGTGGGCCATGAAACGCAGGATCTTTTCCGCGACTCCGGCAATCTGCATCGCCTCGGAACTGTTGACGGAGTACAGGTAGGGGTAGTTGCGCAGCCCATGATCTTTGATCAGCGTCAGGTTAGACTGAAAACCGCTGACCGCATTATAGCCATCAGCAAAATGCCCGATATACCGATCCAAACCAAAATAGACTTTGACCTCCCCTTCCAGGTTCATCGGGATATGATCGCCGTGTGTCCATACCCCCGGGCGTTCGGGATCATATTTCCGTTTGGGGCAAATGAGATCATTCAAGCGAACGAGATGTTCCTGAGGATGAATGCGCCAGATGCGTGCCGGAGTGGAGGCCGGTTCAAGGTTTTTATGCTCGGCGCCAAAAAGCAGATCGTGGTCAATATGATTTCCTTTGCTCGGGCGCAGGTGATCGCTGTAGCCCCCATTATTTTTCAGCGCCTTACTCAGGCCATCCGTAATCCAGTTGGAAAGTTCCAGGCGTTCCACGAGTTCCGGCTGGTTCTTTTTCTTTCGGGGCGGCATTTCCTTCAGCGCCACCTGCTCCCAGACACGTTTCCACAGACGGGCGTTCGCGACCGAGACATCACGGAGAAGGTCCAGCGAAACATCACCCTTCTGCGTTTCATCGTCATGACACTCCATGCAGTACTTTTCGAAAAAAGGCTCCACCCGGGTATGGAAGTCGGCATCCGCTGCGCGGCCGGTCTGGCAGAGAACGACCGCGGATATCAGCGCGCATCCCACTACCCCCACGCTCCACCCCGCCAAGCCATGTTTTTGATCTGCAGGTTTCACAGCTATGCCAACAAGGCCTCGATCGGGCCGAGCTTGCTGTGGTGAATCGCGGCCATATTTCGCCCCATGTTGAAGCGGTCAACCGGTGCGTTAATTCCATGAAGGAAGGTGGTGTAGAGATCGTTGATCGGGCGTTCGTTTACATGGGTGTATTGGCCGGTCTTAAAACGGCCGCCCGCGTTCCCGAGCAGCACAAAGGGCCAATTCGACCCGTCAGTGTGCTGCTTTTCACCATTGTTGCTGGTGTACACAATCAAGGTGTTATCCATCATAGAGCCAGCGCCTTCGGGAATCGTTTCCAGCGCCTTCATGAGTTTGACCAGCATCTCACAGTTGTACTGCCGGATCTTTGTCCAGATCGGATTATCCGGTTGGTCAACATGGCCGAGCCCGTGGCCGGTTTGAGAAATACCCAGCCCTTTCCAGGCACCGAAATACTCCCCGCATCCCGATCCGATCGTCAGAACATTGGTCAGGTTTGCCTGCAGCGCCGCGATCCCGATTTCCAACAGGGCATCATGCCAGTCGGTTTCGAACGAGGGCTTGGCATAACGTTCGTCGTATGTAGGAGCGTATTGTTTAAGCTGTCCTGAGATCTTGGATAATTCATCCCGCAATCCGTTTACATCCCGGAATCCGTTCACATAGCCTGCATAACGTTCACCTTCGATCTCAGGTAAGCCCCTGGCTTTGAGCGTTGCCACCCGCTCGACGTCGAGCATGACATTTGAACGCGCCAGGTAGTGCTTCTTGATATCCCCTTCGGCGATGCTGCCAAAGAGCGTCTGGTACAGCATGTTGGGGTCGCAATGCATGAAGACCGGCTGATTCGGACCCGCAGCAGTAAGGGTGGCGATGGTGGGGCGCGCTTTCATACTCTCGATGGACTCCATGCCGATGCAAAGCGGCGGGAGAATGGTTTGCGGCAAGGCCTGGCTGAGTGCAAAATCAATGGTCGCAGCAGCCGGCGGGACACCGGTTGAACCGCGATACCCACCCAGGGCTCCGAAATATGCACTGTGACCGGGGCTGGTGTGGCGCCCATGCAAACCGGTAATGACATGCATGCGATCCTTGTAAGGCTCCAAGGCCTGCATGGGCTCCGCAAGCGTCACGCCATCCAGCGCACAGCTTTCTTCAAGGCCTTTGGGGATACAGGTTAAGGGGTCAAAGCCATGGTTCTGTAAAAAGAAGATGACGCGTTTCGGACTGCCCGCCGTTTGCTTTGCAGAATTGCTTACGGCCTGTGCGTCTCCCGGCAACAGACTCAAGCCCAGTGGCGCACCGAGGCTGGCGGCCATTCCCTGAAGCATTTCTCGGCGATTAATCATCATCTGTGAACCCCGTGAATGGTTTAAAACAATGCCAGAGACTAACGATCGCACACCCGTAGAAAAGCACCGTTTTCGAATCGCGGTCGATCATTTTCTGACAGATCATTGCAGGCGTGAGAGTGGTTTTTCAATAGTCCCGCAGGTAACGATCTCCAACCCCAAATATTCCACGTACAGGCCGGAGCCTTTCCGCGTATGCGGTGTAGGTGAGTACGAACAATTGTGAACCCCCGCTTTATCACAATCCTTACTTGCCCAGAAATTGCTTTGCAACAATACCCCCTACTTGATGCAGGGCAAATCACTACCGGCTTGGCACGAGCGACTTGCTGCTTGAGTAAGCACGCGATGATCCGTTATCAATTTGCCCAGCCATCACGGCTCACGTATTCTCCTCGTCGTTTACGGTCCTGGTCGGGCTGCTCGCCTGGCGGCTATAGGTACCCTGCCCATTCCGGCCTGCAGCAATGTATTGCAAAGCCGGCCCATAAATTGGCCGCGCCAGAGGCCAGCGCCTCACGCATCCGGTCCAACCAAAATCTGGTGGTTCACATAACGCGTTCGATGCTTCTTCAGGCGATTCAGCAGCCTTCCCTTCGCGTGCGGGATGGCACGATCGACCTGTTTAACCGCTTGATCGAAATCACCGCCTGCTGCTGCGGCGGCGGCCACGGTCATCAGGATGGCAGGTTCTTCAGGATAGGCCTGCAGGGCGCGCTGGCTCAACCGAATCGCCTCCTCGGGGTCATGCCCCGGCCCCGTCGCCAGCAGCCAGGCCAGGTTGTTCGCGGCCAGCGCATGGTCCGGATGAACTTGAAGGAATCCCCGGTACAAGGCGATCGCATCATCCACGCGACCCTGACGCTGATAGCAGAACGCATAGTTATATCCAGCGACCTGATGATCGGCCTGAAACGCAATCGCTTCCTGAAAACAGCCCGCCGCACCGCCCACCTCATCCATGGCAAGCAGGGTTAAGCCCATACGACACAGCAAGTCGGGATCTCGCGGAGAGAGTCGGCATGCGCGGTCCAGGACATCCAATGCGGAAGCCCACTCTCGACGGTGCATGAACAGTTGCCCCATCCGATCAAAAGCGAGGGCATAGTTCGGATCTGCCCGAACGGCTTCGCGAAACAGGTCGATGGCCCGATCAAGTTGCCCGGCGTTCTCCATAACCACACCGCGCGCGAACCAGCGCGTCGCCGTCGAACGCCCCAGGCCCTCCAAGCGCAGAGACTGGGCAAGATACGCATCTGCTTGTGCGTACATGCCTTCATCCATCAACTTCATGGCGAGCCGCAAGGGATCCGCTCCGGTGGGTGGATGGATCCAGGTCCCGGGGAACGGTGTCGCCTGTTCCGAGAGGGTTTCGATGTCCGCCACATCAGCCGCTACGACCTCGGGGAGCACGCCACCTTTGTACAGGACCTTCAGCTGGTTATGCTCATCAAGCACCATGGCCATCGGAAGCACCAGCGGCTCTTGCAGCTCGGTGATGGAGCGCTGGAACAAATCGAGCATACGGCCACCGGCTTCGTCAACGCGCGCAGCATCACCCCGATAGCCCGTATCCCTCAGCACCTGCTCAATCCGGGCATCGTCCAATTCGAATTCGAGATTCACGGCCAGGACATCCAGGCCGTCCACCGAAACCGAAGACCAGGCGTGCAGCTCGCTCAAACAGGGAGCACACCACTTCGCCCAGAACAGAAGCAGGGTTGGCCGGGCCTTCAGGGTCAGATTCACATCCGGAAGCGGAACCGGTGCGGCGGTGACGACGCGAATCGATGCGTCGGCTGCTGGCGGATTCAGCGCTCCCGGATGCAGAGGCTTCACGGGCGGTGGGTCCCAGGCCTGCAAGGTTCCGCGTCCCTGCACGAGCCGGTAAGCACGATTCCATGCAGGAATCGGCACAGTTTCCATCCCCTGCCCAGGCCAGCTCACAGTCAGCTCATGCACACCATTCGTCCCGGGCAAACTCACATGCAGCCAGCGCGTTCCCTGCGACAGAAAAGATTCACCCGCGCGGACGGTTCGAGTGATCACCTGCGCGCCCAGGTTCAACTCAATGCGCGCCCCGATGGCATCACGGTTGCAGGTGGTCCCCTGAAGTTTCAGCAGGAGATACCGACCAGGCGATGCCAACTGATTCTGAAGGTACCGCACCCTCGGGGTGGAGCGATTGAACAACCATACATCGAGGTCGCCATCAAAATCCCAGTCCATGGTCGCCAGCGCCCGGCCGTCGTCCTCGAAATCGAAGCCGGTCACCGCCGAAGCATTACAGAACCGCCCGTCCGCCGTATTCAGGAAACACACATTGCGCTCGCGGCCGCTGAAAGAATGCCCCTCGGCCATTAACCGGGTCGTCGCAGCCCATGAAAGCATATAGTTTCGCAGGGATGCATCGGCCCGGGAGCTGGAAGGTGATTGCGCCGCCACGCGGCGCCAGAAGAAACTTCACAAGTCGCCCGCATTGGACTGGGTGAGAAAACCATTGGCCACCAGCAGGTCCTGCCAACCGTCGTTATTCAGGTCGGCGATCGTCGAACCCCAGGCCCATCGGCCCATGCGCACACCGGCGGCTTCACTGTGGTCGTCAAAGTGATCGATCGTCGTCGGATCATCCGTCTTCGGCTGCCAGACCAACAACGAATTCCCCTTCGCCATGCGCTGGAATCGGGCCCGTGTCGTCGACCCACTGCCCGGCTGGAACGCGGCCATCCGGGTCACACGCTGACCAGCTCCCGAAAACATATTACTCACGTAAAGATCTGGACGGCCATCGTTGTTTACATCACCCAGACTGGCCGACATACCAGGCCCCAGATCATCCACCCCAAACAAGGTGGCCTGGTCCACAAATAACTGGCCATGGTCATGCCGATACAGATGGTTGCGACCAAAGTCATTGGCGACATAGGCATCCTGAAAGCCATCCCGATCCAGATCCTCCCACACCGCACTGAACGACCAGCGGGAATTCCCCTCGCTATGTGGATCCACGGGATCGAAAACCCACTCTCCCCGATTCACAAACAGCTGATTGGCGCCGCCATTCTGCGCATCGTAAAAAGGGACCGGAAATCGTTCATCGCTGTCACCGAAGCCGCCCCATAAGGCACCATACATACAGACGTACAGATCCAGGTCTCCGTCGTTATCGAAGTCAACCGCGCTCAGACCAAAGGGTGCGCCAGAGATCGGCTTCACCGACCGGCGAATGAAGCCCGCGTGACCATCGCCTTCAAACAGGACCAGGAATCGATCAGTCACCACGGCGAGATCCTGATGACCATCGTTGTTCAAATCGATGATCAAGGCGCTGCGCGATCGGTCGAGCAAGGCGACCGGAGGACATTCGGCCAAGGCCAATCGACCATCGGGTTGATGGATGAATAAACGGTTAGGCAAACCGCCCGGCTGGCAGATGTACAGATCATCCAGCTCGTCTCCGTTGACGTCCCCCATGCCAAATCCCTGGTAGCCGACCAACTCCGTACCCAACAGGTTGTGCAACTCCCGACTCCACCGATCGAGTCCCGGCGCGAACGTCTTGCGGCTCACCTCATCGCTGGGCATCACATCATCCGTACAATCCAGCAAGAGGCGTTTATTACCTGTAACCCGTGCTCCGCTTTGCTGCGTAAGGGAGGTGATGATCGGCGGATCCTCCAGCCGCCAGGTGACCTGCCAGGTGGCATCCAATTGAAACGGTCGCGCATCAAGCTCACCCACGAATTGAACCAGAACCTCGGTGGAAATCTGTTGGCCGGAGGACTGGATGCCAATGATTTTAAACTGTGCCTGTGCGGATGGTGTGCCGATCTGATCGCGTAGCTGCTGCACCATCTCCGTCCTGCTCGACGTCCGAACGGATGGCGACGAAGCCATGCGCTTCACGACAAAATCACCAACGGGTTGCTCCCCGAGTTCAGGGATGCTGGCCGACCAGGGACCATTTCCCTGCAGCCAGGATGCCAGGTCCTCCCCCCGAACCAGCGCCGCACCAAAGGTCTTCAGTCGCTCCGCCAGGCGGATCTCAAGCGCTTCTCCGGGAAAGGATCCATCGCGATCGGCCTCGATGCATGCCACTTCCTCGGCAAGACTGCGGGCTTGGGTCGCAACGGCATCTGGCAGGGCCGGGGCCTCAGGGGGTGATTTACCAGGGAAAAACTGGAGATACGCGAACCCGGTAAGGCCCAGAACCGCACAAGCCAGCAGGATCAAATCAAGACGGGAACGCCTCTTGGATGCTTCCTGCGAGCTCATCGCCGAATCAATCAGGCTTTACGGCGACGAAGAATATACCCGCCGAGACCAAAGAGCCCCAGGGACAGCAGCGCAAAGGAACCCGGCTCCGGAATCACGTTGAGCGTAATGGAGAGGTTGTCCAGGGCGGTCAGCTCGTCATTGAAATCCGAAGACAAGCCATGAAGAAATTCAATGGTCAAAGTATCCGAGGTGTGCGGGATGTCCGTAAGCGCAGATAGGGTATTCACGTCGTATGCCGAATCAAGGGTCCAGGTTAAGGCTACCCGGTCCGCATCATTTGCAGGACCTGCTCCGGCGTTGTCCTGCCATTGTTCGCGATAGTTCCCGTTCAGATTCTCTAACAGGGCGAGCGAAGTGACCCCGGGCGTGCCATCTAAATTATAGCCGCCCGTGTTGAACTTGTGGACGAACAGATCGACGCCATCAACGCGAACTGTAAACGGGGTATCCGAGGCGTCCACCGAATCGGCGGCCGCGAGCAGGAACTGCAGGCTCAGGCTGTTATGCATGGGGAGATTGTTGAATTCAAGGATCGCCGAATCGGCAGCATTCGCCCCCGAGTTCGCCAGCCAGTTCCCCGAGAATCCATAATCGGTGTAGGCACCGGCGGTGGTCACAGAAGCGAGCGGAAAGGTCGCGCCACCAAAGGCGGTGTCATCCAATCCACCGGTGCTTGGTCGCACCTGGGCAAGACCCGTGCCGGTCGCCGTAACGACAGCCGGGCCGGATTGTACAGCCAGGGGAGACCAGCGATCCAGGGTTTATTCCACCCCGAGTGCCGCATCGAAGCTTTCCGTATACTGGCTGCCAGGAAAGGCAATGGGACTTGCTTCCAGGAGATCCTGGCTGATGGTCAAAAAGATGGCGGCTCCAATGGCGATAACACCAAAGACGGGAGAACGCATACGCAATATCTTGTTCGGCTTCATGGGGAGTTCTCGAGGACGGGTAACGGACGTAAAATCGGCTTATAGGGGTAGAGATTCGACGACCCGCTGGTAATACGAATTATAGTGGGTGTAGCCAATGTCACGGGCCAAGGCGACGGCTTTATCAAAATCGGCTCCCACCTGAGATGGGGTATGCGCGTTGGATCCAAACGTAATCGGGATATCCCGTTCATGGGCCCAGCTCAGGATCTGCTGTGAAGGATACATCTCTCCTGCTTTTTCCCTGAGACCGGAGGTATTGATTTCAATCGCCATACCGGAACGGGCAATCCGGTCGAGCGTGGGGAGTACGAGCTTGCGTTGATCCGCATCCGGTAGTTTACGCCCATGCTTTTTGGGCAGATCGAGATGACACACGACGTCGTACAGACCGCAATCCGCCATCAAGGTGACCAGTTTGTAGTACCGACGGTAGACATGGATGAGTTCATCCTTATCAAAGAGGGTCTGCTCCGACTTTTCGGTGGCCCAGAAGGACTGGTAGTGCACGGCACCGAGGACGATATCCAGCGGATGGGAATGCAGGAACTCATCGTGCCAGGTAATGCACCCGGCATAAAAGTCGGCTTCAACCCCGAACAGGATCCGCTCTTTCTTGCCCAGCTTGGCTTCTTCAACCCACTCGCGATAGCGGGTAAAATCTTCCATCGCCATGCGATTCTCCGGATCATACCCATGTGGATTGGGACAATGATCGGTCGCCGCCATCTGATCCATATTCAGCTCACGCGACCGACGCAGGTAGTCTGCGGGACGTCCTTCCGCATGCCGACAAAGTTCGGTATGCGTGTGATAATCTGGTGGTAAGTTGGATCCGTTTTCGGACATGACTTTGCACCATAAAAGAAAAAAGCCGTACAAGTCAACGGCTGAAAGCCGGAGCCAGGGCTTCCTGCCACCATTTTCGCCCATTTTTAGATCAACAGAAAAGGTTCCGCTGGTTTAGGCTCTTTCCGAACCGGAATCCTGCTGATGAAATTGATGACCCACTTGATAGTCTGCCTCCCTCTCCTCCTCGCCACGGCACAGGCCAATGATCAGGTCAAACCGGCTATGGTCAAAATTTACTGTATTTCCAACGCGCCGGACTATTACAACCCCTGGAGCATGAAAGGACCACGCTCTTCCACCGGGTCGGGCGTGATCATCGATGGAAAACGCATCCTGACCAACGCCCACGTGGTCAGTAATCAGACCTACATCCAACTACGCCGATTCGGCATGGCCCAGCGCGTGGAGGCCCGGGTGCTGGCGGTTTCCCACCACGCGGACCTCGCGCTGTTAACCGTGGACGATCCGAGTTTCTTTGAAGGTGTTGCCCCAATCGAGTTGGGGACCCTCCCCGAGACGCAGAAGGACGTACTCGTCTACGGCTTCCCGCTGGGCGGCGACACCTTGAGCACGACCAAAGGGGTCGTCTCCCGCATCGAACATATCCTGTACGCACACAGCTCGCTTCAGCTCTTGGGCGGCCAGATTGATAACGCCATCAATCCCGGCAACAGCGGTGGCCCGGTGATCTCGGATGGCAAAATTGCCGGCGTAGTGATGCAGACCCTCGGGGATGCCGACAACATCGGCTACATGGTACCCGTTACGGTGGTGGAACATTTTCTGGATGACCTCAAGGATGGAACCTACGATGGCTTCCCCAGCCTCGGCATCAAATTGCAGGACATGGAGAACCCGGACCTGAAGCGGAAATACAAAGTCGACCTCACAACCACGGGAGTCCTCATCACTCAGGTGCTCCCCGGCGCGCCGGCCGATGGCATCCTGCGTGTGGGCGATGTGGTCACCCATATTGAAGACCACGATATCGCGAACGACGGCACAATCGAGTTTCGACCGGATGAACGGACGAGCCTCAGCCATGCCGTACAACAACATCAGGTCGGGGACACCGTGAAGGCGGTCGTCCTCCGCGAGGGTCAGGAGCAGGAACTCGCCATCAAGCTGACCCGTATCAGCGATGCCGACCTCCTCGTGCCCCACGAGCAATACGACCTCCCCCCCGCCTACTTCGTCTATGGCGGGCTGGTGTTCTGCCCGCTCTCCAAGAACCTGCTGAAGGAATGGGGCAAAAGCTGGTACAACAACGCCCCGAAGCACCTGGTGGCGGAAATCACCGACAACACCGCACGCGAAGAGAAGGATGAGATCATTGTGCTGCTCAAGGTCCTCGCCTCCAGCATGAACCAGGGCTACCACACCTTGAACATGATGATCATCGAGGAGGCGAACGGCACCACCCTGCGCGGCCTGAAACACCTGAGCGAATTGTGCGAGGATCCGAATGCCGGTCCGTTTATCGAGCTGGAATCGAGTACCGGACGTATTATCGTGCTCGACCGCCAGAAGGCCCGGGACACCCGGGATCCGCTCCTGCAAATCTATCGGATCAAAACCGACCGCGGCGGGTTCTGAGCAGAACCTCCCCCAGGCCAGCCGACCTCTCCCCCCCCTTGAATACCATGCCGGCTGGAAACATTTATCTTGCGTCACAAACCCGGCAGGCGTTCAGTAATACCTACATCCAGCGCAAGGTGTCTTGGACTCCGGAAGAGGCCCGGCATGAATCCCAGCCTTAAGTGTATACGTGGAGTGAATGATGAAAAAAATGATGATCGCAGCAATGATGTTGGCTCTTTCCGGCCTGTTGGGTTCGGCGTATGCCAAAAAAGACGGCGCAAAGGGCGACAAGAAAAAAGGCGGTGATCCGGCCGAAATGTTTGCCAAGAAAGACAAGGATGGCGACGGCAAGTTGAGCCTGACTGAATTCCTCGGCAAACGTGCGGATGACGCAGAAGCCAAGAAAAAGGGCGAGGCGTATTTCAGCAAGAAGGACACCAACGCTGACGGCAGCCTGAGCAAGGAAGAGATGGTTGCCCGACTCAAGCCGGGTGGCGACAAAAAGAAAAAGAAGGACGACGCCAAGTAATTCGCGCCTGACCTTTTCATGATAAAGGCCTTTCGCAAGAAGGGCCTTTTTTCATGCCATTGGACCCATCAAGGAAACGTCGAGCGATAATACCCGCGTGGTCCGGAGAAGGTGTGCTGCAGCCCGTAGAGGCCGGTGCCATCCGATTGCACAGCACCAATCGTCTGCCAGCTGGGCGGGCTCAAGGTTTCCGTGAACTCAATGGTATAGGGAGTCGTGGCCTCGCCCATGAACGAGACATCGTATACCCCCGGGCTCGTCCGCACGACGCTCAACCCGAGCGGGCCATCGGGAACGGTGCCTCCCGATGTCAGGACGACATCATTGCCCGTGTACTGTATCGTAAACGGTGTACCACCCACATCGACGGTGGCGCCTTCGGACAATCCATCAAACGTTCCGGTCACCCCGCCACTCGTAGTCAGGATCGTATACGTCACAGAACCGGTGGGCGTGAAGCCCATGACCGTCTCGACATCGAGGGTCATGTTTTGAAGGGCAACACTCCCCGATATCGCCAGCTGATCGGCAAGCACCGGACTGGCCAACTCGATCGTAACCGTCGTCGCGGCACCCGGCGTGGCGACGTTCAACCCGCCATTGGCGGTAAAGGTGCCAATCACATTTCCGGGCGACAGAAGCGCTCCCGAAGTCAGCGTGACCGGGCCGGAGACGGATCCCGATCCTCCTAATCCAGCACCCGCGGCGACGAGTACCATGCCGGAGCCGGTTCCTGATCCGCTGGGATTGTTCACCTGCAAATCCCCCGCATGCACGATGGTATCCCCCAGGAACTCGTTCGCCGCAGACAGGGTCAACCGACCGGCCCCGTGCTTGGTGAGAGAACTGCCGATGGTAAAGGGCACCGCCCGCCTGCTCCGGATATAGATTTCGCTGTAGGGAAGCGCATGCCCCTCCACGGCGAACTCCCACATGAAGGTCGAAGGGCTGTTATTATCCACGCCTTGGACTGAACCACCATAGCTGAACCCCTGCAGAGAGCCATGCCCCCCCCAGGCCCAGGTGAAAAGCCGTGTAGCATCATTGCCGGCATTCCCGGGCAGGGTCCAGGCATCCAGGGTACTGCTGGTGAGGTCGACGAATCCCGCACCGGGTCCGCTGAGGATCTCGTAGGCAACGGCCAGACCGACCGGGTTCTGATTCAAGGCCCACGTCCATTGCGCGGTTTGAAAATCCCGCCAGCGCGATTCCTGGTAGGTCAAGCCATCGATGTCCGCCGCGCGTTTAATCCGCACCTCGATATCGGCCATGGTCACCCCACTTTGAGCGAGCAGCTCATTGATGACCGCCTCGCTGTACACGGCAGGAGCAAACGCATTCGTGGTCTCGAGCCCCTGATAGACATTCGTGATCGCGCCCTGCCCATCGGCATCGAACTCCCACCCTTCTCTACCGCGACCGATCAGCAACCAGGCGTCAGACCCGTCATGGTCGACATAACCCAGGAACGACTCGCCTGCGGCGGTGAAAGGATAATTCCCGGGCACCAGGGTATCCAGCACGTTCAAGGAAGGCGTAATCGGCCCGGTATAAATATGGATCGCCCCGTCAAGAAGAAGATCGCCCGCGCCATCGACGACGAGGTCACGCACTTCCAGGTTCACATCCGGTAAAACATCTAATCGTCCATCGGCCACATCGATGCGCAACGGTCCCGGCAGGTAAGGTGGCGCCTGCACCTGGGCGGAAGCGAGAACCGTATTGGTGCCAGCCAGGTTCAGCAGAGTTCCGGATAAGGTCAGATCTTCGTTGATGCTCAAGGGGCCACCATCCAACACCAGCAGGCCTGCGGGATCCACGCGAGTACCGCCCAGCATCGAGCCCAGAGAGTCGTTGCGCGTGACCACCAGGGCACCCTCTTCCACCACGACCTCCCCCATAAAGGTATTCGCGCCGTTCAATACCGCCGTTCCCCCACCCGATTTGCGCAGGGATTCTGCCCCGAAGCCTCCGAGAGCAACATCAACCTGGTGATCCCCCGCACCCGCGAGCTCCAGCTCGGAACCGTCGAGGTCAACCGAACCATTCAGGATCAAGGTCCCCGCCTCCACGCGCGCGACCGCATGCCCGGGGGCGCGGGCGATCGGGATGTCGCGTTCCAGGGTCAGGCCCTGCAGGATGGGCGCGGAATCCACGAAGGGAGCGCCACGTCCTTCAAGAATGACCGCGTGGTTGCTCTGGGTCGCCATGAAATCGTAGGTCAGGACCGCGCCCTGGTTCCCTCCGAGTCCTGCGGTAAAATCGTTATAGATGCAGAGGCCATCGAACAAGACATCGTAGCCTCGATTGGGATTGGTCGGCTCGAAAAAGAGCAGTTGTAATCGGTAATTCACGGCGGGCACCAGGTCGCTGAACGCGACGTGAACGATCCCCCCGTAGGTTTC
>JBLIND010000060.1:0-21421 GCA_047639095.1 Candidatus Omnitrophota bacterium | reverse complement strand
AAATCCGCAGGATGCCACCTTGTACTACCGGGCGTTATTGCGGTAACCGATGTGGTTGGATTCCATTATCTCAATTATTTAAATCTGGAAAAACTATGAACCTGAAATCGTATATCTTCCTAACTGCACTCCTCGGCCTGACCACATCCGCCGCGGCAGACTCGTTTCTCTTTCTTGCCGCCGCTAATGATCAAGACCTGGTCTCGTATCGCATCGATCCCCAATCGGGCGCCTTGAGCGAGCACGCACGCCTGCAACTGCCGGGGGTAGGGGGGGCGATGAGTCTGACGCGCGATGGTGAGATGCTCTACGCCCACGCCCACATCAAAGCCGAGGGGGAGAAACAGGCCAAACCCCATATCGTTTCGTTAAAAAACAATCGCGGTAAACTGGAGCAACTTCACATCGCACCCGTTGCTTTCAGATCGCCCGCGTTTCATGTTGATAACACCGGCCGCGCGATCCTTGCTTCCAACTTCGGCGGAGCGATCGGCGTCTGGAAGATTGACGAAAACCGGCGCTGCACCGGTGAGTCGACGTACGATGAACAAACGGTGCACTACGCGCATTCCATCATGACCGACCCCACAAACCGCTTTGCCTATTCGCCGCACACCAAGGCGAATGTGATCTATCAATATGCATTCGATTCCGAAGCCCGAACCCTCACGCCCCTGAACCCAACAACGACACCCGGGCCTGACAAGGATCACCACTATCATGAGCCGCGTCACTACGCGCATCACCCAACGCTGGCGATGGGGTTTACCGCGAACGAGCGCGGCGGCGGGATCAGCTCCTGGAAGCAAGATCCGCAGATCGGAAAACTTACCTTGCAGGAAACGCTCTCCACCCTGCACCCGGATTGGGAAGGAAAGAAGTCGTTCGCGGGGACCGACATCCACATCACGCCCAATGGTCGTTTTGTTTACGTATCCAATCGCGATAATCGTCGCGATGTGGAAGAGGGTCAACCTCGTGGCGATAGCCTGGCGGGCTTTGCGATCGATCCCAAAACCGGGAAGCTGAAATCCATCGGCCAATTCCTGACCGGTCGGTTTCCGCGTTCGTTCTGCATCGATTCAACAGAGCGTTTTGTCTTCGCCGCCTGTGAGTTGGATCACAAGCTGGAGGTTTACCGCGTGAATCAGGAGACGGGGACCTTGGCGAGGATCGCGACGTATGAAACGGGGAAGACTCCGATTTGGGTGTTGTGTTGGAGCAGGTAAAATGTTCTCAAAATCATTTCCCAAGTGAAGGAAAAGAACTTCGCGATTAGGGAATACATCCATCGTCTCTTCCGTAGCAAAGAATTCTATTCCAACTAGAGAGAACCGAACCCATGAAGTACCACAACTTTTCCCGAATGAGACTCGCCTGTCTCTGCTCCGCGCTCGTTTTCATGCAGGCGGCGGCCCAGGAGCCGCAATCGATGAACGGTCTGCCTCTGGCGTTTTCCGAAGACTTCGAAAACGGCCGCGACCGTTGGGAAGTGACGGACGAAACGAGTTGGACACACCGGGAAGTCGATGGAAACTACGTTTTTGGGATCAATCGGCGTAACAGCGATTATCAGCCGAAGGTTCGCAGCCCCCTTCATGTCGCGTTGGTGAATGATTTGAAGGTGGCGGATTTCGTGATGACCTTTCGCGTTCGCAGCACCAACGACACGGGGGGGCATCGTGATTGTTGTGTGTTTTTCGGTCATCAGGACGCGCAGAATTTCTACTATGTTCACCTCGGCGCGAAGCCGGATCCTGTTAGTGGGCAGATCATGATTGTGAACGATGAGCCGCGCGTCGCGATATCCAAAAACAACCAGCCGACGCCGTGGACCAACGACTGGCACGAGGTGAAAGTGATCCGCGATTCAGCGAAGGGAACGATCGAGGTCTACTTCAACGATATGGAGACGCCGCAGATGACGGCGAAGGATGAGACTTTCGGTACGGGCCGAATCGGGATTGGTTCGTTCGACGACATGAACGATTTCGACGACATCCGAATTTACGGGCGCGTAGGGGATTTTACCGAACGAAAAAAGCTCGGCCAGTGGGAGCGCTGGATTGAACCCGAAATGCCGTTCTTTTCGTGTGTTGTTGATGCGAAGGGGATGGGCGACAACAACCTGACGCCACGAGCGCTGGTGTTTCCGTTAGGGCAAAACGTCTACCTCGCGTGGGATGTCGATTTGCTGCGGGTTGCCGCGGTTTGGCAGGCGGAGGGTGAGCCATTTACGAATAACAGCATGGCGGTTAACAGTTATCCTTACGTTTTGAAGAAAGTTATGTGGGGGCAGGGAAAACTGCCGAAACCGAAGGGGATAAAGTGGATCAATAATGGTATCGCGCCGGGAGCGAGTCGCTATCCCGCGGTTGCTTCGGACAATAGAGGCATCCGAGATCTGAGCTACCGCGCCTGGGAGGGCCCGAACTATCTGGGAGCGACTACCGGGAAAGAACCGTCTGCGGAAGGGAAATTGCCGTTCGGTCTCATGGACATCGATCAGGCAGGAAAAGAAGATAATTATGTGATGATTTTTTATGGTCAACTCGATACGCCGGAGACCGGCGATTACACCTTTGCGCTGACCGCGGACAACTGGGCTAAGCTGTTTCTCGATGATCAACTCGTCGTCGCAAACGGGCCGGATTCACCGGCAACGATTCGGTTAGAGGCAGGCGCGCATCGGCTCCGAGTCGAATTCACTGAACGCGGCGGTGGACAGTCGATGAAGGCTACTTGGAGCGGCCCCGGTTTTCAGGATCACCTCCTTACGGTCCCAGCTGAGATGCGCGATCCGCGTCCGCCGCAGCCGAACGAAAAGGAAGTGGGGCGAGGCGGACTCGATCCTCAGCTCGGTAAATTGGTTGGCGTGGATTTGAGCGAGGGCGTGGCGATTGACTATGAAATCGAAGGCTTATCCTGTCGGGAAACGTTCAACCTGAGCCAAGGAGGTCTTGAGCGGCATTTGCACCTACCCGCTTTGCCGGAAACGATGGAGTTCCTGGTTTCTGGTCATGGATCGGAGCCGGATTCTTTTGAGGTCCGGGGTCCCGGCTCGATTTACCGGAAAGGATTCAATCTGGTTTGCCGAATTCCGGCTTCGCCCACTCCGCAGACCACCACCATCATCTTCAAGCCGGAAACGCCCATCGAACCTCAACCCACGCCAGCAGCTGCGGGTAAGCGCTGGTCGGAAGTCGTGCGATTGCCCCTGACAAACCCAGCAAGCGAGGGTGCTCTCAACGTCGAGGCGATTCCGCTCCCCTTGGATAATCCGTGGGATCGCGGCGTTCGCGGAGCGGGCATCGACTTCTACCCGGATGGCCGGTTAGCGATGGTGACCTTCGATGGCGACGTCTGGTTCGCAGACGGCCTGCGACCGGATTCGGAGGAGATTGTCTGGAGTCGTTTTACGTCCGGGCTTCACGAACCTCATGGCCTTCGAGTTCGCGATGGTGAGCTGTTCGTGTTCGACCGAAATGGCCTCTGGCGGCTCCACGACCGCGATAACAACGGCGAAGCGGACTATCACGAATTGTTCTGTTCGCAGATTGTGCAAACAGCTGAGACGCGCGAGTACGCCTCGGCGATCGAAGTCGAGTCCGACGGCAGCTTCCTCGTTTG
Source organism: Candidatus Omnitrophota bacterium (assembly GCA_047639095.1). Taxonomy (GTDB): domain Bacteria; phylum Verrucomicrobiota; class Kiritimatiellia; order SS1-B-03-39; family UBA6053; genus JAPYUI01. The sequence continues at coordinate 17,791 of JBLIND010000060.1, read as the reverse complement.
CAAGCCCGGCCAGAACTCAGCCAGCAACGCGTCGGGAACGCTTCTACGCATTTCGCCCGATGGAAAAACGGTGACTGAGGTCGCACGCGGATTTCGTCAACCGTTCCTCGGCTACGATGCAAAAACCGGCGCGATCGGAGTTTCCGATCAGCAAGGGGATTGGGTTCCCTCTACGCCGGTTATCTTCGCCCAGCAGGGCGCGTTTTACGGCCACCCGGGAACGGAAGAGGACAAGCTGCGCCCGGTGAGCCCGCCACTGACTTGGATTCCGCACCAGACCTGTGCTTCGTCCACCTCGATTGTATGGATGCGCGGAGCGAAGATGGGCCAGCTGAACGAACAGCCGATCCTGCTATCCTATCATCCACCAAAACTGTTTCAGATTCACGCTGATGTGGACGAGCTGATTTCGCAAGGCGGTGTCACCGAATTACCCGTCAGCATCGATGCCCCCTTGTTGAAGGGCGCGGTCAATCCAGCGGATGGACTGCTCTACCTGACCGGTTTCAAAATCTGGGGAACCAGCGCGACGGAAGTTTCGTGGTTTGGACGGATTCGCCCTGACACAAACACCCATCTGGCCGTGCCAACTTCGGTGCGCGCTGAAAAGCGTGGGTTGCTTTTGAGTTTCGCCGCCCCCCTCCATGAATCGGCCTCTTCAGCTGCTTCGTACGGGGCTCGTCGATGGAATTACGAACGAACGAAGGCTTACGGATCCCCCAACCTCAAGCTGGACGGAACACCGGGAACGGAAGACTTGATTGTCGCCTCAGCGAAATTGTCCAAAGACAAACGCAGCGTCTTCCTCGGCATTCCGGACATGCGCGAAGTGATGCAACTTGAAGTGAGCTACGACATAGCAACTGCTGACCAGACGCCCATCAAAAACCAGACCTTCCTGACCGCCCATCTCCTGCGCAACTTCAACCTGATCGAACACGGATTTGCCGACAACGAAGTGGATCTGACCTCCGTGGGCCCCCTGATAGCCAAGGCTCCGGCCAATCCCACGGCAGAAAAAGGAGCCATTCTTTATACGCAGCTCGGTTGTCTGGCCTGCCACTCCACCGATGGCTCGATGGCAGGAAAAAGCGGCCCCACGTGGATGAACCTTTTCGGTCGCGAACGCAAGATTATCGGCTCCGGGGAAACGGTCGTTGCAGACGAAGATTGGCTTCGCGAATCCATCCTCACCCCCGGCGCGAAGGTCGCCGAAGGCGCGGTCACGGGCGAAGCCGGCATGCCCATCTACGAGGGCGTCCTCAACGACGAGCAAGTGGAGTCGTTGGTGATCTACATCAAATCCTTGAAGAAGTAGCGTCGCTTTTAGACCACATCTGAATTCCCACAGGCTAAAGAAAAAGATTAAAAATGAACCGATATTTTCACGCGGTTTCCCCAGAGTAAATCCTTTCAATACAAATGAAGTTTGCCAACTACCACAGCCATAAATGACAGGGGTGAGTTAGCCTGCTGGCCATTCGGAGAATCTAAAATATGTTTTTTACAACTCATTCTTGTCCACGATGGCCACAGCCTTCATATGTAGTAGTATGAGCATTGAAGCATATCCGGGAAGGCATCGTCTGGACCTGATCCCAGTACCTTCGTATACTGCACCGGTGCTCAAAGCCTGTATCATCCCCTTGCTAATCCTCACGCTCGCCGGCATCGCACATGCTGATTACGCAGAGCTGATCAAACAGGACCAGCCTGCGGCCTGGTGGCGATTTGACGACAGCGACGAGACAGCAAAAGATGCGTCGGGGCAAGGGCATCACGGGATCTCCCGGGATGGTGTGACGCCAAGCGAAGGTCTTCCGGGCAGCAAGGGTAAGGCCGTGCGATTTAACGGCACGTCATCCTACATCGAGATCGTGGATCGGAACGGTCTGGACATGCATACGCTCAGCGTCGAACTCTGGTTCCGCTCCACCCAGGCCTGGGGCGAACGATTTTGGCCCGGCAGTGCCACCCTGATTTCCACCGCGACCTCCGGACCGGGCAGCGCGGACTGGCTGATCAACGCCGCATCGCAACGCGGCATCGACGAAGGGCGCCTGCTCGCGGAAACCGGTCCAAAAGGAAAACCGAAAGACCTCTACCTCACATCGAAAGCCAACGATCCCCTGAACGACGGTCACTGGCATCACGTGGTGCTGACCCGCGCGGAAAACGGCGCTGCGAAACTCTATGTCGACGGGGCCGTGCATTTTTCCGGAAACGATGGCGGCGGCAAGGTGTTCAGCGACCGACCCATCAACATCGGGGGCGAGAAGGTGCATCCCGGCGGTCGTTTTTTCGAGGGGGACATGGACGAAGTCGCAATTTATCCGCACATCCTGAGTGCCAAGCGTGTGAAAGCGCATTTCGAAGCGATCGCCAAACACCTCCCGCCCCGGCCGGAAAAACGCGTGGTGAAGGCCGATCCATCGCCCCCACGTACGCCCGAACCCGAGCCGGAGAACGTCCCGCTTGAACCGTTCACGCCGCTGAGCGAAACGATCGCGCATGCCGCCGCGAAGCACTGGGCCTATCAGCCGTTGCGCAAGCCGGCGATACCGCGAGTCAATCAGGCCGGTCGGGTAGTGAATCCCATCGACGCCTTCATCCTCGCCCGCCTGGAAGCCGCCGACTTAAAAGCGGCGGAGCCGACGGATGCCGTGACCTTGCTCCGCCGCGCCTCTTTCGACCTGCTCGGCCTGCCGCCGGAACCTGTCCAAACCCCGCTGCCGTGGAACGATCAAATCGAATCCCTGCTCGCCTCCCCGCATTACGGCGAGCGCTATGCGCGTCACTGGCTGGACGTGGCCCGCTACGCCGATAGCGCGGGCTACGAGCTCGACAATTTCTATCACCACGCCTGGCATTATCGAGACTACGTCATCCGGGCGTTCAATGCGGACAAGCCCTTCGATCGCTTTATCCGGGAGCAGATTGCCGGCGACCGGTTGGAAGATACGAACGAAGCCAGCCGATTCGCCACGGGCTTTTACACTGTCGGCCCACTCGCCGAAGAAGGTGGCATCAAACGGCCCCGCCGCCTGGAGTATCAGCGACTGACGGATGCGGCCGACACCACGGGCGAAGCGTTTCTCGGCATGACCTTCGGCTGTGCCCGCTGTCACGATCACAAGGCCGACCCGATCACCCAACGCGATTATTTTGCCCTCCAGGCTTTTTTCGCCGCAAGCGAAATCAAGGACCTGCCCGTCGAGGAGACCCAAGACAAAAATGCTGAGGCCCAGCGCAAAGGGGCACGCATGCGTATCCTCGCCAATCGCGGATCGGCCCCGACGACTCAACTTTTCACGCGAGGGGACTACGAATCACCGGCGGGAAAGGTACTCCCGGGATTCCCGGAGCGCCTGCCGGGTGGTGGCCCCTGCGAGGAGAGCTCCGCGGATGACTTTCAACAACGCCGCTTGCATCTCGCGAACTGGATCACCTCGCCCGAGCATCCGCTCACCGCACGCGTCATCGCCAACCGGGTCTGGATGTGGCACTTCGGCCAGCCGCTGGTGGACACGCCCAATGACTTCGGCCTGATGGGCGAACCTCCGAGCCATCCCGAGCTGCTGGATTACCTCGCGAGCTACCTGATCAACTGCGATTGGCGTCTGAAAGACCTGCATCGGCATATCATGCAGTCGGCAACCTATCGGATGAGCAGCACGACTTCGGCGGAGGCCGCGCGGCTGGATCCAGGGAACCAACTGTACAGCCGCTTTCCCCGCAGACGTCTTGAGGCGGAAGCCATCTGGGATAATTTGCTCGTCACCTCGGGTGAACTCAACCCAACCCTGTTCGGTCCCGCGGTGTTCCCTCCAATTGACCCGGAGGCAATCAAAGCCATGAAAAATGCGAAATGGAATTCCCCGGAGCAACGTTCTGAATGGGCGCGGCGCGGTATCTATGTCGTGATCCATCGTTCGCTGACCTATCCCTTCTTTGAAAGCTTCAACGTGGGCCAGCCGATCGTGAGCTGCGCAAGACGTGACGCCACGGTGGTTTCGCCCCAGGCGCTCAACCTGCTCAATGACCGGGTGAGTACGCAACTGGCGACCGCGTTCGCTCAACGGCTCAAGCGAGAATGCGGTGACGACCTGGACGCCATCATCGACCGCGGCTGGCTACTCGCGTTCTCCCGACCGATCAAGCCCGCGGAGCGCGAGGCCACGCAGACCTATCTTGCCGGCGATATCAACCGCATCGCTGAATGGTGCCTCGCCTTGTTCAACACCAATGAGTTTATTTATGTCGATTGATTCCATTTCCTCCCGTCGCGACTGGCTGCGGACCTGCGGCATGGGCGGCGGCATGTTGGCCCTGCAGCAACTCCTGGCACAGGACGTTCGCGCCGACAACCCGCTCGCCCCCAAGCCGCCTCATTTCGCGCCGACCGCGAAACGCGTGATCTGGCTGTTCATGCATGGCGGTCCCAGTCAAGTAGACACCTTCGACCCCAAACCCGCGCTTAAAAAATACGACGGCAAGAAGCCGCCGGACAGCATGCCGAATCTCAAGCTGCAGTTCACCGAGGTCCGCAATCAAAAGCTCATGGCCAGTCGGTTCAATTTTACGAAATGCGGCGCATCCGGCATCGAAATCAGCGATGGCTTCAAACACATGCAGCATCATGCGGACGATCTCGCCGTTATCCGAAGTTGCCACCATGAAGTGTTCAACCACACCCCGGGCATCTGGCTGATGAACACCGGTCATGATCGCATGGGACGGCCGTCTATGGGCTCCTGGCTCTCCTACGGACTTGGCTGCGAGGCGGACAACCTGCCCGCGTACGTGGTCATGAACGATGGCGGACTCAAGCCGGGAACCGGCGTCTGGGGGAACGGTTTTCTCCCCTCGGTTTACCAGGGCACGAAGCTCAACGCGACCGGTGCTCCGATCCCAAACCTTCAACCGGCCAAAGGTTTCGGGGATCAGCGAAAGATGCTGGATTACGTTCGAACGTTGAACGGTCAACATCGCGAACAACGTGGATTCGACCCGGATCTGGACGCGCGTATTGCCTCCTATGAACTGGCGTATCGCATGCAAATGGCGGCGCCGGAAGCGGTAGACCTTTCACGCGAGTCGAAGGCCACACGCGAAAAATACGGCGGTGGCTTTGGCGAGCAATGCCTCACCGCCCGCCGCCTGGTCGAACGCGGCGTGCGCATGGTGCAGATCTACAACGGGTGCGGCGGCGAAGGCTGGGACACGCATGGCAACAATCACAATCGACACGTGACGCTCATGCGTGATGTGGACCGCGGTTGCGCGGCGCTTTTGGATGATCTAAAGGCTCGTGGCATGCTGGAAGACACCTTGGTCATCTGGGGCGGCGAATTCGGGCGCACGCCGACCACCGAAGGCAACAACGGACGCGATCACAGCCCCTACGGCTTCAGCATGTGGCTCGCGGGCGGCGGGGTTCAAGGCGGCCAGGTGATCGGCGCAACCGACGAGCTCGGTTTCCGGGCCGTGGAAGATCCTTTGCATGCCCACGACCTGCATGCGACCTTGCTTAAATTACTCGGCATCGATCACGAATCGCTCAGTGTTAAACACCAGGGCCTGGACCGCCGGCTTACGGATCTCTTCGGTCACCATGACATCGCAGATCGGCTTACCGGGCGTACGTAGAAGGGGCTTTAGCCTCTACGACTTTCGATACAGCAAATCGCTCATGAATATTAAAATGAAAAACATCGGACTCTTTATCACTTTTATGGGCTTGGCGTCCCAAATCCTGATGGCTGCGCCCACCGTCAGCGTGGTTGGGTCGGAGCTTAGCAGCATGGGGAACGGCGGCGGTTGGGGCAGCACAACCAACACCGGACACAAGGGGGACTTCCGCTCGATCGATAGCGAGCCCAAGGCCTGGATCCTTCCGGGGCATCCCAACGCCTACGGCACCGATGGGTATGTGTTCTTTGCCACCACCAGCAAAATCCAGGAGAGCGGGGGGACCTATGCCGGAACGCTTTACACCGGAAGCCGCTCTGGCCAGACGTTCAGCAACGTGACCCACTATGTGCGTGAAGTCAAAATCATCGGGGCGCCGGGCAATGGTCCGGGCAACTGGAGCCTGGGTATGTCCGGCGGAGACCAGATCGATGATCCGTCGGTCGGGATCGGTTCCGGCATTTCTGATATCGACTCCGGATACCTTGGCAGGCGTTTTAGCGATAGTGGCGTGCAGGAAGTCACCAACGTTTTGCAATTCACCTTCGGCGACAATGTGACGAATATCACCCGGGTCCGCATCGGGTTCATGACCGACCGCGGAGATAACCAGAAGCCCACGAGCATGATCCTCGGCGGGGTCACCGTCCCCATGACCGGCGCGAATGCCTATGTACGGCCCGACTGGTATTTCTTTGACGTGACCAATGCCGTGCCCGGAGATGTGCTGACGCTGGAGATTGAAGAGCGGGGCCTCAGCCAGTTTCAGATCATCAACGGCCTGGTCTTCGATTCACTGACCGTGCCCAACCAGTTGCCCGTGATCACGCGCGTGGACGCGCTTCCGAATCCGGCGTCGTACACCGCAGTCGGTGCCGCGACCAGCACGGTGAGCGTAGTTGCGAGCGACGCGGACAACGATTCGTTGAGCTATGCGTGGTCAAAACTCAGCGGCCCGGGCGAGGTCATCTTCTCAGCGTCCACCACGGCCACGAGTACGGTGAGCTTCGCGGCGGTGGGTGATTATATGCTTCAGGCACGTGTGTCCGACGGCATCGCCGCGACAGTGACAAGCAACCTCGCGATCAACGTGCTGGCCTCAACAGGGGTCACCTATGTCCAGTTTGCGGGGGCGGAAGTCAGCAGCACCGGCAGTGGCGGATGGGATTCGGATCCGGCCCTGGGCTACAAGAAGGATTTTCGTTCGACGGACAGCGATTCCAAAGCTTATGTGCTCAAGAATCATCCCAACGCCTACGGCGAGGATGGCTACATCTTCTGGACGACCAACAACAACGCCTTTGCGGAGCTGCACACGGGAACGCGAGCCGCTGCGATCTACAGCAACACCACCGACTACATAGCCTCTGTGGAAGTGCTCGGTACCCAGGGCAACGCGCCGGGGAACTACAGCCTTTCCGGGTCCACCCTCGCGCTGGACGATCCGACCGTCGGGATCGGGCCCTCCGTCCCGGACATTGGCATCGGCCAGATGTGGTCGCGCAATGACGGGGTTTCTTTCCTGACCCCGCGGGTACGCATCACGCTCGGGAGTACAGCTGGGGAAAAAAGAATCATTCGCATCGGCCTGCGCACGGATCGGGGCGACGGCCAGAAACCCGACATCATTGCCCTGGGTGGCGTGCAGGCCCTGAACGTCGGACAAAGGAACTATACCCGCCCGGACTGGTATTTCTTCGACGTGCTCCATCCTGTTGCAGGGGCGGAGCTCGTGCTGGCATTTCGCGAGGGCAGTGGTGCCGCCGGTGAACAGTGTAACTTTCAGGGATTGGTCTTTGATTCGGTGGGAGCTTCCGGCGAAGCCGCCGAAGGCGATGTTGGCCGACTCATCCGCCTTGGCAATGGCGACTACCGCGTCGCGTTCACCGGCACGGCAGGTACCACCTACGAGATTCAGTGGACGCGGAACGTGCTCAGCGAACCCGTCGATTGGCAGATACTCGCTGTGGTCATCGCGGAGCCGGATGGCACGATCACGATCGACCATGAAAATCCGCAGGATGCCACCTTGTACTACCGGGCGTTATTGCGGTAACCGATGTGGTTGGATTCCATTATCTCAATTATTTAAATCTGGAAAAACTATGAACCTGAAATCGTATATCTTCCTAACTGCACTCCTCGGCCTGACCACATCCGCCGCGGCAGACTCGTTTCTCTTTCTTGCCGCCGCTAATGATCAAGACCTGGTCTCGTATCGCATCGATCCCCAATCGGGCGCCTTGAGCGAGCACGCACGCCTGCAACTGCCGGGGGTAGGGGGGGCGATGAGTCTGACGCGCGATGGTGAGATGCTCTACGCCCACGCCCACATCAAAGCCGAGGGGGAGAAACAGGCCAAACCCCATATCGTTTCGTTAAAAAACAATCGCGGTAAACTGGAGCAACTTCACATCGCACCCGTTGCTTTCAGATCGCCCGCGTTTCATGTTGATAACACCGGCCGCGCGATCCTTGCTTCCAACTTCGGCGGAGCGATCGGCGTCTGGAAGATTGACGAAAACCGGCGCTGCACCGGTGAGTCGACGTACGATGAACAAACGGTGCACTACGCGCATTCCATCATGACCGACCCCACAAACCGCTTTGCCTATTCGCCGCACACCAAGGCGAATGTGATCTATCAATATGCATTCGATTCCGAAGCCCGAACCCTCACGCCCCTGAACCCAACAACGACACCCGGGCCTGACAAGGATCACCACTATCATGAGCCGCGTCACTACGCGCATCACCCAACGCTGGCGATGGGGTTTACCGCGAATGAGCGCGGCGGCGGGATCAGTTCCTGGAAGCAAGATCCGCAGACTGGCAACCTTACGTTGCAGGAAACGCTTTCGACCCTGCACGCGGATTGGGAAGGGAAGGCGTCGTTCGCCGGCGCCGACATTCACATCACGCCCAATGGCCGTTTTGTCTACGTCTCCAATCGTGATGGCCGCCGCGATTTGGAAGAGGGTCAGCCTCGCGGCGATAGCCTGGCGGGCTTTTCGATCGATCCCACAACCGGGAAGCTGAAATCCATCGGCCAATTCCTGACCGGCCGGTTTCCACGATCGTTCTGCATCGACACCACGGGGTCCTTCCTTTTTGCAGCCAACGAACTCAGCCACACCCTCACCGCGTTCCGCATTCATCCGGAAACCGGCGCGCTGAAACACATCGGGAAATACGAAACCGGTAAAACGCCCATTTGGGTGGTGTGCTGGAGTAAGAAATGAACAACGGCCAACACGCCAGCATGGGCCGTAAAGGTGGGATCAAACCGGGGAATTCCGCTGAGGCCTACCGCGATAACCTGGAAGGGGCCATCAATCTTCTTACCCACTACTCACGGTCACGGTGTAGAGCGCGCAGGACCTGAAGGTCTACCATCGGCACGTAATCGGGTGGTGTCCCAGGCGGACCGGTTAAATGCCGGGAACCGTGGGTGGGCGACTGAAGGGTTTTGATCGGGAGGCGAGGTCAAGATGTCCTGTTTAATCACTCGGAGGATAAACGGTGCACGGTCACAAGGTGGAATTCACGAAATCGTGGGCGATTGAATGGTCATTTCCACCTGAAACTTGTCCACGATGGCACCGGGGTTCGTATGTATTGGTATGAAAATTAAAGGGTTTCCGGCACCACATCGAACGAAGCATGGTATTTTTGGCTGCGGGGAGACAGCTATGACGCTAAACCATTCCACGACTTCTCCGGAACGCTTCGCGACCTTCCCGCTGGCGCTTCACGGTTAAGCCCCGTTTAACCCATCTTAAAATTGCCCTATGAATCGAGATAATCCCGTGAATTGTACCGTACTGTCCTTTTTGTTCGTCCTGTTCGGTCTTGCCTGGACCGCTCAGGCAGGCGTGAAAGAGGCGCAAGAGCATTTGGCCAAGAAGGAATATGCCGAGGCCTTTGCGGCCATCGAGCAGGAGCTGGCCAGTGACAAGGCGTCGGTCGAAGTGCTCACCGCGGGGAGTGTGATCGCCTGGGAATCGGGACAGACCGTCGCCGCGGCCCACGCGATCACCGCGCTGCTGAAAAAAGATAAAAACGCGTCGGCCAAAAGCTACTACCTGGGCGCGCAGATCGCGGAAGCGATCGGGGACAACACGGTTGCGGCGGCGCGGTACAGTCGCTTTGCCCAAATGGAAACGGCGGCGAGCCCGGAGCTGGAAATGGGGTTGCGTTTCGTGCTGGAGACGAATCCGGGACTGAACGAGTTTATGATCTGGGACCAGTTTTACCATCAGGACCCGGCTTCGTTCCCGCAGGGGCTCGCGGTATACGATGCCTTGCTGGAGGCCAATCGGGTCGACGATGCGGTGCAGGTCATGGGCGTGCTGCTGAAGCGCTACCGCTCGGAACGCCAGGCCGAAGATTTACGCAGTCGAATCTACGACAGCGTGAGCCGATCCTACCTGGTGAAGAAGACGCAACGAGATGTGATCCTTGAGGCGATGAAAGCCAATCCGCATGTGCTGAAAAGCAACGCCGCAGGAAGAATCCTGGAAAGTTACCCCACAGGCGAACGCATCAAAGCCCTGTTCGTCCTCCACCAGGGAAGCGCCACGATTTACCCGCGCGCGCTCGGGGTGATCCAGAAGATCGGAGAAATCGAAGATGAAGCGCTGCGGCTGGACTACATGAAGCAGTACGTCGCGCTGGGCAAGGGCTATCGCGAGGCCGGCGACGCGAACGCGCATTACGACTACATCAATGAGGTCTTCGGGCGAGAGGCCAATCATCATTTCAGAACCTCGGGCGTGTTCCGGGAAGCCGGCGCGCTGGATCTCGCTTTGCTTGCGAAAAATTTTGCCGACGACGTCAACAAGGTCGGGCGCTTATTCGATGGCTTCTCTGGGTTCCTCGAAAACGAACAACGAGCCGCTCACCAGTCGTCCTACCTTCGCTTTATCGGTTCCCGCACCTTGGGCGAGCTCTGTTTTGCCGGAGGAAATCAAGACGTCGATAAATTCATCAACCCCTGGAAGTCCACGCGCAATACGCGGGATCAGCTCCTGGCGGACCGCGACTTTACCTACATCTACCTTCGGGCCAAGAAATACGACCAGGCGCTGCAGGCGGCGGATAGGTATTTCCGCAGCACCGGGCGGGCGGAATTTGATCATGGCGGAGGTGGGTTTGGCGTGTTGTTGCGCGAGCGGGATCTCCCGAAGGAAAAAGTCAGTGCCTTGATCCTGAAGTGGATCGAAGACGGCGGGGAAATGGCGCACGTTGAGGCGCGCTTGGAAGATCTCAAGACCTGGGGCGAGGACGAGGGCGCAAAAATTATCGCGGCTCACCAGGCGTCCAAGGGGAAGCCCGGAAAGGATCCACTGCTCACAGCCCTGGTCACCCTCCACCGCAATCCGCATGAAGCGGGAAGGCCGGAGTTTCAGCAGGCCATGGAACGCGCCAAGCCCGCCATCGGTTCGGGACTCGCGATGCGCTACGCAGATGTTAAGACGGTGAAGGATTTTCAGATTCAGGAGCTGTGTACCGAGCATGCCCACCGGGATGAAAAGGAGAAGCTGGCGGCGTTCTGGTTCCCCCTGATTCGCATTCCCGGCGAAGGCAGCGAGCGGCTCATGTGGTCGTATGGCGATCGTGGGTACAACTATGGCGATGTCGCCGAACACATCCAGCGTTGGTTTAACGCGGGAGGGATTCCGATGCGGTCGGCGGATCGGATCATCAGTCCGTGGATGCGCCTGCCACGCGAAACGAAGGAGACCAAACAGGATCCCTTTGCGAAGTTTAAATCCAACTTCACTCCCCGAACGTACTTTGATTACCTGATGAATAATCGCGGGCACCTCGCGGACGAGGTGTTTGCCGCGCCGGCGATCGACTTGTTCCTTCCCCTGATCCCCCCGGCCCAGGATCTGACCTGGGTCGAAAAACAGTTTGGCGATATGAGCGGACACAGCACCGGTGTGGAGGTCGGCCGGGTGATCACCCTGGCCAAGGCCTGGTTGGTGTATGAAAAACGCGTATCCGGCGGCTCGGCGGATGTCATCAGGCCCATCCTGAGTATGGCCAGCCGTTGCAGCGATCCCGCGGCGGCGTTCGATCAACTCTATCCGCTGTTTGTCGCCTACGGAAAAAGTGTTTCGCCCGGGCTGACCGTGGACGTTCATTATCGTTTTGCGAATGAGTCCCGGTCGTTCAGCGAGGCGTTCTTTAAGACCTTCTCCGCGGGTTATATCGCGGCCTTAAAGGCGATTCCTGCCCACGACATCCAGCAGAACATGATTGCCTGGTACTGGGTCGAGCAGCTCCTGACCAAGCAGCCGGACGCCGACCTTTACCCCCTGTTCGAGCGAGGCGAATCCTCGGCAACCCACAACTTTGTCGAGCGCTGCGTGATCGAGACCTTGCACACTCGCATCGGTGAAGGGGCGTACACGCCCACGGAGTTGAGAAAACACCTGGCCAACGTCGGCCGGTCCTGTCGCAGCATGGATCCCACGGTGTGGACGCGCGATATCCCCCGGCTGGTGGAACAGCTGGAGGAAAAGGGGGCGTATCAGATGGCGTATGGCTGGGTGGATCAGCTGCACGCGAACCACCCCAAACCGGAAGCCATTGCCACGTCGGTGAATGTGATGAAGGGTCGGCTCTCGCGTCATATTCCGGGCTTGTTGCCAGTGGAAAAGGGGCACCCGCAGTACCAACTTTACGTCGCGCAACAAGCCTTGGGTCAGGGCTCAAGCGGTCGTGCGTGGGAGTTGATCGCGCCCACGTTTGCCACCTACATGGAAGATTGGGAAACCTTCGGGATCGATATGGCGCTCTTTGTCGCCGATCGTTTGCGCAACACCAAGCGCTTCGACGAAGCCAAGCTGTTCTGTCAGACGATCCTGCTCAAGGAGCTGTCGTATGATTCGGATTCGATGGGCACGGTCAACCTGATCAAGGCCGACATCTACCGCGACACCCAGAACTTTCAGGCCGCGCGCGTTTCGTATCAGGAGCTGGTGAACAACGGGCGATTCCGCGGCGGCGAGTCGGCAAAGCAGGCCCGGCTGCGTTTGATCGATCTGCTCCTGCTCACCCAGGACTTCAGCAACGCCGAGATGGAGGCGCAACGCCTGGTCGACAGCAACGATCTGCTGGACCAGGCCGAGGGCTATTATTATCTCGCCCAGGTTTCGACCCGGGGAGAGGACTACGAGCAAGCCAACGATTACTTGAAAGAAGTGTTCAAACGCCATTCGAGCCACAACAAAGCCAAGCTGCTCAAAGGGGAGTTGCGCTTTCATATTCGCGCGGGTCTTTCATCCACCGAAATCGATATGGGCACGACCGAGCGCCAGGAGATTGCGGTACCGGGACGCGAGCTGGTGCTCAAGCTCCAGGATGCGAACCTGGCCATCGCCCGGGCGGGTCAGGCGATTCCGGTCGTGGTGAGCACCAGTGCGGGGAAAGACCAGGAACGGGTTCAGCTCATGGTCGACCAGGAAGATCCCACGCTGTTCAAAGGCGTGATTAATACCGCCTTGGGTGCGGTGAAGCCCGGCAACCTGCAGTTGGAACTCCGCGGCGATGACATCATCTCTTACCTGATCGATCCCGAATTCCAGAAAGCCAACGCCCTCGATTACGCCCCGAAGAGCCTGGTGGTGAAATCCAGCGCCCAGCTCGTGGCCTCCTCCGGTGAAATCCTCAGCTCCAAGGAGCAGGAGGAGCGCGAGCTGGCGGAACGCCTGGAGCAACTCAGCGGGAAGAGCGCCAAAGAGCGGGGACGCAACGCCAACACCATTCGTCCGGGCAGTCCGGTGCATGTGCAGATCACCGATCCCGATCAGGACCTCGGCGATGCTATCGATACCGCCCTGGTGACCCTGGTCACCAGCACCGGCGATCTACTCGAAGACTGGAAGCTGGAGGAAACCGGTCCGCACACCGGGATCTTCCGAGGAGCGATTCCCACCGCCACCCCGGCCCCGATGGCCCGCGCCTCCGACACCAAAGAGGGCACCGATGCCTTCGGTCCGATCAACAGCACGCGCAAGGATGCCTGGGAATCCGTCGCAGACGGCAAAGCCCCTAAGTGGTACGAGATCGATACCATGAGCTCGCACGCCCTGCGCAGCGCGAAGATAACCGTTCCCGATTTGGAAGCGATCAAGCGTGTGAAGCTGCTCGGCTACATGGGCGAGAAAGAGATCCCCCTCGGCGCCTGGCCGAGTTCGCCCGATGCCGATAAAGGGGGCGTCCAGGTGGCGATGCGAAAGGAACAGCGCGGGCATGCGCAACATCAGATCGCTTCCTTCCTCCGGCAACACGCGGACAAGCGGATGTGGATGCCGAGCGTGGATGTTCAACGGAAGCTGGACCTGCAACCCGATGTCGAACGGGACGGATGGTTTTCCGTTTCGATCGAAGGCGTATTCTGGATTGAAGAAGGGAACACGTTCGATTTCAAGTTGCTGCATGCCGCCCCGTCGTCCTGGCAAAACGCGTACGTGATGATTGATGACAACCTGCTGGTGTCCGGGCAGATGAGACCGGAAGTCCTGGAGCGTGGGTTCTCCACCTATCTGAATCCCGGGCCGCATACCCTCAAGATCCTCATGATGGATCACGCGATGGAGGGTGCGTTTCAATTGGGATACAAGAATCCCCAGGGGGCGTTCGTCCCCGTGCCGGCCGATTGGTTTTCGCCGGCGAAGAATCCGAAACTGGCCAGCTTCCTGAAGCCCAAGGGCGTGGTCACCCAGGTGGCCGATGGCTTTGCCGCAACGATCGACACCGAACAGCGCTTTCGCAGCCTGCGCTGGGTGTTCGAGGACTTCTCCGCGGCCTCGGTTTCGATCTCGGAAGCGAGCATCGCGAATGCGGAAGATGAATCGATCATTCCGGTCGCCGAAGACTTCACCACTGGTCGCGCCAACGACATACTCGAAATCGGACCGGGCGATTATCTCGAAGTGAGCTACGCCGATCCGGTGCGGCTCGAAGATGCGCCGCCCAAGTTGGTGCGTGAGCTGAACGCGACGTATTTCAACGCCCGGGTCAGCCTGAATTTTGAGAAGCTGCGAGAGCTGCCCGACGGCAACATGCACAGTACGCTTTTTCCCGCCAAGCGCATTGGTCTGAACGACCAGTTGCTTATCCGGGTGGAGGATTGGGACGAGGATCTGAGCGACGAGCGCGATACGATCCGGGCGACGGTGATGACCACCGCGGGCGAACGCCTGGAGGTGGAGCTGATCGAAACCAAACCCCATCGTGAAATCGATTCCGCGCACAGCGGCGTGTATACCCAGATCCTGACCCTGGGCGCGCAAACCGGCGGAACCACGATCAAGGTCGTGCCGGGCGACAAGATCACCCTGTCCTACACCGACAAGGAAAACACCGATCCCGGCGTCCCGGCCGACCGGGCCTACAGCGTCAACTTTATCCAGCGTGAGACGGCTACGTTCAAGTTCCTGCTCAGCTCCACCGAGCGGATCGAAGATCGTTCCCCGAAAGCCTTGAACCAGGTGAAGCTCCTGCGTCAGCGCGGCGATACGCGCGAAAACATCGTCATCTACAAGTCGCAGATTACCGCCGAGCCCGTCGAGGAGCTCGCCACCGCCAACCTGCAGGTGCCGCTGCTGTTCAACCTGGTCTTTCCGGCGGGTGCCCGGCATTCGGGAAGTGTCGCCACCGTCGACGTGCTGACCTCCTCCGAGGAGGACGCCGCGAAGCGCGAAGGGCGCGAGCCGGTGCCGACGCAGGTGAAACTTCGCCTGCAGCACCTGAGTGAGCTGGCGCGGGAGAAGGGCTACGATATCCGCGTGCACCACGAAAATCGGCAAGACGATGTGTTGTTGCAATCCGGCATCTTCGGAGGACTCCTGCGCTTTCAGCTCGGTGCACCGGGCGACGACGCGGATACGAGTATCAAAACCACCACCTCGGACAGCATGGGCCTGGAAAGTTCGGCCGCGCTCCAGCAGATCGATCTCGACGAAGAAGATCGCTTCATCGTGCCCACGGTCGTGGTCAAGGGCAGCGACCGGGTGACCCTGCGTCTGCGCAATGAACAGAACGAGCTGCTGGCCGAGGGCAGCTTCAACCTCGCGTCCGATGGCGAAATTGGATTGTTTGACCCGCAGTTTGTCTCCCAGCGTCCGAGTATCCACCTCGGGCAGTCGTTCCAGGTGCAGTTGAGCGATGCCGACCGGGATGTCAGCGACGCGCGCGACGAAGTGGATGTCGCGGTGGCGGTAAAGTCGGGACAGGAAACGAACTGGACGCTGACGGAAACGCTGCCGCATTCCGGGGTGTTCTCCGCGAAAATCACTCCGCAATTCAATACACCCAATGCAACGAATGAGGTAGATGCCTTGAAGGTGGTGTTTGGGGACACCTTGAGCTTCACCTACGTCGACAGCAATACCGTAAAAGGCGAGACGCTCACCGCGAAGGTGGACGGGTCCATCCATGAAGGCTTCGATGGCGAGCTACTGGGCTTTTCCAAACGGTTTAACGATCCTGAAATTGCGGTGCGCACCCAGTTCCTCATTGCCGAGGCGATGTTTGAAATGGCGAAAGACCATCGCAAGCTGGAGAAAGATGAACAGGCCACCGAAGAAATTGCGGCCGGTAAGCGCGTGCTCGAAGAGGCCCTGCGGGATTATCCGAACACCACGCTCAAGGCCCAGGGCGAATACCTGCTGGCCAACCTGGCCCAGGAGCTCGAAAACTTTGAGGAGGCAATTGGCCGATACGCGGCGGTGATCAGTTCGTATCCCAAGAGTGAGTTTGCGCCGAAGTCGCAGTTCAAAAAGGCGCTGTGCCTGGAGAAGCTCGAGCAGTACGACAGCGCCACCGAGGAATACGTGCGCTTGACCTATCTGTACCCGAGCGACGAGCTGGTCGCGGATGCCACGGTGCGGTTGGGGAATTTTTACTACCGCTCAAAGGAATACAAAACCGCCGCGCGCATCTTCGAGCAATTTCAGTACCGTCACCCGGAACATGAACTGGGGATCAAGGCGCTGTTTCTCGCCGGCCAGGCGCATTACAAACGCGATGACTACGACGAGACCATCCGGGTGTTGACCATCCTCATCGACACCTACCCGGAGGACACCAATGTGCGGCCCGAGGCGATGTATTGGCAGGCCGATTCGGCGTTCAAAGGCGGGAAACACGTCGATGCCTATCGCCTCTTCAAGAAGTTGACCTGGGATTACCCTTCGCACAAGTTTGCCAAGATCGCCCGCGGGCGATTGACGGAACCGACCTTCATCAACATTGAGGAGTCAGGAGAATGATGCGTTTTATCTGTTCACTCCTGGTCGCCTGGCTGGCGTCCACGTCCCTTGGTTTCAGTGCGGACTGGCGTTGGCAGTTGTCGGCCGACCGGTACAAGCAGCTCAATGCCTTTGAGCGGGCCCTCTACGACAAAGGGCGTACCGCGTTTGAGCAGCGGGAATACCGTGCGGCGGCGACCGCGTTTGAGAAATTCAAGGTGGAGCATGAAGAAAGTCCGCTCCTGCCCTATGTGATTTTTATGCAGGGGCGATCGCTGCATGAAGCCAAGGATCGCGGCAAGGCGATCCGCGCGTACAACGAGGTGCTCGATTATTTTGGCGACGTGATCGATGATGCTGCGCCCGCACTTTACTACCTGGGGGTTGCGCATCTGGATAATGGAGACAAGAAGGACGGCATCCTCGCCATGAAAGAAATGGTGGAAGACGAAGATTACTCGGTCCATCCCCTGGCCGCCGGTGCGCTGGCCCGATTGGCCGATAATTACTGGGCGAACCAGGATAAAACCCTCGCGGTGAAATACTGGAAACAGGTCGTCGTGGATTTCAGTGACAGTAACGCCGAGCAATCCACCAAGTCACGGAATGCGGTCATCCTCTATTACGTGGAGGAAGGACGCATCGCGGAAATCACGCCCTGGTTGATGAACGATGTGGAAGAAAGCGAGCGCGTGAAGCGGCGGGCGGATATCGCCGCCGATGTGGCGAGTGTCGTCCTCGACGCGTTCCGGACCAATCCAACATATCACCAGGAAAAGTACAAAGCGGCCAAAGCCAAACAGGCTGGGGAACTATGGACCTGGCTTTCCGGC
>JBLIND010000059.1:0-21558 GCA_047639095.1 Candidatus Omnitrophota bacterium | reverse complement strand
ACACCCTCCCACAACCCGCCTCAGGATGGCGGGTTCAAATACAACCCGATCGATGGCGGACCGGCGAACACTGACATCACCAACGCCATCGAAAAACGCGCCAATGCGCTGATCGCAGCCAACAACGCGGAGGTAAACGCGCTGGGCGAGGAGGAGGTCACCCAGGCACCGAACGTCCAGGCCATCGACCTGATCCAACCCTATGTCGATGAGCTCGGATCGGTGATTGACATGGAAGCGATCAAAAAAGCCGGGGTCAAAATCGGCGTCGATCCACTCGGGGGGGCCAGCCTCCCCTACTGGGAACCCATCGCGAAGACCTACGGTCTCGATATCACCGTCGTGAATACGGTCATCGACCCGACCTTTTCTTTCATGCCCATCGATCGCGACGGCAAGATTCGCATGGATTGCTCGTCCCCCTGGGCCATGTCAGGCCTCATCAAGTTCAAGGACGATTTTGACATCGCGTTTGGAACCGATCCGGATGCCGACCGTCATGGCATTGTCACCCGGTCTTCCGGGCTCCTCAATCCCAACCACTATCTCGCGGTCGCCATTGGCTACCTGGTCAAACACCGACCGAACTGGAAACCCGATCTAAAAATTGGCAAGACCCTGGTCTCCAGCAGCATGATTGATCGTGTCGTGGCAGAGCTCGGTCGTGAAGTGTGCGAGGTGCCCGTGGGCTTTAAGTGGTTCGTCGACGGCTTATTCTCCGGCACCTTTGCCTTCGGAGGCGAAGAAAGTGCGGGCGCCTCCTTCCTCCGCAAGGATGGCAGCGCCTGGTCCACGGACAAGGATGGCATCATCCTCTGCCTGCTGGCGGCTGAAATCATTGCCGTGACCGGAAAAGACCCGGGAACGATTTATGGCGAGTATGCCGAACGATTTGGGGCGCCGGTTTATGATCGGATTGACGCACCCGCCAACGCAGCGCAGAAAAATGCCCTGAAGCATCTCGCGCCCGACGACATCACCGCCAACACCCTCGCGGGCGATCCGATCACCCGCAAACTCAGCCATGCTCCAGGTAACGGCGCCGCCATCGGGGGCATCAAGGTGGAGACCGCGCACGGCTGGTTCGCTGCCCGCCCATCCGGGACCGAAGAGGTCTACAAAATCTACGCAGAAAGTTTTAAAAGCGAAGAACACCTGCGGATGATTCAACAGGAAGCCCAGGCGATCGTCGACACCGCCCTGGCCGGCTAAGCTGTGCTTACACCAGGGGTCCGGCAAAGAGTGCGCCCATCGTATACGGCGTCGCGGGAATCGCATACACGGTCGATGCATGTAATCCCGCCTCACGCAAATTCGCGGTGAGCCGTTCGGGCGCATGCACACGACCATGCGCGGTCCGCAGGGCCAACCCCAGCTCGTAGAGGCTCCGGGAGAGATCACCGCGCGGATCGCCCGGCATCACATCGACGACCACCAACTGACCTCCCGGCCGGAGCGCCTCGGCGCACCGGCGAAAAAGTTGGACATTCAATTCCTCCGAAAATAAATGGGTGACATTGGCGATCATGATCAGATCGAATGCGTGTTCGGGAAACGTGACTTCGAGCAGGTCACCCGGCAGCATTTTTACGCGTCTGGCGAGTCCCAGCTGCTGTGCCTGCGCAAGCGCCAGTTGAAGCACACCCGGCCAATCTTGCAAGGTTACCTTCACCTGTGGAAGGGTCGCCGACAACGACAAGCTCCATACTCCGGAGCCCGCACCCATATCGAGGACGTCGTCGATATGGCCCTGTGTCTGCCGGTTGATTTCTGCCGCAAGGGCTTGTGCGCTTGGCTGCATCATCCATCCCAACGCCGTCGCCTGATGCACGTAGTGTTGTTCGGACTCCTCAATCCGATCCATGGTTTTAAAGGGCGTGCCGGTTTGCATCCACGACTCCAGGTGCGTCCAATAGGCGTTGCCCAGGTCCCCATACCCTTGGCTGATCATGTGCATGAGTGGGGAGAGCGCATAGGCTTCGCCCTTGCAAATGACCACCCCGAGATCGACCAGGACCCGAAGCAGTAAGTCAACCGGCCGTTCGGCCAGCTCACACCGCCGGGCCAGCTCCTCGACCGTTGCAGCTTTGAGCGAAAGTGCTTTTAACAAGCCGCTGGAGCAGGCCTGACCGAACACCCGCGCACCACCGTTCATGGTCATCAGCGCATAGAAATCGCCCAGCGATTCCGTGTCCTTCTCCATGGTAACACTCATGCGGCATCCTCCTGAGAGCGGCGACCGATTCTGCGGGCGACGGAGACGGTGAAGATGCCATCTGGATCGATATGCATATCGCATTTCTCGAAGCCGGCCGCGCGGACCAGGGCATCCATCTCCGCCTGGGTGCGTCGCCGCATAATCCACGGATTACCCTCCCGATTGGGCAGGATCCGCGCGATCATCTCCAGTTGCGGGTGCCAGGGTTGGCAGGTATAAATGAGGGTTCCATCCTCCTTAAGCGCAGCCGCGACACCGCGAAGCGAGGCGGTGATCATCTCGTTGTCCGGAAACAATTCATACAGGCCGGAGACCACGGCGATGTCCATCTGGCCCGCGAGGGCGCGCAGTCCATTTTCATCAAAGGCGTCGGCTTTTTCAAACGCGATATCCTCAAGACCGAAACGGTCGGCGAGCTGCTGTCCGGCGACCAGGTTCGCCTCCGACCAATCCCGCAGCCGGGCCTTAACCTGCGCCTGAGGCATGGCATGTAAGGTCTCCAGCACATAGCGCCCGCAACCCGTCGCGAGGTCGATTAACTGAAGTTCCCCTTCACGTTCCTGAATCGCCTCACACAGCACCTTTCGCAAATGTTCGCGTCGCGTCCGAATACCTTTCCAGCCCACCGCATTGAGATACCCGCGATCGATCAATCGGCCGATCAGACCAACACCTCGCGCTTCATTTTCATAGACGTAGTCCAACGATTGGCCTGAATCGAACCCCGTCGCCAAACCGATTCGTACGCCACGACTAAGCCGACCCGGTCCCCGCATCGCCAGGCGCTGAAGCGCAAATCCGATCGATGCAAGGGGCCGGGCCGGTTGGCATAGCCGTTCGTATTCTGTAGCGGTTGTCGCCGTCACAGCATGAGTTGTTTGTTGTTTGTTAAAGCAAGCCTGCATAAAGGTCTGGGTCTCCTCCAACGCGCGCGAACGGTCCTGCTCGAAGTACACCGCGTGATAGGCGCCCGGGCAACTCACCCAGCGTTTTTCCTGACTGCCCAGCCGCTCGAAAAAACGCTGCTGAGCTTTCCGATTCACGACGACATCGTTCTCTGCGGACAGCAGCAAGGTTGGCGTCGTGATCGTTCCTGCATCGGCGATCAAACGGGTCGCGGTATCCAGCAAACCCAGGAGTACGTTCACCGCGATCTGGCTCGTGATCAATGGATCATCCCGGTAGGCACGCACCTGCTCGGGATCGTGCGTCAGCAGCTGCGGCTTCACATAGCTTTTGATAAACGCGTTCCTCCTGAACCGATTCAGTACGCGGAGCCCGGCGGTGGCGAAGGGTACATACAAATTGATTTTAAATGCCGGGGCCGCCAATGCCATGCCGCGAATACCCGGTGCGTAATCGTGTACCCAGGTGGTCGCGGTGACCGCACTGACACTGTTGGCGAGAACGAAGAGATCGGAGCGAACGATGCCGTATTCCTGTTCGATCATACGCACGAAAAATTCGAGGTCCTCGACGTGTTGCTGAAAACGGTTTGCATGCCCCCGCAGGCCCGGCGAGCGGCCATGGCCCCGCATGTCGTACGCGAAAACATGCACCCCTTCGAGCTCGAGCGCGTCGACCAACTCCGCCATGCGTCCCGAATGCTCGTGTCCGCGATGCAATAAAACCACGCCGCGACCGCAGGTTTGTTCAGGAATCCAGCACCGATAAAAAAGTGCGCCACCCGTTCGTGTTTCAAAAGATCCTTCGCGCTGTGTCATGTCGCTCATAGAGTGCCTCGTGGTTATGAGAGGCTTCTATTGCATGTAACGTGCCAGCAGGATCCGACGTCTCGTAAACAGATCAGTAAGAGCGACTTAGAACGTACTCCCCCGATTAGAGGGGCGCATGTACAGGGGTTTTCCGACACAGAATGCTCGCCACCTGATCACAGGATGCGTGGGCAAGCCGCAGGTGCTTTAAGGTGCCTCGTTCAAAGTCCACCGATAGCGTTGATAGCGAATGTCTACCGTGGCCGGCAAAGCTGTTACCCGGTACGAGTTCACGTAGCTCAACACATCCGGCGAAAAATCTTCTTCATACCATTCAAAGATTTTCGACAGGGCGACCTTCTTCCCGGTTACCTTCACGCCCTCATCGTTTTCATTGATGAAGGCTTTGGCCAGACGATCGAGGGTCTCCTCCAATTGCTCACCGACAAAGGCATGCGGGTCCAGGGGCGGGCAGCTCGCGCTGGCGCAGTTCAAGGCGAAGTGAACGCGGGGCTCCTTGAACCGGGGGCGAATCACCTCATTCTCGAGCAGATGAAAACTGGTCTCCTCCCCTGCCACAGTCAGATTGCGGGCTTTAAAAAAGCGGCTGCGACCGAAGAAGCCCCCCCCGCCCGGTCCCGCAGTCGGATACTCCTCCAGGATGCGATACAGAATCCAGGCATTGTAGGCATTCACGTAAAAGGCCAGCTGATCGCTCTTCTCCAGCGCACTCACCTCGGCCTTGCCGATGGCATCAACCACCGTCTTGAGTGCTTGCCGATCGTCCGAAGCGGCGTGCCAGGAGGCGTATTTTACGCCTTCGGCTGTGACGTATTTCTGCAGGAGGCCATCGTAGGTCTCCTGCCAGTCTGCCGCGTAGGAGAAACGGGTGATAAACAGGAGCAGCAGGGAGAGCAGCAGGCAGGGTTGAAGATTCTTCATGTCCATTAGACGGACAACCCCGTGATCGTTTACAAGAAAATACCAGCCATACCGGATCCGGGACCTGCGATTTGCCGCCGTTTCCGTTCGACGGCAAACCATCTCTTGGGCATATTGCGCGGCAGATGCAGTGGTACTACGAAGAGGATGGTGAGCGGCGGGGACCGATCGACGAGGAGGGGTTCCAGGATGTGGTCCTTGCAGGGACCATAGATCCTGACACACTCGTCTGGAAGCCCGGCATGGCCACCTGGTTGCCCTATGGTTATTTCCAGGATCAAGGCGAAGCCCCACTCGTACCCGGCCAGGCTCGATGCGTCGAATGTGGTAACTATTTTGATGCCGCCCAGCTGGTCCAGTACGGCGACGATCGTGTATGTGCCGGATGCAAGCCCATCTATACCCAACGCCTCATCGAATCCGGTCACCGTGCCACCATCACCCGCGCCGACGGATCAACGGAGGAGATCCGTTTCGCCGGATTCTGGATCCGGGTCGGTGCCGCATTTGTGGATGTCCTCGCCCTCAGCCCGCTCATCGGCCCCTTGACCTATTTTTATATCATGGGGGTGATCAACGAAGGTACCAACGACATCCAGGACGTCATCCACCGACAGCTCGTCAGTTTTGCCCAGGGCACCATGATGACGCTGATCTATATCGCCTACTACATTTTCATGCACGCGAAGTACCAAGCCTCCGTGGGCAAAATCGCGTTCGGGATCAAGGTCGTCCGCGCAGACGGAACACGCATCAGCACCCGTCTGGCGGTCGGGCGCGCCTTCGCATGGGAAATCAGCAGTATGTTGTGCAACATTGGCTACCTGTTCGCGGCGTTCGACCAGGAGAAGCGCGCGCTCCACGACATGATCTGCAACACCCGCGTCATTTACAAACCCACAAGCACCCCTGTCGACCCTGCACCTGTGCTTAGCGAGCCGACCGGCGCAACGCACGAGGAGTTCTGATCATGGCTGAATGGTATTTCGAACAGGAGCACCAACAGAGCGGACCGGTCGACGACGATACCTTCCAGGCCTACATCCAGAACGGAACCATCTCACCCAGCACCCTGGTCTGGAAAGAAGGGATGACCTCCTGGTTGCCCTTGATGGAAATCAATCCATCGACCCAGCCGAGTCCAGCGTCGCCAGCCAGCCAGATCATCTGTGTTCAATGCGGCGGCCTCTTCGACACCCGCGAAGCGGTGGAGTACGGCGGTCAATGGATCTGTGCGGAATGCAAGCCGACCTACACCCAACGCATGATGGAAACCGGCGCCACCTCGTCGACCCTCTACCCGATGCAGCAAACCTACGCCGGCTTCTGGATTCGCTTCGTTGCCTGGTTTATCGACGACATTATTATCATGATTCCCGTCTTCATTCTCGCGGCGATAACAGGTGGCATTATGTCGGCGGCTGGAGTCGACATGGAAGATGATACCTCCCCCGCATTTATGCTTTTCATGCTCGTGGTCTACGGCGCCATGTTGATCATCCCTGGTTGTTACTTCAGTTACTTTCATTATAAAAAAGGCGCCACCCTCGGCAAACAGGCCTGCGGCCTGCAGCTGATAAACGAGGATGGGAGCCCGCTCTCTCTGGCCAAATGTGTCGGCCGCTTTTTCGCCTGGGGCTTGAGTTACATGATCTGCTACATCGGCCTCATCATGGCGGGCTTCGACCAGGAAAAGCGTGCCTTGCACGACATGATCTGCGGCACCCGCGTCGTCTACAAGGCGAAAGGTTAGATGGAGGTCCTGCTCCCATGCGCCGGCTGCGACCGCCCGATGGATCCGACGCTCTTCCGCGCCGGACACCAGGGGCGCTGCCCGTATTGCAACACGTCGGTGGAGGTTCACCTCTACCCGGCTCTGGTGAACGATGCAACAGGTCAGCAGCGTCTCGGCCTGAGCCTCACGGAGGAAGATCAGGCCTCCTGCTTTTTTCACACCGACAGCCAGGCAGAAGAAAGTTGCGACAACTGTGGACGCTTCCTGTGCGGGCTTTGCGCGACGCCGTTTCGCGATGCCACCTGGTGCCCCCAGTGCATCACCCAGGGCATGTCCTCAGGCAAAATGGATGTCTTCACCCACCGTCACACCCTATGGGATACCACCGCGGCCAGCGTCTGCGTCCTCCCCATCTTTTTCACCTGCGGTTACCTCACCTTTATCAGTGCTCCCATCGCACTTTTCCTGAGCCTCTACTGGTGGAAGCGTCCCAACGGCATCCTCCCCCGCAGCAAAATTCGCTACATCCTGACCATCCTCTTTTCCCTGGTGCAAATCATCGCCTGGATCGCATTGGCCGTCATGATTGGCACCGGTATCGCAGGGGAGTTTTAGCATGCCGGAAGAAAAAACACACTACACCCGGATCCCCGGAAAATCATCCGTACTCATCTCCACCTTCACCCTGCACCGGGCGGAAGACCACCTGCTCTACGTGGAACAACCCTGGTTCTATCAAAAGTACACCCGCTTCTACTTCCGTGACATCCAGTCAATCGTGATCAGCGAGTCCACGGCCTACGTCGGCCTGAACATTTTTCTCGGGGGCGCCTTAACCCTGGCCATCGTCCTGACCTTGCTGCTCTTCAGCACCTTTCCGCCGGCCAGCTACTTTTTCGCCGTCATGGCGATTACGTTTCTGGTGCTGTTCGTGATCAACCTGATCAAAGGGCCAACCTGCAAGTTTGCCATTCAGACGCGGGTGAACCGCACCCGTATCAACAGCCTCAGCCGCAAAAAAACGGCCCATCGGGCGCTCCGCATCATCGAAGAGCAGATCAGGGCATACCAGGATGTCCGCACCCAGACAGAATTGATCGATCTGGCAAGTCCGGCGGCATTCGCACCGGACATTACACCGCCAAACCCGGTCCGGGATCAGCTCGCACCGCAGGATCCCTCGGAGCCCGATATCCTATGAGCAGCCAGGGTCTCGTCCGTCAGCGATGCTTCAATCACCTCGAACGTGAAGCCGTCGCCAAATGCCCCTCTTGCAGCCGTTTTTACTGCCGCGAATGTATTACCCCACACGATGACCGGGTCATCTGCGCCGCCTGCCTGAAGAAGGAGCATATCGCCGACACCCCTTCCGCTCCCCGCACCCGGGGCACCTGGCTGTTGCCGGTTAAAGCCCTTGCCGCCTTTGTCATCGCCTGGCTTTTCTTCACCCTGATCGCTGCCGCGCTGCTCAAGATTCCATCGAACTTTCACGCTGGCCAGACCGTAGACCCCGAAGCCATCAAAGCGCTCAAAGAGCTCTAGGCCTCGCTTGACCAATCATCGGTTCCTCGCCAAGCTTCCCCATGGTCCGCCCCAACAAACGTAAGCAGCCAAAAGAGCGCAGCGCCCTGGCCCTGTTCGAACAGGCGATCGCCCTGCTGCGCGCCGCGCCGCCCCAGGCCATCGGCGCCTACCTTATCGGCAGCCTCCCCTTTGTCCTCGGGCTTTTGTACTTCTGGACCGACATGAGTCACAACCCCTTCGCGTTCGAGCGAAGCGTGGCCAGTGCCATGGGCATCACCCTCCTGTTTTTCTGGATGAAAATCTGGCAATGCCAGTTCACCTTGCGTTTGCGGGCCCACCTCACGGGCAGTCTGCCACCGGCCATCGGTGCCGGTGTGCTCGCACGATCCGGAATCCAGCAAAGCTTCATTCACGCCATCGGCCTCTTCGTCTTACCCCTGTCCATGTTACTGGTCCTCCCCTTCGTCTGGGTCTACACCTTCTATCAGAATTGCACCGTGTACGGCGGCGATCCGGAGCTCAGTCCGAAAGAGGTTATCCATCATGCGCGGCGTGAAGCCCGGCGCTGGCCCGTGCAGAACCACTACGTCACCTGGTTGGCCAGCCCGATCATGTTGACCGTGCTCTGCATGGTCTGCCTGTTGATCCTCCCCTGGCTTCGCGCGATTGAATCCGGCTACCAAATCTTTATTTACCTCTCCTTTGGGCTCATCCTCCTCCTCACCAGCCCCATCACGGTCATCGTCGCCCTCAATTATCTCGCGCTGCTTTTCTTCGTGCCGCAATTGGTCCGCATGCTCTTCGGCGTGCACAGCTTTGCCTCCGAAAGCGCGATGACCTTGCTGTTCAACACCAGCACCTTCGCGGCCGTATGCGCCCTGACCTACCTCACGCTCGATCCGGTGATGAAAGCCATTTATGTCCTGCGCTGCTTCTACGGCGAATCCCTGTATACGGGAGCCGACATCCGCGCGGTTCTGCGACGCATTTCGGCCCAGCCGGTCAATCGCCTGATCCTGCTCTCGATCCTTGGTGGCCTTTCGCTCCAGACGCCCTCGGCCGATGCGGCCGAACCCGACGTCCAGGCCTTGAACCGATCCATCAACGAAGAGATTCAGAAAGCCGAGTATGCCTGGCGTATGCCCAAGGAGCTCCGGGAGCAGCTCGAAGACGACGAAAACACCACCTGGCTCAACAAGCTGGGCGAAAGCATGCGTGACTTTGTTGGCGATGCGATGGAAGAATTCACCTTGTGGATCCGCGACATGTTCACCATGCCCGAGGCGCCTGAGCTCGGCAAGCCCAGCGGCATGAACTGGTCGGCGCTCATGAAATTCCTGCTCTACCTCGCGGTCATCGCCCTTGTGTGCGCCATCGTTTACGTGTTGGCCCGCATGTTCAAGGAAGGGCGCCGGGAACCGCCTGAAGCCGTCGGTGAAGAGATCCCGGTCATCCCTGACCTCCGTGATGAGCAGGTCTCGGCAGACCAACTGCCCAGTGACGAATGGCTCGACCTCGCACGGGAAATGGTGCAGCAGGGAAATTACCGCCTCGCCGTCCGCGCCTGCTTTCTTTCCGGCCTCGCCCACATCGCTCAACAGGAACTGATCCGCATTCGCACCTTCAAATCCAACCGGGACTATGAACGCGAACTCGCCCGGCGCGCACACAGCCTGCCCGCGGTGATGGAGGCCTTCGGCTGGAGCGTACAGCACTTCGAGAGCATCTGGTACGGGGATCACACGGCAGATGAAACCCTCTATCGAGACTTCAACGACTACGCCCAGCGGGTAAAGGGGCTGTGTTGAACAACCGAAACGCCCGCGTAGCCACCGTGCTCGTCCTGCTCGCCTTTGCGTTCGGCATGATGAAGCTGTTCGAACTCCGCTACCGCAGCGGCGAAGTCTATCCGGCCTATTCAACCCTGCGCACCGACCCCAAAGGCTGCAAAGCCCTGTACGAAGGTCTCGCATCGATGCCCGAGTATACCGTCGAACAAAACCTCAAGCCGCTGAGCTTTCTGCACTCAACCAGCAACGCCACGGTCTTCCTGCAGGGCACGTCCATGCTGCGTCTTTTTGCTCTGATCAAACAGGAGCACAAATCGTTGACCCAATTGCTCGCGAATAACAACCGGGTGGTGCTTACCTTTCCGCCGAGCCAACGCGGCTCCCGCGGCTGGCAATTGAAGGACGATCCGGACATGAAAGATCCGGCGGCACGCAAGCTCCTGAAGAAGGTCCGGGAAACCCGCCATAAAAAGGAGCGGGGAAAACTCCGAAAATGGTTAGGCGACGAACCGGCCGAGCCCAACACAGATGAAGAAGCCGAGGATGAAGCCACGGTCGAGCTGGAGGACGCAGAACTCGATTCAGAACTGGTCATCGATGAGCAGCTGGCAGATGAATTTATTGATACGATTCAAACGTTCATCGATTTTGGGCTGATTGAATTCAAGCCCCTGCCCGAGTCCCCCGAGGCACGGCGCGCGACGATTCGCGATCCGGAAATCATTCGCCAGGGCGAGCAGGATATTCCCTGGAATTCCACCATGGTCTTCGGCCAGGTCTCCCGCAGCTGGAACATCCTCGCGGAACGCGACGACTACCCGGTCATCCTGGAAGGCTCGGTCAGCGGCACCAATGGCTCGGTGGTCGTCTGCAGCGACAGTTACTTCCTTTCCAACGAAGCCATGCTGTCGAATCAACGTCCCGCCTTCCTTATGCACCTGCTCGGCAACAACACCCACATCATCTTCGATGAAACCCATCTCGGCATCAGCCGCAAACCGGGCATCGCCAACCTCGCCGGCCGTTATCATCTTCACGGCCTGGTCGCGGGCCTGGGCCTCCTCGCCGCCCTCTTTATCTGGCGGAATTCCACCAGCCTGATTCCGCTGCCGGACACCGCTGCCCACACCCACACGATCGAAGGCAAGGACCATGCCGCAGGCATGATCAACCTCCTGCGGCGAAACATCGGTGCCAACAAACTCTACGACACCTGCCTGAAAACCTGGCTCGGCCAGCGCTTGAACAGCGTGCACGGAAGCCGACGCGAACGCGTCGTCCAGTTCGCCGAAGACCCCACGCACAAGGACGCCGGCAAAAAGCAGCCACTGCAGACCTACAAAGAGTTCCAACACGAAATCAATCGACGCCGCTAAGACCGATAGCCCGGTGACGATCCCGGATCTACTCCGCCCGAACACTTGCAATCCATCAACCACCTGCTTAGGTCCCGTGTGAATTTGCTGCTTAAATTTCTCCTCTGGGCCTTCCAGATCGGCCGTCTGGCTGGCATTCCGATCAAAGTTCACGTCGCATTGCCGATCATGATGCTGAGCGGCGCCTGGATGGCCGGGACTCTCTTCGATGCTGGGCTGCTCCTCTTACTGGTCGCGTTCATGCTGGCCTGCATCACCCTGCACGAACTGGGTCATGCGCTGGTGGCGGTGCGCAAGGGGTGCCACATCGTCGAAATCCTCCTCACCCCCATCGGTGGCGTGGCCCGGATCATCGCGGCACCACTCGACGCCCGGGATGAAACCCAGATTGCCATCGCCGGCCCCCTGGTAAGCCTCGGCCTCGCGCTGATCTTCCTCGGACCCGCCGTGCTCACCTACTTCCTCGGCTTTGAAATCGTCGGCATGCTTTTCGGCACCCTGTGCGTCGCCAACCTGATCTTTTTTCTCTTCAACCTCATTCCCGCCTTCCCCATGGATGGCGGACGGATTTTACGTGCCTGGCTGTCGTTAAAAAAAGGACGCCTCGAAGCTACCCGCATCGCCAGCCTACTCGGTCGTGGCATTGCCGTTCTCTTTCTTATCGCCGGCTGGATGATCCCCCACTTCCCGCTCATGATGATTGCGTTCTTCGTCTATTTCATCGCCAATTTTGAATACACCATCCTGCTGAAGCATTCGCGGCCCCGCCCGCCGACCGGCCTGTACGACACCCCCCTCTTCGACACCGATGGCCTCGTCGTCAGCGAAGCCCCCTACGAGGCACCCCGCCCGGCTGCCCGCTATCACCTCGGCCGTGAAATCCTGACCGCACTCCGCATCCTGAAAGAGGAGTGGCCGCGCCTGTTTAAACCGCACGAACGTATATTTGATTGAGGATTCGACCCATTGCACCACTGGCTCGACAAAATAAAAGACTCTGTGTAGGTTTTTACCAGACCCAAGAGAGGACCGTATGAAACCATCCCTGAATTTTTTATTGATCACCTGCCTGTTTGCGCCCGCCCTGACCTTCCACGTGCAGGCAAAGGAAAGCGCCTGGACCGGTCTGCAAGAGCCGCATGAAACCTTTGAAGCCTACGTGCAGGCGCTTAAGAAAAGCGATTTCGACAAAGCCGTCGCGTACATTTACATTCCCGATCGCGCTGAACACGAAGCCAACGTCAAAGAAGGCCTGCCCAAAATCGCGGCCACGATGAAATCCGAAGACTGGCGTGTAAAGATCGTCAAAGCCGCCAAGGAAGGCGAGTTCGCCGCCATCATCTACATCACCCGTCCGGAGAAAAAGGATTACGAACCGGTCCTGATGATGCGCAAGGACAACCATTGGTACCTGCACAATTACCGTTCAAGCGGCCACCTGCGGAACATCCTGGAAGAGGCCGATCTCGCCCAGGCCCAGGAGATGGTTGCCTGGGGCAAGCAGAAGATGCAGGAACTCAAAAACAACTAGCCGGGCAGCTTGTTGGAAAACGCCCAAGGCGGTGCGGGCGTACTTACACGGGGACGGCGGGAACCGCGGATAAACGCGGATAAACGCGGATCTGGGTGGCGACCTTATGTATTTTTTTTTGGGGGGGGCGCGTTTTTCAGCAGGGTGCTAATCCTGCATGATATCCCACTTGGCCCGTTGCCAGGTTTTTCGGAACGCCTCCGCATCGCGTTCAATCGCCTGAAGCCCGGCCTCGCTCCCATCCAGAAACAGCACGAACTCGAGTTCGTACTCCGGCAAATCGAACTCAGCATCGAATTTTTCGGCGAGCTGGTTCGGCGGAAGGATCATCCGGCCATTGATGGACTCCGTCTCGAAGACCAGACCCTTCGCGCCTTCATATGCTTTGTAGATCAACTCCGAGCAGACCATTGCGTTATCCGTGGCGAAATCGAAGTTGTAGTCGTAGGGCTTGCCGTAGTGAGCAAACGCCTTCAAAACGGCGCTCATCTTGTCCTTCTTCGACACCCGGGGACGAAGCACCGCGAGGTAATCACATCCCGCACTCTGCCCGAACGCCTGCACGATGACCCCATCTCGCTTGGCTTCAATCACCCGCGGCATACGCCCCGATTCACTACGCTCTTGGTATCCCGCATGGACTTCCGGGTGTACTTCCCGCACCGCTTCAGAAAACCGACCGCCCCTGGTCTGCACCTCAGCAAAGTAGGCATCCATTTCCTCCAGGGTGCCCGTGTACAAGGCCAGGTGTGGCCAGAATCCCGGGATCCCGAGATTGGTCACATGCCAGTTGCGTCGCTCGATGAGGATATCGCCCGGCTCCAATCGATCGCGATACTGATCCAACTGATCGACGGTAATGAAATACGCCCGGTCGGTGGTCCGGAGGTAACTCATCTGTACCGCAATTTGTTTCTGAAGCGGGAACCAGGCCTTAAACGCCTGATGCTCCAGCAGCTCCAGCGGATTCAAGGCAAAGATCTCCGGATTATTTCCCAGCAGGCGATCGATCTCTATCAGGTTATTGCCCAGCTCGGAGAGCAGGGTCTCATGGCCGGCCAGGTCCTTGCGCATCAAGGGCAGATAGGTCCGCCCGGCATTCAGGCGCAGCAGCGTATCGGGATTCGTCAGGTGCTGATTCAAGCGAAAGGCGCTCTGCGCCGGAATGCCATAGGCGAAATCGGCCTCGTTCAACATCGTGTACACACCATCACTTGTATTGATCAGGGTGATCCCTTCGAGTGAAGACCGATACAGCGAGGTGAATGCATAATACGCGAGTAGAAAGGACTGCGCATGATCCTGGGGACGCGCAACATAATCGATCAGGTAAAAACCTTTATACTTCTGTTGCAGCAGATCCAGTTCGAAGGCCGACTGGAGAAAATCGCTGTAGTTGCTTTTAATCGCGAGCTTCTCCGCTGTGGTCAATTCGTGGATCGCTTTACTCAGCAAGCCCCCTTCCCGGGCGCGCATGGTGAGGCCGTGCATCGATTGATTCAAATACCGAACCATTTCCATGTCCATGCGGAGTTCATCGGCCAGCTCCTCCGAGGTCATGTTGGCTACCGCCGAATCCTGCACCGGCACCAGCACCTTGATGACATACAGAAAGTAACCCAGCAGCACCGCCAACACGATGTGCGGCAAATAGGTTTTCAGCTTTTTACCCCACTTCAACCGGTGCAGGCGCACCAGGCCTCGACGCCGCTCGATGGAGAGGATAAACGGCACCCAGGATATTCCATACAGAACGAGCGCAAGGATACGGTGATACGGATGGCCGAGGCGGAGGACCAGCACCAGGAACGCGAGGCCGACCAGCGCGTAACTAAGCCCCAGGTTTTTGAGTATCATCCTGCTCCGCCTTTATCTGCATATCGAGTTTCCACAATTGTTGCTGGGTCTTGAACACCGTCACAAACAAACCAAACAAGGAACCCACCAGCACATAGGGAAGCGCCGGTGCGAGAAAAGTGCTGTTGTAGGCGAGAAAAGAATTCACGATGATAAAGCCCACCCGAATTTCCGTGGGTCCCACACCCAGATAGGCGATCTTAAACTGATTCGTCGCAGCAAAGGATAAAAACGAATTCACCATGAATGCGCCAAACAACGCCAGGATGAAAAAGAGCATGATCTTGTACGGCGCCGCGATCAGAAAGGAGTAGCCGATGAGGATGGAACACAGAAAGAGGTAGTCGAGGAAGTGGTCCATGTAATATCCCCACTTGATCAGGCCGGTATTCCGGTGGCGGCCGATGGCACCATCGAGCAGATCGGTGATGTACTGGAGAAAAATCCAGAGCGAGACCAGATGCATGAACCACGTGTACCCGTTGAATTGCGCCACATAACTGCAGCCCAGGATCAGGATGCACCACAGCACCGTGAGCATGGTCAGGTGATTGGTCTGGCACCACGAAGGCACGAACGGCAGCAGGACGTCCCGCAACCGCCCTTCCGCCTTGGCCAACAGCCAGGTGCCCTCCTTTTTATCGCCTGCAAATGCCATGAACCATCCTTCGCAAATCAATCCCTGGAATACAAGTTTCGTGTGCGCGGACACCGGAAGCCCAATTCAGAATTACATTGCATCCTCCTTCGATTCGAAGACATTGGTAAAACCATGATTCAGCTTCTCCTCATCGGATCCGGTGGTTTTATCGGCAGCATCCTGCGCTTCCTGCTGGGCGCCGGCGTGCAGAAGGTGATGCAGCAGGCCTACTTCCCCTATGGCACGCTGACCGTAAACCTCATCGGCTGTCTCGCCATCGGATATCTCGGCGCCCGCTTCGACACCCGGGATGTTTTATCGCAGGAGCTGCGTCTCTTTCTCATCGTTGGCCTGCTCGGCGGCTTCACCACCTTTTCGAGCTTCGGCTACGAGACTTTGCATTTGCTGAAAAACAATCACGTCGCGGCCGCCATCGGGTATGCATTGGTTAGTGTAGTCGTTGGCGTCATCGCCGCCTGGGGCGGGTACAAGCTCGGCGTCCGCGTTTAATCCGGCTTTTCATGTCTAATCCGGCTTTTCGTGTCTAATCCGGCTTTTCATGTCTAATCCGGCTTTTCATGTCTAATCCGGCTTGCGAACCAGCACCAACACTTGCGAGACGCCAAAGCGCTTCAGGCCCGGCGTCTTTTCCAGCAGCCCCGCGATGATCCGCAGCACCGGTTTGCACATCCGAATAAGCGCGGGCTGATGCCCGGAAATATTCTCGAAGGTCTGCCAGATAAAGTCGGTCGCAAGCACCTCAAACCCCTCCCGCTTCACCATCTGCTGCAGCTCGTGCGGCCAATAGTTCCGTGCCCAGTAATCGAAGTAGCGTTGCCCGAGCGCTAAGGGTATCCAGGGAATCAGGGGGGCATACGGAGGGACCGACTTGCCGGACTTGGTGTGCACCCCATGCGTCTCAAAGGGAAAACACCGGTTGGGCGAAAAAATGATCAGGCGCCCGCCCGGCTTCAACACCCGATGCAGCTCACGCAAGCCCTGCCGCTCATCCGGCACATGCTCCAGGACTTCGTTCAAGAGCGCGACATCGAAGTGGGCATCCGGAAAGGGCAAGGCCTGAAGGTCACCCTGCTGCACGCGATCCGCGATCTCAGCGTCCGCCTTGGCTTCCGCCACTTTCTCCGCCAGATATTCGATCCCTTCCGCATCCACCCGATCCTGCACATTCAATACCCGAACGTACTCGCCCGCCCCGCAACCGGCATCCAGAAAGCGAACCGGGCCTTCGGGCAGATGCTTCAGCACCAGGGCGATGCGTTTCCGCAGGCTCAGCGGTGTGGCCGTATCACCACCCGCTACGGGAATGTTCTCATATGCACTCATATTTCGCGCGCATCCTGTAACGCGATTTCAGGAACGACGGAAGGCTTTCCGTTACAATTCCCCAAAATATATCGTTGTCGCCTCTCACCCCAGCCTCTAGAGTCGCGCGCGAAGACGTAACCAATCAACAGGAGCTGTTCTGGTATGAGTGAACTCGAATCCCATATGCATGAAAATCGCGTTTTTGAACCCTCCGCGGCGTTCAAAGCCAAAGCCCGCATCAAAAGCCTCGACGAATACAAAACCATGTACCAGCGCTCCGTCGAAGATCCGGAAGGCTTCTGGGGTGACATGGCCGAGGAGAATCTTTCCTGGTTTAAAAAGTGGGACTCCGTCCTCGATGCCGACTGGGACTCCATCGGTCAAAAAGAAGGGTCCTTCGTCAAATGGTTCGACGGCGGAAAAATCAACGTCGCCTACAACTGCGTCGACCGCCATGTCGAGGCCGGCCACGGAGAGCGCATCGCCATTCACTGGCAGGGCGAAGACGCCGCGCGCACCCGCACCCTCACCTACGCCCAACTCCAGGAGGCTGTTTGCCGCATGGCCAACGTGTTGAAAGCCAACGGCGTGGTCAAAGGCACGACCGTGACGATGTACATGCCGATGGTCCCCGAACTCGCCATCGCCCTGCTCGCATCAGCGCGTATCGGCGCCGTTCACTCCGTGGTGTTCTCGGCCTTCAGCCCGGACGCGCTCGCCAGCCGGATGAACGATTGCGACTCGGAAGTCTTGTTCACCGCGAACGACAGCTACCACGGTGGAAAATCGATCAACCTGAAAGCAAAGGCCGACGAAGCCGTTGCCCAATGCCCGAAAGTCAAAAAAGTCGTCGTCTATCGGAACGGCGACATGGACGTCGACATGGTCGAAGGCCGGGACATTTATTGGCAGGACGAATGCGCCAAGGTCAGCGCCGACTGCCCGCCGGAGGAGATGGACGCGGAAGACCCCTTGTTCATTCTTTACACCTCCGGCAGTACCGGCAAACCCAAGGGCGTATTGCACACGACCGCAGGCTACCTGCTCTACACCCACCTGACGTGTAAGTATGTGTTCGACATCCAGGAGGACGATGTCTTCTGGTGCACCGCCGACATCGGTTGGATTACCGGTCACTCCTACCTCGCCTACGGCCCGCTTTCCCTCGGAGCGACCCAGGTGATGTTCGAGGGCGTGCCAACCTATCCGACACCCGATCGCTTCTGGAGCATTACCGACCAGTACAAGGTTTCGATCTTTTATACCGCGCCCACCGCGTTGCGCGCCCTCATGCGCCTGGGTGATGAATGGCCCAACAAACACGACCTCTCGAGCATCCGCATTCTCGGCACGGTCGGCGAGCCCATCAACCCGGAAGCCTGGATGTGGTATCACCGCGTGATCGGCAAAGAGACGTGCCCGATCATCGACACCTGGTGGCAAACCGAAACCGGTGGCCACATGCTGCTGACCATTCCCGGCGCTCACGCGACCAAACCCGGCTCCGCCGGCATGCCCTTCTTCGGCGTCGTGCCCAAAATTCTGCGGACCGATGGCAGTGAAGCCGATGTCAACGAAGGCGGCAGCCTGGTGATCGCCCAGCCCTGGCCGGGGATGATCCGCGGCGTCTACGGCGACCCGAAAAACGAGCTGATCCACAAGGTGTATTTCTCCACCTTCCCGGGCAATTACTTCTCCGGTGACGGTTGCCGGATCGACGAAGATGGCTACTACTGGCTCCTCGGCCGCATGGACGATGTGATCAACGTGTCCGCCCACCGCTTCGCTACCGCGGAGTTCGAGAGCGCGCTCGTCGGTCACCCCAGTGTCGCCGAAGCGGCCGTCGTCGGATATCCACACGAGACCAAGGGTCAGGGCGTCTATTGCTACGTCACGCTCAAGCAGGGAATCGAAGGATCCGATGAGCTCCGGGCGGAACTGATCCAGCGGGTACGCAAGGACATCGGCCCCATCGCCAAGCCGGACAAAATCCACTTCACTCCCGCCCTGCCGAAAACCCGTTCGGGTAAAATCATGCGCCGCGTGCTGCGCAAGATCGCCGAAGGTGACATCAGCAGCATCGGTGATACGAGTACGCTCGCCGATCCATCGGTGGTCGACGCCCTGTTGGAAGGCCGGCAGTAGACCTTTAATGTAGCCTGGGCTTTACCCGCACCCCTGCAAGGTACGGGCTGAAGCTCATGCTACGGAGTGATTCTGAACTTCCTATCCCAAAGCCTCGACGCCCACTGGAATCTCGCCGCAGAGGATGCCCTGCTCAACCGCGGCGAGCCCTGCAGCTTCTTCTGGCGCGCGACCGACAGCGTCGTCATCGGGAAAAACCAGAACCCCTGGCTGGAATGCAACCTGGAGGCCATGGCCACCGATGGGGTTCCGCTCGCACGCCGGATATCTGGAGGCGGTGCGGTCTTCCACGATCTCGGCAACCTGAATTACGCCTTTATCGAATCCCGCCAGGACTACTGCCCGGACCACACCTACAACCGGGTGATCAAGGTCCTGCAGGAGCTCGGGGTGAACGCGGAGCGCATGGGCAAAAGTAGCATCGGCGTCGCGGATCAAAAAATTTCCGGCAACGCCTTCGCCTATCGCCGCAACCATGTGCTCCATCACGGCACCCTGTTACTCGGCGCCGATCTGGATAAGCTGCATCGCTACCTGGCTCCGCCGGAACTCGACATGGACACCCACGCGGTCCGATCCGAGCCTGCGCCGGTCATGAATCTCAAACTCGATGCGGAATCCATCATTGAAGCCTTTGGCGGCGGCATGCCGCTACCGCGCATCGACGTGGACGAGGCCCGGTTTGCCAACCGGGAGTGGGTCTACGGACAAACGCCGAAGTTTGTCTATCAAGGGGCGGAAATCCCCAAGGGGCAGGCGTTCGAGCTGTAGTATGGAGCTCGGCTCCGGGTGTGTAACGCTTTGTGCTCTGGGACGGAGCAATGCTCCATGGAACAACTACGCCCAGGGCGCTTGCGCGACGACCTTGCCCACAAAAAATGGGCCGAGTCGTTCGATATACTGAGAGGTCTGAACGGTACTCCGCATCCGTTGCACCAGGTGGCTCAGCGGCATCAGCTCTTGCCCCACCACGCCGATCACAAAGTCGTTATCGTTCTTGTCCAGGCCATGACAGGCCAGGCGAATATCCTGGGCCAGGTCCGCTTCACCATAGGAACGTCCAATCGTCCCGTGTTCGCCGAGAATGCTCATCTGCGTTTTGTGATCCAACTGGCTGAAGGCACCCGAACGACGTAGCGGATACCAGACCACCCAACCATGCTTCGGATCCATCACCCGCTGACGGGTACGATTCACCAACACCTGCTCCAGGTCGTGTTCATACCCGATCGCATAGGTTCGCCCGAACATGGTAAACTCGGGCTTCGGCGTCAGGTCCACGAACGGAGCCTTCAACAAAAAGGGTCGCAACTCATCGACGAAGAAGGCCGGATCGGTATGCACCACCACCAGGCCTGCCCCACGCGCATCGTTCACATCCGCGAATAGCGCGTACTCAAAAGCGGTGGCCGCCAGGGCCTCTTTCAGCGGTTCCAGGTCCAGCACATCGCCAAAAGCGAGGAATTGAACGAACAGACGGCGATCGCTATAGATGGGTTGACCGCCGGGATCCTTGCCGACTTCACGAATTTCAGGCTTTTCAAATTGTTCACTCATAAGGCTTTATGGTTTAAGTTAACCTACGGTGTTAGCAAGCGGCATTTGATGACAAAAACTTTTCCAGCCCTCCTCCTCGCAGTCCTCGTCTTCGGTGGATGTGTTGCATCGCCCTATCAGCAAAGGCGCAGCAACCGCACCAGTGCAATGCGCAACAAGGAAATGCTGCGTCCAACCGTCGCGGTAACCGACTTCGAAAATCGCGCAAACTTCA
Source organism: Candidatus Omnitrophota bacterium (assembly GCA_047639095.1). Classification (GTDB taxonomy): domain Bacteria; phylum Verrucomicrobiota; class Kiritimatiellia; order SS1-B-03-39; family UBA6053; genus JAPYUI01. The sequence continues at coordinate 988 of JBLIND010000059.1, read as the reverse complement.
ATGGCCAGTGGAACCTCGGCTCCGGTTTTGCCGATGTGCTCGTGACCCACCTGATGGATACCGAGCAGGTCGTGGTGCTCGAACGCAAACACATTGGCAACGTCATCGGGGAAATCCGAATGCAGGAATCACCGTATTTCCGATCCGAAGGTCAGGTCGAACGCGGTCGCCTGAAGAATGCCAATTACCTGATTCGCGGCGCGATTACCGACTTCACGGTCACCGGCGATGTCAGTGGCTGGTTCGCCTCGACCTCCGCCCTGCTGAAAGGTGGCGGCTCCAAGGCGCGTGTGGCCTTGCACGTTACGATTTCCGATGTCGAAACCGGCGAGATCATCGATTCGCTGAAAACCTCCGGGACCGCATCCGCGGGTTTCTTCCGGGCCGGGGTTCGCTACAATTCGGTTGCGTTTGGCGGCGATGCCTATTTCCGGACGCCCCTCGGGCGGGCGACCGATGAAGCCATGCGAAAAGCTATTCGCGAGATTCTGAATCGCCTGCCGGCCCAGCGCTGGAGCGGGCAGATTGCGCAGGTGAATGGCCCGAACGTGATCATCAACGGCGGCGCGAACGTCGGCCTTTCCCCGGGTATGCGCTTCGAGGTGCGGGCCCTTCCCCGTGACATCACGGATCCCGCAACCGGCAACGTCATCGAAGTCGTCCCTGGTGCAACCATCGGCCTGATCGAGATTCAGAAGGTGAAGGAGCTCTCTTCACATGGCCGCTTGTTGCAGGGGGTCGCTGAACGTGGGCACCGCCTGGTTCGCAGCCCCTGATTCGACTTCAGCGGTTTCGCCCGCGCCAGGATTTGCCAGACTGATGTAGATAATCAGTACGACCACGAAGATGCCGATCCCCATAGGCTTGGCGTACTTCCAGGGGGTGAGATCGACGTCGCCGGAATGCTCATGCACCCAAGGCTGCGGCAGCGGCTTCACCACGCTCATCACGAATTGAAACAGCATCAAAATGGCAAAGACCAGGCCGA
>JBLIND010000058.1:0-21595 GCA_047639095.1 Candidatus Omnitrophota bacterium | reverse complement strand
GCGCCAGCGAAACCATCCACGCCCGCTTTCGCGCGGACAATGGCACTTGGTCGGCCTTGAGCGAAGGCACCTATGTCATCGGCGTGCCCGCCACCTCCAATCGCATCACCGTCTCGGAAATCATGTATCATCCCGACGATGCCTTCACCTCGGCGGAGCTGGTGGTCGCCACCGCGGCCTCTGATTTTGAGTACGTGGAAATCCTCAACGTCCACACCCAGACCGTTGATCTGACCGGCTGCTCCTTCTCCCAGGGCATCGACTTTCATTTCCCCGATGGCGCGTTTCTCGATCCAGGTGAGCGCGCGCTCATCGTGAACAGTCGCGCCGCCTTCATCGCACGATACGGCGGCAAGCATGCCTCGCGCATCGCGGGCAGCTTCGAGAATGAATCCAAACTCGCGGACACCGGCGAGCGCCTCACCCTCGTCGATGAAAACGCCTTGATCATTTTTTCCGTGCGCTACCGCGATGGCGCGGGCTGGCCGAGCACAGCCGATGGCAGCGGCAACAGCCTCGTCCGCGTGAGTACCCTGACGTCCGTAGACCTCGACAACCCCACCCGGTGGCGGGCGAGCTACGCCGCCGATGGCCAACCGGGCGAGGAAGACCGCTTCAATTTCGCCAGCTGGAAGACCACGCAATTCAATCGCGCACAGCTGGGCGACCCAGGGATCAGCGGGCTGCTCGCGGTGCCACCGGGCGCGGCCGAGAACAACCTCGTCCGCTACGCCTTTGCCCGCGATGTCGTGCCTGGACCAGCGCCTCTGATCACGCCCTTCCAGACCAATGGCTTTTTCGCAGTGCGTTTTCGCCATCGCATCGAAGCCCCGGATATCACCTTCCGCCCGTCCATCAGCGGCAACCTCCAGACCTGGCAGACCAACCAACCTGGCCATACGGTCACGGTCAGCGGGACCTTGCAGACACACGGCGACGGCACGCAGTCCACCGCCATCGTCGACCTCGACCCGACAAATCGGCGTTATTTGCGTCTCGAACTGAACCACACCCCCAATCCTTGACACCGGGACCGCCGCGTATACGGTACAGCCATGTCACAACGTCTACCCCCCTGGATTCGCAAATCCCTGCTGACCGACAAAGGTTTCTCGCAGGTGAATTCGCTCGTCGATACGATGCGCCTGAAGACCGTTTGCGAAGAAGCGCGCTGCCCCAACCGGCATGAATGCTGGAACCGCGGTACCGCCACCATCATGATTCTCGGTGAAACCTGCACCCGCAGCTGCGGCTTCTGTGCGGTTAAATCCGGACGTCCCGAAGGTCTCGATACCGATGAACCCCGTCGGGTGGCCGCCGCCGCCAAGGCGATGAACCTCAAACACATTGTCATCACCAGCGTGAACCGCGACGACCAGGCCGATGGCGGATCCGCGATTTTTGCCGAGACCATTCGCAAGGTGAAAGCCGCGCTGCCCGAATGCACGGTAGAAGTGCTCACGCCGGATTTTGAAGGCGTGGAATCCTCGCTGGCCAACATTCTCGAAGCCGGACCGCATGTGTACAATCACAACCTCGAAACCGTGAAGCGCCTGCAAGCCGCCATCCGGCCCCAAGCCAATTACGGGCGCTCGCTGAACACCCTGCGCTTCGCGTCGCAGTGGCAGCCCACGATTCACGCCAAGTCCGGCATCATGCTCGGGCTCGGCGAAACTGAAGAGGAGATCGTCGAAGCCCTGCAGGATCTGTACGATGCCGGTTGCCGCATGCTCACCCTCGGCCAGTACCTACGCCCCTCGCGAGACCACCTTGAAGTCGTTAAATATTACGAGCCCGAGGTCTTCGACCGCCTGGCCGAGGTCGCCCGCGACATCGGATTCCCCGCCGTCGCCTCCGGACCCATGGTCCGTTCGTCGTATCGCGCCGAAGACCTCTACGCGCAGGTAGCCAGTGGTAGCATGGACCACCGGTCCGTGGCCGATTCCACCACCCATCCCGCCTCCACCTCCTGAGCGGCCCATGGCCGGACCGTCCAGATTCTGTGTGGTGATGCCCGCCTTTAACGAGGCCGAGCGCATCGCACCCGTCATCGAAGCCGTCCGCGAACACGGGGTCGATGTCATCGTCGTCGACGACGGCTCCGCCGATGAAACCGCCACGGTTTCCAAAGCCGCCGGGGCCCAGGTCGTGATCCAGGAAACCAACCAGGGCAAAGGCGCGGCCCTGCAACGCGGGTTTCAATTCGCGCTGGATAATTTCTACGAAGCCCTCATCACCATGGATGCCGACGGCCAGCATGATCCCGCGGACATCGCGAAGTTCATCGACGCCTACGACCGCACCGGCATCCCGGTGCTCATTGGCAACCGTATGGCCGACCCCACCGGCATGCCCTTTGTCCGCCGGTGCACCAACCGCTTGATGAGCTGGCTCCTCGGCCGTCACATGCGCCAATTTATCCCCGACAGCCAGAACGGCTTCCGGCTATACCAGGTCGACGTGCTGCCCATGGTGTCTACCGAAGCCCGGGGCTACGCCGCTGAATCCGAGATTCTGCTCAAGCTCGACCGGATTGGCATCCGCATGGATTCCATTCCGGTGAAAACTGTGTACGGGTCCGAGGAGAGCAAGATCCGTCCCGTGAAAGACAGCCTGCGCTTTTTGAAGATGTTTTTCCGGTACGTGAAGTAATGTTGCCATATCGATGGCCTAAATGGGCTATCTTACCTTCATGAGCACACCTACCATCGAACGCCGGGGTTTTCTCCGGGCGGCCGGCATCGGCCTGGCCCTGCCTTTCCTGGAATCCGTCCATGCGGCCTCGGCGCCGACGGCTCCGCTGCGCATGGTCTGCATCGGTAATGAATTCGGCATGTTTCCCGGGGCGTTCTGGCCGAAGCAAACCGGTCCCGATTACGAATTGACCACCCTCCTCAAGCCCCTGGCCGATCACCGGAACGAGCTCACGCTGTTGTCCCATCTCGACCACGGGCTCAAAGGTGGCCACTTTGCGGTTCACACCTTTCTCACCGGGATCAAAGCGGCCGATGCAAAAAACACGCCGGAAGGCGGCATCAGCCTGGATCAACGGGCGGCGGAACACGTGGGCGCGCACACGCGTTTCCCTTCGCTCACCATCGGATCGGAAACCGGCCTGCACGGTGGGCCCCAGATGAGCTGGACCCGCACCGGCACCCGCGTGCCCCCCATCCCCGGCCCGCGCGAATTGTTCAAAGCCCTGTTCCTCAACGAGTCTACGGCGGCCAAGCGCCAGACCACTGATCGCATCAAACTGCACGGCTCGATCCTCGATGCGGTGCTCGACGAAGCGCATGACCTCCAGCGCACGCTCAACGCGACGGATCGCAGCAAGCTCGATGAGTATTTTTCCGCGGTGCGGGATGTTGAAATGCAGCTCACGCTCAAGCAACGCTGGCAGCATGTGCCTAAGCCGGATACCGACTTGGAGGAACCCATGAATCAGGGGCTGACCAAAGACCTGCCACTCCTCTACGATCTAATCGCGCTCGCGTTACAGACGGACTCCACGCGCGTGGCCACCCTGGAAATCGGCAGCGGGTTTGCCGCGTCGGATCTCGGCATCAAGAACAGCTATCACGGCCTCTCCCATCACGGGCACAAGCCGGAGAACATCGAACTGCTGGTCCAGATTGAAACCTACCAGATGGAACAGTACGCGCGCTTCCTCAAGAAACTGAAAAACCTTCGGGAGCTGAATGGGGATGGAAACCTGCTGGATCGGACGATGGTTCTTATGGGCAGCGGGATGGGCAATGCGAATGCGCATACGAATGCGGATTTGCCGATCATCCTCGCCGGGGGTGGATTTAAACACGGGGAGCACAAGGCGTATCCGACGAACAATCGGGAGCGGGTTCCGCTGAACAACCTTTACGTGTCGATGCTGCAGCGCTTCGGGGTGGAGACAGACTTCTTCAGCACGGGTAAGCGCACGCTGACGGGATTGGATGTTTCGGGTTCATGAGGTTGGGTACTTTTTGGGGCCCGCGCGACACGCGAAAGGACGCGAAAAGGTGGTGGGTGTTTGGCTGGATGCTTTTATTCGCAAGCGAAAGCTGGGCCACTGACGAGCAGCGAAGTTTTGAAGCGACCTTGAAGCCGTTCGTTCAGACCTACTGTGCGGGCTGTCATGGGGCGGAGAAACAGAAGGGGAAGCGGCGCTTTGATCAGCTGGCCGAAGCGATCACGAACGATGACACCCTGATCGATTACCAGGATATCCTGGATCTACTGAATCTGGATGAGATGCCGCCGGAAAAGGCGGATCAGCCGAAGGTCGATGAGCAGCGAGAGGTGGCTCAGTGGCTGACCGAAACCATCGCGGCTTACCATGAAACACGAAAAGGCGATGCGCCCGAGGCTGTGCTACGACGCTTGAACGCGCGTGAGTATCGGCATTCGATTCGCGATGTATTGAAGCTGAATCTCACCATGTACGATCCCGCCCGCTTTTTCCCGCGTGACAATACGAGTGAACACCTCGACAACGTGGGGGCGAAGTTGGTGACCTCAGGGTTCCTGCTTGCGCGTTACCTGGAGGCGGCCGATCGGGCGGTCACGAAGGCGATGTTGCCCTTGCACCAACCCGAGATGCAGACCTGGCGTTTTGAGGATGGCTTTCATCAGCAACCGGAAATCGATCAGGTGCATCGGCATTTGAACAGATTTAAACACATGACCCTGTACGAGGTGACCGGCGCGGATAAACACGAGGGCGCCTATGGACCCATTCACGCCTTTGCCCAAGGCGTTCCGCATGACGGGTTTTATGAAATCACCGTGGATGCCGAGGCCTTGAACCGCAACCATCCCTACGACCGTGCGTTGATCGGCACCGATCCCAACGAAACGTTTCGCCTCGGAATCGTCGCCGGAGACGTGACCGCGGGAGAGCTTCAGCACACCCAACCCATCGAACCCCTGCTCGCGGAAACAGCGCTGGCGGACGGACGGGGCACCTACACCCTGCGGGTCTGGCTGGACGCGGGATGGACACCGCGTTTCACCTTCCCGAATGGCGGCATGGACCTGCGCAACCTGTACTCGAAGCTGCTGAAGAAATATCCCGACCTTTTCCCGAAACGAAAGGGCCGTGGTATCGTGGAGAATCGCATGCTCGTGCTCAAGCACGGCAAACTCCCCCAGATTCAACTGCACGAAATTGAGATCAAAGGTCCGATCTATGCGCAATGGCCGACGGCGAGTCAACGAACCCTTCTGGGCGACGACTGGCAGCGCGCGGTCGACGGCGAACTGGGTCTGCAAGACATGCGCCGGCACGTGCTCGCATTCGCCACACGGGCGTATCGGCACCCGGCATCAACGGAAAGCGTGGATCGCGTCATGCAGTTGATCGAAAAACGCATGGCGGAGGGCCGCACGCCCATTGAGGCCTATGGCGATGGCATCAAACTCGTCCTCAGCTCGCCGCAGTTTCTGTATTTCGACACCGGCAAGGCTGAGGTGGATTTCACCCTGGCCTCGCGGCTGTCGTATTTTCTCTGGAGCGCCCCTCCGGATGCCGAACTGCTGGTCGCCGCGCACAAACAACAATTGCACGAACCGGAGGTATTAAAAAAACAAGTTGCGCGCATGTTGAACGATCCGCGTTCGAACGCCTTCGTCGATGGCTTTCTCGATAGCTGGCTGACCCTGCGCGACCTGGGCTCCGCGCCACCCGACCGGAGTACCTTCCGAGCGTATTATCACTATGCACTCGGCGACGCGATGCGTGAGGAAACGCGGCTGTTCACCCGCGACCTGCTGGATCGCAACCAACCCATCGACCGTTTTCTCGACAGTGATTATGCCTTCGTCAACAAACCGCTGGCCCGCCTGTATGGCATCACGCCACCGGATCAGCCGGGCTTTCAGCGCGTAAAGCTCACGGATCGACGGCGCGGCGGCCTGTTCGGCCAGGCGAGTGTGCTGACGGTCACCGCAAACGGCATCGACACCTCGCCCGTGGTGCGTGGGGTCTGGCTGCTGGAGAACATTCTCGGGACACCGCCCCCACCCCCGCCCCCGGATGTGGAGCCGCTGGATCCGGATATTCGCGGGACGACGACCATCCGGGATCAGCTGAGAAAACACCGGGAAACGCCCAGTTGCTATGACTGCCACCAAGCCATCGACCCGCTGGGATTTGCTTTGGAAAACTTTGATCCCATCGGCGGCTGGCGGACGGTGTACGACAAGCGGAACACGATCGACGCGTCGGGCGAGCTGCCAACCGGCGAAGCGTTCAGCGATGTTACGGGGCTGAAGGACATCCTGCTTGCACGCAAGGATCGCTTTGCCCGGGCCTTGACGAACAAACTATTCAGCTATGCCCTGGGGCGGCACGTCGCGCCCATGGATCGCCCGCATATCGATGGGATATTGACCGAGCTCGAGGCCTCGGGATCGGGGTTCCAGGATTTGATTACCCTGGTGGTACTGAGCGAGCCGTTTCGGCAGTAAACCGTAGCACGGAGCACTGCTCCGTGGGTTTTCCATAGGTGAGATCCACGGACCAGTGGTCCGTGCTACGGGAGAGGATATAGCAATATTTACAAATAATAATTACCGCCTCTCCAAAGCAAACGCCTAAACAGAAACGTACAATATTTCTATATTGATAAGTAGTAGTTTGGCTCAAGTGTCCCGGGACATGCGGCCCTCTTAACCTAACCTGTCGGCAGACGGACAGCCTACCTTAGACGCCTGAATTTATGCGGCTATAAGGCAGCTGAAGGAAAGCCGATTCCTAACCAAGAGGACAACATGAAGACACGATCAAACGCCGGCTCGTCCGGTTTTACCCTGATAGAACTATTAGTGGTCATCGCCATCATTCTGGTGCTGGCCGGCATCCTCGTCCCGGTGGCTCAAAAAGCCATTGTGAGTGCGAAGATGACCCGCGCATTGAACAACTGCAAACAGGTGTACACCGCCGTGTTTCAGTCGGAGATGCTGGAGGATGTGAGCCTGTTCCCCCGCAGTGCGGGACCGGAGGCCTACGCGAACTCGACGGACCTGTGGATTACCATGGTGACGAACGAGAGCCTTGATGTGACCTTTGACTTCTTCGGAGCGCCTGGCCTGCCCCAGTACCATGGCGTCGACCCCGAAGGATTCACGGCGGCAAACAATGCCTGGTGTGTCACGGCCGATCTCAGCTTGAACTCCAAAAACCAGGTACCGCTGCTGTTCACGCGGAACCTGCAGATTGGCGAGCTCATCGGTGAAGGCGTGGCGGACGAAGTGGGCGATGTCGATCCCTTCGGCGTAAACGGCGTGGTCGTCGGCTATAAAGGCGGCGGGGCGAACATCCTGAAACTCAAGGATCTCGAAACCCGGTTCAATCCGCACAAGGCCGACAACCTGGTCCTCCGTCCGGACCTGGGAACCGATAACCTGAAATTAAGCTCCCTGAAATAACCCTCCTTCCGGAGCCGCAAACTCCGGAAATACCCGTAAAACACAACGTGAGGATCGCCGGAAACGGCGGTCCTTTTTGTCTTTGCCATTAGTTGCGGTTTTTCAATCGCCTGCTATACAGATCGGATGGATAACCCCTACCTCATTTTTGTACTCGGCCTGATGATCTTCTCCTACCTGCTGGATGTGATCGTCGAAACGCTCAACGTGAAGCACATCCGCGCGGATATTCCCGAGGAATACGTAGGCCTCTACGATACGGACAAATACGCCAAGTCGCAGGAGTACCTTAAAACCAACACGCGCTTTGACCTGCTCAGTTCCAGTATGATGCTGCCCATCTCCATCGCTTTCATCCTCCTTGGCGGATTCCCCTGGGTCGATGGCATCGCCCGCGGCGCGGGCTTTGGCCTCATCGGCACCGGCCTGCTCTTCACCCTGATCCTCATGGGACTGCAGATGGCGCTCAGCCTGCCCTTCTCCTATTACTCGACTTTTGTGATCGAGGAACGTTTCGGTTTCAACAAAACCTCCAAGGCGACCTTCGTCCTCGATTTTGTAAAAGGCCTGGTCCTGAGCAGCGCCCTGCTCGCGGCCCTGCTCGCGATCATCCTCTGGTTCTTCGACACCGCCGGCGGCAATGCCTGGTGGATCTGCTGGATCATCATGACCGCCTTTGTCGGCGTTCTGACCTTTCTCGCACCCGTCGTCATCCTCCCCCTGTTCAACAAGTTTGAGCCGCTCGAAGACGGCGAGCTCAAGACGGCGGTGCAGGCCTACGCGGAAGGCCAGGGCTACAAGATCAAGGGGATCTTCCAGGTCGATGGCTCCAAGCGCTCGACCAAAGCCAACGCCTACTTCACCGGCTTCGGCGCCACCCGGCGAATTGCCCTGTTCGACACTCTCATCAACAACCATACCATCCCCGAGCTGGTAAACGTGCTCGCGCACGAAATCGGGCACTGCAAACTGAAGCACATCAAGAAGATGATGATTGTCCAGATCGGCACCTTTGGCCTGATGTTTTACCTGCTGAGTATTTTCATGCACAAGCCCGGGATGTACGCGGCGTTTCAGATGGATTACACGAGCCTGGTCGGCGGCAGCGCCCCGATTTATGCCGGGCTGATCTTCTTCCAATTTCTGTTCGCCCCGATCAACCTCTTCCTCGGCATCATCCTGAACAAGGTTTCGCGCAAACACGAATTCGAAGCCGACGCGTATGCGGTCACCACCACCGGCGACTCGGAGAGCATGATCCAGGCACTGAAAAAACTCACCGTCGACACACTGGGAAATCTGTACCCGCATCCACTCAAGGTTTTCCTCGAATACAGTCACCCGCCCATGCTCGAACGCATCAAAGCCATGCGCGGCATCAAGAGCTGATTATGAGCCTGAAATCCTTCATCAACCAGATGCTCGCCCCGCTGCGCGTGGAGCTCGTACGCAAAGAAGGCTCGGAAGAAAAGCCCTGGGATCACACCTTCAAAGAAGGCGTGAAAGCCGCCCAGGAATCCGGCGCGGACCCCAACGAAGCGGTACGTGCCGCCTGGGGCGATCCGGACTGGCTGCGCTACTACGTACCGCTGGTCAACGAAGGCGATGTCGTATGCGAAGTCGGCCCCGGGGCCGGGCGCTGGACGGCCCCCATTCTGGACCGTGTCAGCAAGCTCTACCTCGTCGACTATTCCGCGTACGTCTGCGATCTCTGGCGGGCGAAGAACGATCCGCGTATGGAAGTGATCCAATGCGCCAACGCGCGCATGCCCACGATCCCGGATGCCTCGGTTGATTTTTTCATGTCGCTCGATGTGTTCGTGCACCTGGACCTGGAGGATTTCTACGGATATTTGCAGGAAGCCTGGCGGGTCTTGAAACCCGGCGGCAAGGCGGTCATCGACTACATGTCGATTCAGAACGACTACACGGTTCAGTACTTCAAGGATGAGCTGATCAAGGCCGACAGTTATGGCGGCCCGGAAACCGAACGCCTCATCTTCCGCTTTCACGATACGGCGACGATTCAATGCCTGGCCAAAGATCTCGGCTTCACGTTCGAGAACGAAGTCGACACCTGGCCGACCCACGCTTTCTGCACGCTGAGCAAGCCGTGAGCCCCTGCGTGATATCCACGGACCGGGATCGCCTGGACGCCGATGCCATCCACCATTATCTCGCCCGCTCGTATTGGGCGAAAGACACCCCCCGGGACATCCTCGAGGCCGCCATCGTCCGCTGTGCTTTGGTGCCTGCGTAGACCACACCTCCGTCGGCTTTGGCCACGTGATTACCGACTATGCCACCTTCGGATATATCGCCGATGTGTGTGTGCTGCCGGACCATCGCGGCAAGGGCATCGGCAAACAACTGACTCAGGCGATGGTGGATCATCCGGACGTGCAAAAAGCTGCGACGCCTGATCCTGATCACCGCCGATGCGCACGGCCTGTATGCGCCGTTGGGGTTTGAACCGATTCCCAACCCGGAATCGTTTACGACCATTCACCGACCCGGTATGTATTTGGCGGAGTAGTCTGCCCCGAACTTCTCTGGACTGGGCCTATTTATCGACGCTCTTCCGTAGCAATTTATTGCAAAGACGGTGCCCCTGAGAGCGGGCAAAACACGCGTTAAGAGATGCTCTTTGGGAATATGCGACAGCTTTTGGAGTGCGGGAACTTGTTCTCGCCTTCCTGATTGTACCTGCAAGAGCGGGAGCAAGTTCCCGCACTCCAAAATACACAATCGAGCTCCCTGGACAGGCTCTCTGGACCGGGCCGACTCGCTGAATATCCCCGGCGGAATAGATCGCGGACATTTCATCCATCTTCACTCCGCTTGCGTCATCGTGGCCACGTATTCGGCGGGTTGCATAAAGGTCCAGCCCCGGGCAATCAGGAAGTCGAGTATTTTGGCGTATTCCACAAAGTGCTCATCGCTGAAGGAGTTGGGGTGAAATTGCAGGGCGGAGAAAGACCGCTCGTTCTCTTGCCGGTAGGCTGCCTTGAATTTCTTGAAATTCGGCTCGCCGGTCCCGTCGTTCTCGCCGCGCAGATGCATACGGGCCAGGACCTTGTCCTTTAGACCTACTCGGCCATAGCAGAAGAACAGGCGCAGGTCCGGGTCTTCGTTCATCACTTTCAACGTATCGGCATCACACGCGTTATAGGGTGAGCCAAAGGCGATGGGCGCCTTGCCGAAGACATGCTTCATGATGGCCTGTGCATCGTCGAAATGTTTTTTCTGGTGCGCATACCCCGTGCCCCCGAATTCGCTGAACTTCACATCCTCGTCCGTTGTCCATCGCTTGTGATCCCAGCCATGGTTCCAGAACTCGACCCAGCCGGAATCATGGAGTTCCCGCAACCAGTCCTCATAGCTTTGGTTGTTCCCGGCAAGCGAGTTGCAGATAACGCCCGCAGAAACCTTCACGCCCTTCTCCTGGGAAATCTCGAAAAAACGATCCCACTTCGGCGTGCGATTCCAGACGTCATCCGCTTTGATGATCGCGATCTTCGTGGAGTCACCGCGAGAAAACGAATAAGGTAAGGTGCAAAGCACGACAATACTCAGACAAACAATCAACGGCTTCATCGTGTTCCTCCATCAGCAAAACAAGTGATTATCTATAAATATGGATACCACGGGGGACGGCTTCGTGTGTAGCCCATTTTCTCACATTTTGAACCTCCCGGGGGGCTTCCGGAGGAAAAGCCGGTCCTCGCCAATGGCCAGGAGCCGCCGTCATCGCAGCAACATAAATATGTCCCCGTGCGCTTATCCCTGTTATGATGACGCCAGTTCGCGCCGCTACAACCAGAACCCGGAGAAGCCCTTACCGACGCTCGCGGCACCCGTATTATTCCTATTTTCAGATGATTGCATTCATGCATTGGAGACGAAAACCACGCTCGGGTCCTCAGCCGCAGAAGAGGCGTCAAGGCCTCATCAGACGATGGATCTTTCGAGGCCTCACCCTGGCGGTATTCGCCTCCTTTCTCTGGGGGCAACTCAAGCCCCTTCCGAAGGGGATGGATGTTGCGTCCGAGGTGCTGCAGGTGCCCGATGAGGCGGTTGATTTCCTGTATGACCTGACCTACGCCACGCCGAACGGCCGGGTGGTGGAACAAGAAATCTTCGCTCAGGTCTTTGATGTAATCGACCAGGCAAAGCAGTTCGTGGTGATCGATATGTTCCTGTTCGGGACCACTGAAATCAAGGATGGCCTGATCGACATTTCCACCGAGTTGAAGAACAAACTCGTGCACAAAGTGAAAACGTCGAACGTCCCCATCTATTTCATAACGGATGAGCTGAACACCTACTACCAATCCACCCGCAACCCCTTGATCGAAGAGCTGCAGGATGCCGGCGTCACGGTAATCTATGCCGACCTCAATCGCGTCCGGGATGCCAACCCGCTCTGCAATGCGCCCTGGCGATTGTTTGTCAAACCGTTCGGCCTGCCGAAATACGATGGGGGATTCCTGCCAGCCTTTTCCGGCGAGGGAACCGTCAGCCTGCGATCGACCTGCAAGTTGCTCAACTTCAAAGTGAACCACCGCAAACTGATCCTCTCCGAGTCGGAAGCCATCATCACCTCTGCCAATCCGCATACCGGGAGCAGCCTGCATTCCAACGTCGGCATCCGGGTCAAGTCAACCGGCCTGGTCGCCGCGATGCTGGCCTCGGAAAAAGGGGTAGCGGAATTCTCAGGCGGACACATCCCGGAGGAACTCGACTCCGCACCATCCACCGGCGATCTCCAGATCCAATACGTGACGGAACGGCGAATCGAGCAAGCGGTTCTTGAAGCGCTTGCATCGGCGCAAGCAGGTGATGAAATCAAGATCGGCATGTTTTACTTTTCCCTGCGGAGCATCGTGAAGGCGGTGAAACGGGCCGTCGTACGCGGTGCGGAAATCACCCTGGTGCTCGATGCAAATAAGGACGCGTTTGGCCGGGAAAAGAACGGTATCCCCAACCGCCAGGTTGCGCACGAACTGGAACGATCGGGCGTGACGGTGAGGTGGTATGAAACCAAGGGTGAACAGTTCCACACGAAGATGTACATTCAGGAAACCGCAGCGAAGACCACCGTGATTCTAGGTTCGGCGAATTACACCCGACGGAACATACGCAACTTCAACCTCGAGGCCAACCTGGTGATCGTGGCCCCGAATGATACGCGATTCACTGCGGAAGTCCGAAGCTACTGGGACGAGATGGTGAAGCATACGCTTGCGTATGAGGCCTATATGGATCCCTCCAAGGCCAGGATTGGGCTGTATCGATTTATGGAATGGAGCGGATGCAGCACGTTTTAACTACACGGCGGGAGATAGGCGCTCTGGACTGGGCCGATTTATCGGCGCTCTCCCGATGCAATTTATTGCAAGGCCGGGAGGGGGTTTAGATCGCGCATCGCTGCTAAGCTGACGCTCCTTGGAATAAATTCCGGCGGGAGAGCGGGAGTGAATGCCCCACCCCAGAGAAGGATGCCGTAAAAGCGGGAACAAGTTCCCGCACGCCAGATAAAAGCTTCGCTACGGATCAAACCGGAGGCGTCCGGCGAGCGCGACTTCGCGGTCGAGGGGCGCGCCATCCAGCATATGGTCAGCCAGTTGCCGGGCGTAATAGGGGCCGTAGAGGACGCCCTTGGCGCCGAAGCCGTTGAGGATCCCAATGTGGGGATGGTCGGGCAAAAAGCCCGCCACCGGCACGCGCTGCTTGGCCACGGGACGGATCCCTCCGTGATTGTCCACGAGCTCCATCGGCGCGGAGATCAGCCCGCGTGCGCGTTCGAGCAATTCATCTCGTCCCGTCTCGGTCGGACCCGGCTCATGAACGTTCCAGTTAAACGTCGCGCCCACCCGAAACAAATCGCCCCCGATAGGTAGACAGAACACCCCGGAGCTGAGAATATACTCGCTCGATAAATCGGGAATACGCAAGGTGAGCAAATCCCCATGCGCATTGCGAAACGGCAGATGTTTGAACCACGGGTTCATCGCCGAGCGATAGCCTTCGCAGAAAATCACCCGCTCCGCCTCCGGCAGTTCCATCGGATCCACCTCCCGCTCGATGAGTATCCCTCGCTTAAGAAACACCTTTCGCATCGCGCGAACCATGCCATCGAGATCCACCCAGCCGCTGCCGCGCAGCTCAAAGCCGCCCCAGGGATGATGCACCGGCATCGCGCGTTCACCCGGACCAAAATCCGCACCGCGATAGGGTGCCAGGGTAAGTTGGTCCCGCTTTTCCATCCACAAAGCCTGTTCCTCCTCGGATAGAAAAATCCGCAAGGTGTCCCGCGAATGAAAAATCGAAACATCCAGCACACGTTCCAGCGCGGGATAAAAATCAACCAGGCGCGCGAGCAGTTCTTCCGCTTTCCAGGTGAGCACAAAGCGCTTGCCGGTGACCGGCGTGAACAGCCCGGCGGCCACAGCAGAAGCGGAACCCTGGTGACCACGATCGATGATCTGCACCTGCAGTCCCCGCTGGATTAACTCCCAGGCGAGCAGGCTTCCCGCGAGTCCTTGACCGATAATCAGAACATCGGGCTTCAAATAGACACGCTTTTTCGTATTACAGGGGTGACGAGGTGGCTTATTGTCATAGGGTCTTATCCAAGACCGTGCATATCGGAGCATTCTTATGAAGGTAAAGTTCTATTTATTCCTCATTCCATGCCTGGCGCTTTCGCTGGGAAACACCATGGCTGACGTTATCGAAGCGCCCGCCCCGCTGGCGACCCTCGTCGACGAGGGGCCCGATGCCGAGCTCGAAGCCCTAAAAGCTGAAATCAACCGCCTGTCGTTGATCAAGGATCGCCTGAGCCTCGAGGCCGGCGTGCAGCTCGAAGAACGCAAGCAGGCCCATGAATCCGAGCTGCTGGAGAAGGAAGAACTCGATTTCAAACTGAGCATGCAGACCACGCGGCTCAATGCCGAACTGGCGGAAGCCAAAATGGAAATCGCCCGATTGACGACGGAGACCGAGTTGCTGGAAAAACAGCTAGCGCATCGCGCGGCCTTACAAAAACTCGCGCTCGACACCGAAATTGCAGACATCAAAAAAGAAGAGGCGCTGCTGAAGGCGAAAAATGACCTTCTTGTCGCCCAGCAATTGGCCAAACTGAGTGAACTCAAACTGCAGGATGCCGAACTCAAATCCGAAAAGATCCGCCAGGACGCCGAGATCGCCCGGCTGGAACTGGAAATTCGAAAACACGAACGCGAAGACCAGGTTGAAGCACTCGCGGACCGCGCGCGCATCACCTATCTGAAAGATCCGCTCCAGGGCACATCGCTGGTCATCAGCGATCGCCGAATCGAGCTGAACAACGTGATCACTTACACCACCGCCGACCACGTCAGCGAGCGCATCAACTTCTTCAACAACAAGAACGCGGAGCTCCCGATCTTCATCATCATCGACTACAACCCCGGCGGATCCGTCATGTCCGGCTACAGCATCCTCAAAGCGATGAAAGGCAGCCAGGCCCCGGTCTACGTTGTGGTGAAATCCTTCGCCGCCAGCATGGCCGCAGCGATCACCACGCTCGCCGATAAGTCCTTCGCCTATCCCAACGCCATCATTCTCCACCACCAGATGTCCTATGGCATTCGCGGGAATCTCACCCAGCAGAAAGAAATGCTCGATGAATCCGCGGAATGGTGGAAACGCCTCGCGGGTCCGATCGCCGAAAAGATGGGCTTGAGCATGGATGAGTTCATCAAGAAAATGTACGAGAACAATTCAGACGGCGACTGGGTGGAGTTCGCCGACAAGGCCGTAGAACTTAAATGGGTCGATCACATCATCGACGAAATCCGCGAAACCTCCCTCCTCGAGAATCCGGATAAAAAACCCAAGCCGGTGATCCGTGTCCCCATACGCACGACGATGGAAGATCAAGCGGGCGAAGAGGTGGAGGTCGAGCGCCTGCCACGCCTGGTCCCCTTCGACTTCTACTATCTCTACGATCCGTACGGACACTACCGACTATAACGGATCATACCCTGTGAGAGAGTCCATTGAACTTGAACCGGTGGTTGCCCGGTTCAATCCGGCCGGCCATTACATCGAAGCCATTCCTCATGGCAGCGGGCACATTAACGAAACGTACCTCGTGCGCCAGCAGGATGGCCACGACGAGGTGCGTTATATCCTCCAGCTGATCAACCAGTACGTCTTCAAGCAACCCGAACAGATCTGCTACAACCTCAGCCTCGTGTTGCCGCACAAGCGCGCACGACTTGCGCAAGAACCCAACCTCTTCACCCGCGAGGTCCTGGAAAGCCTGCCCGCCGATGACGGACGCGATTTCGTCATCGACGAAAAAGGTAACTTCTGGCGACTGGTGCGCTTTGTCGAGGGCGCCTCCACCTACGACATCATCCAGAATCCCGAGCAAGCGTATCAGGCCGCCCGGGGCTTCGGCGAATTTCAATACCTCCTCCACAATTTCGATCCGGCCTGCTTGCACGAGATTATTCCCGACTTCCATCACACACCCCGGCGCGTGGAAGCTTTTGAGAAATCCGTCGAAGCCGATACCGCTAATCGCGCCGCCCAGGCCCGCGAGGCGATCGACTTCGCGGAACATCACAAATCCTTCGCTTCACGCGTGGTCGATGGCCTCGCCGACGGCAGTCTGCCTTTGCGCACGACCCACAATGACACCAAGCTCAACAACGTCATGCTGGACAATAAAACCGGCAAGCCGGTCTGCGTGATCGACCTGGATACCGTCATGCCCGGCAGCAGCCTCTACGACTTTGGCGACATGATGCGCACCGCCACCTGCTTCGCCGCCGAGGACGAACTCGACCTGGACAAGATTCAGTTGGAGATGGAGGTCTTCAAGGCGATCAGCCGTGGCTACCTCAGCATCGCCCGCGAATTTCTTACCCCGAATGAAATTGATCTGCTCGCATTTTCCGGCCAGCTCATTACCTACGAAATAGGGATTCGCTTCCTCACCGACCACCTGAACGGCGACAAGTATTTCAAGATCCACCGGGCCGATCACAATCTGGACAGAGCCTGCGCGCAGTTCAAACTCGTGGAATGTTTCATGCAGCACCAGGATGCCATGCAGCGCATCGTCGCAGAGGCTTAGGCCTATTCGACTTCCACCCGGAACACGCCCTGCACCGCATTCGGAAGCGGGTAAATATTCATCGGTGGTGTCGCAGGAATACCGCTGGCCTGGGTTTGCAAGCCCGCCTCACCCAGGCGCAAGTCATGCACCACGGCAATGCGATACGTCTTCCCCGCCACGCTGGTCCAGTGCACACACAGATCGCCGTTCGCATCAAAAATCGTCTCGATCCAAAGGCGCGACTGGGCGGAAAAGGGATCGGTGCCCGCACGCCACTCGGCGAAATCGACCACGTAATCGCCGTCGCTGTCCCGGCTGGCATCGTCCGCCCGCAGCAGGTCGTACCCGACGGCATACTCGCCTCCGTCGGACAGGGCATCACCATCGCTGTCCGTACGCAAGGGGTCACTACCCAACAGCAGCTCAAGCGCATCGCTGAGCCCATCGCCATCCGTATCCACCCGCGCGGGATGCGTGCCTTTCAGGTATTCCACCAGATCGACCAGGCCATCGCCATCTGTATCCTGAAACGATCCCGCCACCAGCGGATCCAGGCCGTGCGCCACTTCGTAGCCATCGGGCATGCGATCGCCATCACTGTCACGGTTGCCCGGCATCGTCCCTTGCACCAGCACTTCCTCGCCGTCGGTCAAGCCATCGCCATCGCTGTCCGGGCGATGTGCGTTCGTACCATGCACGTGGACTTCATCGCCGTCGCTCAAACCATCGTCGTCAGTATCCGACTCCTGGGGATGCGCGCCCGCGAGCAACTCTTCGGCATTCGTTAAGCCATCCCCATCCGGGTCGGCATCCGCATCGGCCACCCGGGGATCGGTCCCATAGGCGACTTCGACGGAATCGTTCATCCCGTCTCCGTCCGTATCCGCAACCAGGGGATTCGTCAGGTAGGTATGGACCTCCAACCCATCCTTCAACCCATCGCTATCCGAATCGGAATTCGCCTGTCCGGTCCCGAGTGCGAGCTCCTCGCCATCCAGCAAACCGTCGCGATCGCGATCCGCCAGGCGGGGAATCCCGCCGTTGGACAACTCGAACAGATCGCTCAGTCCATCGTGATCCGAATCGCTATCCATCGGATTCAGATTGCCGGAAAATTCCGTGCTGTTGCTCAAACCGTCCCCATCCGAATCCTCGGTCGCATCGTTCACATGAGGATTTAACCCGTAAGCGGTTTCCCACCCGTCCCACATCCCGTCGCCATCGGTGTCGCGCGCCAAGGGATTGGTCAGATACACGTCAATCTCCGCGCCGTCATTCACGCCATCGTTATCACTGTCTCTCAACAGCGGATTCGTCCCATGCACCTGCACTTCATCTCCATCTGACAAGCCATCAAAATCCGTGTCCGGCGCGTAGGCTTTGGTACCGCCCGTGTACTCCTCCAGGTTGGTTAATCCATCCTCATCCAGGTCAAAGGTTCGATCATCCACCCGGGGATTCAGGCTCTGCGCATGCTCCCAGGCGTCAGGCATACTGTCCGCATCGCTGTCGGTGGCATTGGGATTCATCCCGGCATCTATCTCCCACCCATCCGCCAGGCCATCGCCATCGGAATCGGCTATCCGGGGATCCGAGCCATGCAGGTTGACCTCGTCGCCATCGCTGAGCCCATCGCTATCCGTATCCGGGTCGGCCGGATCGGTGTTCCAGGTATGTATTTCCATTCCATCGGACAGACCATCGCCGTCGCTGTCTCCGACATCCGGGCGCGTTCCGTAAAACCACTCGAAGAGGTCGAGCAGCCCGTCGCCATCGGCATCCGCTTCCGGATTCACCTGTGCTGGATCCAGCCCATACGCGCGCTCCCACGCGTCCGGCATCCGATCCGCATCGCTATCCAACGCCACGCCGGCCTGCTCCGCATCGGGATAAGGTCGATCCATGGGCGAAGCATCCTGCAGGTCCGATACGCCATCAAAATCGGAATCGGCCTGTCGGGCCGAGTTGCCCGTTTGCCATTCGGCGAGATTACTCAAGCCATCGCCATCGGCATCGGCCGCGGCATCATTGATCATCGGATTCAAGCCCTGGGCAAGCTCCCACCCATCCGGCATCCCGTCGGCATCGGTATCCGCCTGGGTTGGATCGGTGTCACCATAGACCTCCTGCGCATCGCCCAATCCATCGCCATCGCTGTCGCTCAACAAGGGATGCGTGCCTGCCGCCGCTTCCTCCGCATGACTGAGACCATCCTCATCCGGATCCGCTCCGGCATCCGACTGGAACGGTTCGAGTCCGTGTAACGACTCCCAGCCATCCAGCAATCCATCCCCATCACTATCCGCATTGGGCCCGGGGATCGGATTGATCACCAAAGCCGGATCGCCAAACAAGTTGTAGAACAGCAGCTCAGGCGAGTTGTAATTATAGCCCCACAACTGCGTGAAGCCATCCTGTAGCGCCCGCCCCAGCCGATACGTTTTGCGATTCATGACCGACTCGAAAAAGCCGTGCGCAATCTGCGCCGAGACCACCTCCAGGGCTTCCGTCGTCGCCGCAATCGCCGCCACCGCACCAAAACGCTGCTCCACCAGGGCTTCGGTCAGCGACTCACCCGCATGGAAATGCCCCGACTGACAGGCAAAGATCGAAACCACCGGGGTCACCCCGTTATTTAACCCTGCAGCATCGCCAACATTAAATAGATCGTCCGCCTCGCCCAGACGACTGTGCAGACCGTGGCCGATGTAGGTGATGAACCGACGGTCCCCGGCAAAGCTGTTCAACACCTGCTGGGCCACCGTCGCCGCAGAAAGATCATCCAGGTAGCCGGTGGTGGAAACCGTCCCGTTGGGATCGAAATAGGCGGTCTTCAACTGCTCGGAACGCCCCTTGAAATCGCCGGCCAGACCGTTGCGATCCGCGATCCAGCTGGCGCGCCGCTGCCAGGTCGCGGAGGGCGGAACCGCCTCAAATGCCTGTATTTTGTCAATAATCTGATCGAACACTGCGGGCTGATCCGTGCTGATGCGTCCCAGGGCGACATCCACAAGCATGTCGCTCCCCTCCACGGTGCCAAACCACATATCCTGAGCCGACCAGTGAAACGACGCACTCCCCATATGCGTGGGCACGTGCTCAACCCAGCCCTGGCCGAGGTTGTTTTTCGGATCGTATGTGGCGTCGCCGATCAACACCACATACTGCGGACCCGGACGCTGCCAGTGATGCCGGGCATAGCCGATAAATTGCTTTAACGCATCGGCATCGCGCAGTCCGTATCCGAATTCATCGTAGATCTGCTCCATGAAAACCACCCGCGAAGTCAGCCCCTGACTCTGCCGGTAATCCGCGAGGCGTTGCGCCTGCACCGCCAGCGCCTCGTGCGTAATCACGAGATAGTCTGCCCGATTTCCGGGATCCCCCAGGCCGGTGAAGCTGACGGACTCGATGCCCGAAACGTTCGACACCTGCGCCTCATCACTCAGGAAGTAACACCGCCTCTCCGGTTGCGCAGAACCGAAACGCAACGTCGCGGCGCCCTCGGTCTGCGACAGCCATTGCGGTGCCACGGGATTCGTAATGTCCAGCACGTAGGTTGGATCCACCGCAAAGCCGCTCACGGAAACATTGCGATACCCGGACTCGATGCAAAACATCAGCTGTCCATTACGTGCGACGAAACGACGATCATAACTCAACACCATGTCCTGCACATACCCCGCGAGGACACCCGGCTGCGTCAGCAGGAACGACAGACTCGTCGTCGCGGAGAGGCTGCTCATCGGAAGCGCGTAGGACTGAATCGCCGCGCCGGTTCCCGAGTAGTTCATCGTCCCCGCCAGCGCGTCGTTAGCTTTCACCTGGACCGGCTGATTTGGCTGGCTGTACCGGGTCGCGTTCCGATCGGCGATGCGATAGAATAGTTCCGCATCGGGCTGGGCGTGCGCTTCGTCGGTGGCGAAAGGGATCGAGCGCTCGACGGTGTTCACGATGACCTCGGCGAACCAATGATCGAAGGAATCATCGTAAGGCAGATAGCCGGTGATCAGATAACGGTCTGGATCGAACACCTCCACGGCCCGATAGGCGGTTTCATCCGGCACCCCGGGCAAGGGCGCACCCTGCGCGACCTGCATCCGCAAGCCCCGGCCACCGATGGCGATCCAGTAGACGTTGTCATTGGAGTAGGCGCCGCGAAACGCCTCCCCGTAGAACAGCAGGTAATCGGGTGCGACAAACAATCCATCGGTAGAAGTCAGACAAGCCACTTCACGATCGCGATTGAACAAACGGAGCTGCTCCCCGACCAGCTGATCCGCCGCGAATCCGGCCTCGAGCAGGGCCGCCCTGGAGATCCGAAACAAGCCGTTCCCCCCAACCGTAAAACGATGCCGCGCCTCCGCAAGGCCCCCACTCCGGCGCGGGGCAAAAACATCTGCCCTGCCCGCTTCCATCTCTGGGAAAAGGGGCCCTGCCCGACCTGACTGCCACCCGGCGAGCGGCGGGAGCTCAGCCGAAAAGGCCACAGCGCATGCACCGCCCATTCCCAAAAGGAGGGCAAAAAACCATCTCAGTTTTATTATTGCGAAGTTATACATGTACAAAATTAACCAAAAGTCAGGCCGGGGCGCAATTGCGCCCCGTTTCTGGCCCTGTGGATCAACATCGCAGGAATTGTGCCTGAGCCGCTCTGGAGTGGGGCAATTTATTGCCGCTCTCGCCGCCGCAATTTATTGCAAGGCCCAGCCACCGACGTTCCTGTGACAGGAACGCGGGTTGGCGTTATTCGCGGGTCCAGGAACAGGAGCGGACAAGATGCCCGCGCTCCCAGGTGGGCGCATCCGCGGATTCCCTTACCGATAAAAGCCGAACGTCCCATTGCGGTTGGTCGTCCGCAGCGTCCGCTCGTCCATAAAGAACAATCCATGCGGGCTGTTCGGATCCTGGATGCGGTGCACGATCACTAACTTGTCTTCCTTGATCGTTCCAAAGACGAGGTTCACATCGGCCCCGCGGCCTTCGGTGCAGACCCAGTGAACGCCGTCCGGATGAAAGGACACGTTCGAACAGGATGCATCCAGCGTGAGCAGG
>JBLIND010000057.1:0-21650 GCA_047639095.1 Candidatus Omnitrophota bacterium | reverse complement strand
GAACCGGACAAGCGGCTTTCCCTCATCCGGCTACTCACCCCAAGCCTTTGAAAACGCCTTACACCATAATGTCGAGACACGGATCGATCCAATGTCGGAGTCTCACCTTCGGCCACTATACATATATCAGTATTTCCTGATACCCGTCCCACGTTTATGCGCCGCGCTGACTATTAAGGTTCAGCGCACGGGCGTATGGATACGATGGTCACGGTCGCCTGGAATCCAAGGCGGATGACACCGGTACATATGACTGTAGGTACGATACGTTGTGGTATACTGACCTGGTTTCCCAGCCGATCTTTTCCGGGCAGTTTTTCGACTACAATTTCGCTCATGGAGGTCTGGTGTACAGTCACATGACCAACAACATGACCAACAGCATGACCGACAACATGACCAACAACATGACCAACAGCATGACCGACAGCATGACCGACAGCATGACCGACAGCGGCTACGAGTACGACGAGCTCTCTCAGGCCTGGGGGGAAACCGTCTACGATAACTAACATTAGAATCACAAAACAACCGACCGGACAACTATCCTGGCAGATAGGGTCCCTTCTGGTCTTGAACCCGGGTTAAAATCCGCGGAAAGGTACCCGCCACGCTACGCGAGCAGGCTGCAGCGAGAGCGCCGATCGCGACGTTTGTCCGCGGCACATGGGCGAGGCGGGCTAGTCCTGTTCGGGGCGGATGCGGACGGTCCAGCTGCCCTTGGCGAGTTTATCCCCGGCATCATTGTGGATCACCATCTTGACCTTGATCGTATTAAAGCGTTTGTCGATTTCGCTTACGCGTCCGAGAATGGTCAGCACATCGCCTGGATACGCGGGCTTCATATAGTCGAATGTCTGGCTGAGGGCGATCGCATGTTTGCCGGGTAAATGCATGCCGACAATGACGGAGGTATACGCAGAGAGGAGGGCGCCGTGAGCAATGACGTTGTCGAAACCCTGCTCAATCGCATAATCACTGTCGGAATGGAGCGGATGAAAATCTCGGGTGATCGTGCTGAATACTTCGATGTCTTCCAGCCTTACGGCTTTCTTGAGTTGGAATTCCTGACCTTGTTCGATCGTATCGATCGTGTAATTTTTTGACACCTGTTACTCCTGTTCGCGTGAACGTAAATGGCCTCAAGATCTGGAGGGTCTTAAGGGGACCGTGAGGACGGAGGACCGGGGGGGCCGAAAGCCTGGGGCGCTGTGGGACTCTAAAGGGACTAAAGACGCCAGACGTGCAGAAGCTCGGCTGGCTCGAAGGGGAAGCTGATACGCTAATGTAAGATAGCAATATGCTTTTTGTAGTCGAACTTTACAAGCACAGCCTCATTTTCTTTGCGAAAGTCACGGATTGCGAAGGGATTAGGGATCAATAGGCGCCCGAAAGCGATTAAATCGACGATGCCTTCGGCCAGGATGGCGTTTGCTGCTTCCCGCGACTGCATGGCCCCACAGGCAATAATCGGTTTACCCGTCTGACCGCGAATCAGTTCATGCAGGGACACATCTCCATCAAAAATCTTCGCGCCAATTTTCAATTCCGAGCTGTGGAATACATCCACGCCCCATGCATCCAGTAAGCGCACCAATTGAGTATGATCGAATGCCTCAGGGTCGTAGCGAATGAACGTGTTGTCGACCATGTGGACCGAGAGGCGATAGGAGAGGGTGGGTTCCGGGCCGAGCGCCTCCCGGCAGGCTTGTACGACCTGACCGATGAACGCAAACTGTGCCGATGGGCTGAAAGCATCGGTTCGTTCGTTCACTTCGCTATGGCAAAATTGATGTAAGAGGTAGCCGTGTGCACCATGGATTTCAACTCCGTCAAAACCGGCTTCGACGGCAAGACGGCAGCTGTGCGCAAATTGGGATGTCACGGTTTCGATTTCCGCCAGGCTCATGGCCACCGGCGTCTCGAAGGGGGTTTGCGTTTGGAAGCTGACCGTTTTTCCATCGACTTCCGGCCGCCAGAAGGACGGGCCGTCAAAGGCTGGGGTCGCTGAAGGTGCCAGGACTTTGCCACCGGTAATGGCTTCCACCGTCAGTCTCCCCGGGTGAAAGAGTTGGATCCAGATTTTGGCGCCGGCCGCATGGACGTCGTCTACGACCTTTTTCCATTCCCGGACATGTTCCGCCGTGTGGAATCGCGCACCGTTCAGGTAACCCATGCCGTCACCGTCGTTGACCGCAGAACTCTCAACGATGATCAGGCTCAGCTCGTTTTCCGCTCGACGGCGGTAGTAGGCTTTCACCTCGTTTGTTGGATTCCCATCGGATGTACAGGCGTAGCGGGTCATGGGGGCCATCACGGATCGATTGCGCAGACCGAGCGAACCGAATGGTGTGAACAAGGTGGGCGGGGCGGGGGGCATGTTGGTTATACTCTGCTAAAACGAGCCTCGATGCGAATGGAATGTCCTGCGATTTAGTTGCGTGAGATGGTCGGCACGCGATGATCGTCGCTGCTGCCCTGTTCACGAGGGGCTTGGTGTGAACGGCCTTCTGTTGGCTGTGGACAGGTAACGGCCATGCCCATGGTCGCCCAGGCTCCCGCTGCTGGGCCTTTTACCTATCCTACTTTTGATGGGCGCCCTGATATTTCCGGGCATAAAAAAACCGCCCGGCGAACCGGGCGGAATTCGGACGCCCAGTGAAGGGCTTCCTTCAGCTGAGATTAAGAGTCAGCTTTTTTCTGCTCGAAGGTTTTGACCCCGTAGGTGCTTCCTTTGAAGGCTGTTTCACAAGCCTCTTTGGAAGTTTCTGCGTCACCTTTCATGGTGAGGGTCGCCTTATTGGTCTTGGCGTCAAAGGTTACCTTTTCCACGCCTTTTACTTTTTTCGTCAGGATCGCACGGATCCTTTTCGGGCAGCCGGCCTTTCAGACGACGCCCGAAACACCCAGAACATACGCGTTCTGGTTTGCAACTTTCTCTTCTGCACCCGCGTACTCAGGAATGAGTACCGCAGAGCCCAGCATGAGAGCAATGATGGTGATTAATGTTTTCATGAAAATGAGTCTAAGGAGGGGTGCGATTGATTACAATGCAATCCCTTATTATTTCATCAGGTGAAAATGTCCGTTGGGTCGAGACGAGCGGACGGTTCCCAGGGTATTGGGGTATTCCCAGCCCTGTCCGAGCCCTTTTCCCATCGACTGAACGGCCTCAAAGCGTAAACTTTTATTCATGAGCGGTCTCAGATTGATATTGTGGAGTCTAATCGTGCTTGCCTTGTCGGTACAGGGAGCCGAGCGGGTAATGCATCTCGATTTTGATGCCCCGTCGCAGGAGCGCACCGATCCCGGCCCCCGTCCGCCCATCTTTCCGGATTTCAGCTCCTCGAATCGCGCCCTGCAATGCAGCGATCCAATGCTGATTGAAGTAATCGCGGATCGACCGAATCTGCGTTTTGACCAAGGTGAAAGCCTCACCCTTGAAGCCTGGGTCCGGCTGGATGAGCTCACAAACGATCAGAACATGTACATCCTGGGCAAGGGCCGGACGAATAATTCCGGTTTCGATTCGGACAATCAGAATTACGCCCTGCGCTTGCGCGGGAACGGCAACCGGGCCTGCCTGAGTTTTCTTTTTCGCAGCCGTCCTGAGGGCGATTGGGAAGGGGGCTGGCATCGCTGGACGGCGGACCATGGCTTCGCCGCCGATGCGGGTTGGCATCACGTGGCCGTGTCGTACACCTTTGGTATCCCGAGTGCCATCCGGGCCTTCGTCGATGGCGAGGAGCTGAGCGGTGCATGGGATATGGCCGGCAAGACGGAGCATGCACCGGTGGTCGATGCCGATGAGGTCTGGATCGGTGGTTCGATGGGCCGCAGCAGTAGCGCGGCGTTCAACGGAGCTCTGGATAACGTGGCCATTCATCGCGGCCTGGTATCGGAGGCCAACCTGATCGCGCAATTCAAGATCGACGCAGATGCCTTGCCGCCGCGACATGTTCCGAAGATTTCAGATGGGGCCATCCTGCTCGAGTTGTTCGAAGAGGGCATCTCGGCGAATAAATGGCCCTCCCACAATCTCACGCCAAGTACGAGCTATCGCGATCGCGCCTTCGGCTTGTTTCGTTATCCGCAAAAATATATCGAAACCGGCATCCGGGCTGACCGGGCGAATCCGCTGCTGTTACACGCACATGCAAAATTGACCTTGCCCGCAGGGAACTATCATTTGTTGATACGCTATCGAAATGCGACGCGGTTCTATGTGGATTCAACCCGACTTGCCGATCTGCCTTTCAAGGGTGGCTTCAAAGACGGGCACAATCCCATACGCACGGACTACCTCGACCTGGGGCCGAATGTTCGCTGGGCCGCCCCCGGATGTCAGGAAAAGTTGTTCACCTATACCTCGGATGGGCAGGAGCATGTGTTTCGACTGGAAACCCTGATCGGTGGTGGCTCGAAAAGTCATTTTCGACCCGAGCTGGGCGAGACGCTGGTGGCGTATGCGGAGGAAGATTCATCGGATTTTCACTTGCTGGGTTTCGGAGAGCAGGTCGAGCTCAGCGACGCCGGATGGAAAACCTTTCATGCCGATCGCACCCGTCACTACGATGAACTCGATCGCACGGGCCGCGCAGAGACCTTTGCTCTTCACAAAGCGGAATGGGATTTAAAGCATGCGTCGGCACAGACCTATATCGACCTATTGCCGCCCTTGGATGAAAAGGATCATACCATTGATGGAGCCCTTGAAGCGGCGTTTACGCCTGACGAGCAACAGGTGCTTTCTGACGGCGAACGGCTTTTCGTCGACCAAGTTCATCCGGTGCTTAAAGAGCATTGTTTGCGTTGTCACGGAACGAAGGACAAGGGCGGACTCCGGCTGGATAATCGCGTGCGTGCATTGAAAGGGGGCGCGTCCGGCCATCCGGCGATTGTTCCGGGCGAGGCGGCAAGCAGCCCCTTGATTGACATGATCAAAAGCCATGACGAAGACGAATGGATGCCACCGAAAGGCGAGCGACTGGATCCGAAGGCGATTGCCGTATTGGAAAAGTGGATCGACGATGGCGCGCCATGGGCGAAAGTCGATCAAGGCCCCATCCATCCTGCTCCCGTGCTTGATGACCTCGCGTTTCTACGTCGGGTGAGCCTGGATACCATCGGGATTCCGCCCTCGCTCGCGGAAATCGATGCTTATCTTGCGCTACCGGTTGATCAACGTCGGACACGGGTCGTGGATCGCTTGCTGCAGGATCCTCGATGGGCGGATCACTGGACTGGATACTGGCAGGACGTGCTCGCGGAGAATCCTAATCTGGTGAAACCTTCGCTGAACAATACCGGGCCGTTCCGGTGGTGGATCTACGAAAGCCTGCTGGATAACAAGCCCATGGATATGTTTGTTTACGAGCTGGTCGCGATGAAGGGCAGCACCTATGCGGGCGGCCCGGCCGGCTTCAAACTGGCAACCCAGAATGATGTCCCGATGGCGGCCAAGGCGAACGTATTGGGCGGAGCGTTCATGGGGATTCAGATGAAATGTGCCCGTTGTCATGACGCGCCGTATCACGATGTAAAGCAGCGCCAGCTATTCAGCCTTGCCGCCATGCTGGAGCGCAAGCCGGTATCGGTTCCAAAGAGCAGCAGTGTGCCGATGGATTCTTTCCACGGTCGCACGCCAAAGATTCAGATCACCATGAAGCCGGGTGAATCGGCCGAGCCGGTGTGGTTGTTCGACACGATCGTTTCATCGGAGGTGTGTGAGGCCACGGATGCGCGCGAACGCCTGGCGATGCTGTTGACCGCGCCGCAGAATCGTCGTTTTGCCCAGGTGATGGTGAACCGCCTGTGGAAGCGCTACATGGGGCACGGCTTAGTGGAGCCGGTGGACGACTGGGAGCATGCTCAGGTCAGTCATCCGGGTTTGCTGGATGCCCTGGCGCGCCAGTTCGTGCGCGAAGGGTATGATCAGAAACACGTTGCGCGTCTGATCCTGCTTTCGCGGGCCTACCAGCGCACGGTTGATCCGGATGCAGGACCACCCGAATCGTTTGCCGGTGCCCAGCGTCGTCGTCTGGACGCCGAGCAGGTCGTCGACAGCCTCCACCACGTGGTCGGTTTGCCGATGCAGACCGAGCCGATCACCATGGACCGCGATAACACGAATAATGAAAAGAACTTTGTTCATCTTGGTGACGCACGACGCGGCTGGATGTTTACTTCGCTGTCCAACGAACGCGACCGGCCAAGCCTGGCTCTGCCGCGATCCCAGGCCGTGGTGGATATGCTGACGGCCTTTGGCTGGCGACCTTCTCGACAAGAGCCCGTCAGTGATCGGGGGAATGATACGAACGTGATTCAACCGGCGATTATTGCCAATGGTATTCTGGGAAACTGGTTGACCCGCTTGTCGGACGAGCATGAGCTCACGGCGCTTTGCCTTGAGGACCAGCCGTTAAGTGCGCTTATCGATACCATATTCCTGCGGATCTTCACCCGTCATCCCACGCCATTGGAGATGCAACGATACTCGGAGCTGCTGGCGGAAGGGTATGTCGAGCGCCGGGTGGATGCCCCGGTGTATCGTCCAGAGCACCGCAAGCCACGTTTTGTCACCTGGTCGAATCATTTGAATCCCGAGGCCAATGCGGTTGCGGTCGAGCATGAAAAAGAAGCCCGTGAAGCGTACCCGAGTACGCGGCGCCTGGAGCCAAACTGGCGGGCCCGCATGGAGGATATGGTGTGGGCGCTGGTCAACAGTCCGGAAATGGTTTATTATCCATAGGTCATCAGCGAGACGATAAAATGAAAAGCACCCGACGAAACTTTCTGAGCACCGCTGGAGCTGCGGCCTTGAGCACCTCCGCACTGCGCGCCATTGAACCGGCGCATCCGAAGGGCAAAGCCAAGCATGTCATTATGATTTGGCTCGGAGGCGGAGCGGCCCAGATCGATACCTGGGATCCCAAGCAGAAAGGCGATGCGCCCGCGAAGAAGCCAGGCTCGTATTACGAGAGGATTCCGACTGCGGTGCCCGGCGTGGAGGTGTGTGAGCATCTTCCGCTCTGTGCCCATGTCATGGATCGCATTACCGCGTTGCGTACGGTGAATCATAGCGTGGTCGACGAACATGGCGCGGCCTCATACTGGATGCATACCGGTCGGGCGATCAGCGGAACGATTCGTTATCCTTCCATTGGCGGCATCGTTGCCCACGAATTGGGTCCGGCAAATCCCCGCATGCCCGCCTATGTGGTCATCGGCTATCCCAGCCCGATGCGGGACCCGGGATTCCTGGGGGCGAAGGCCGGGTATCTCTACCTCACCGATTCCAATGAAGGTCCGGAAGGGTTTTCCCGGCCGGAGATGATTACAGACGCCCGGATGGCGCGACGTTCCCGGCTCCTTGCGGGACAGCGAAAGCATTTTCTGGGGGACCGGACCATCTCCGTGTATGACGAAGCTATCGAAGAAAGCCTCCGACTGGCGGGCCCTGAATTCATGGATGTGTTTAACATGTCCGGCGAGTCGGCCGAGCTGCGCGAACGCTACGGAAGTGAGTTCGGTCAGCGATGCCTGATGGCGCGCCGTTTGGTGGAGAGCGGCGTCCGCTTCGTCGAGGTTTCGCACAATCTTAATTTCATGAATGGCACAGGCTGGGACACCCATCGGAAAGGGCAGCTGAATCAACACCTGCTGATTCGGGAGCTCGACAGCGCGCTTTCGACCTTGATCCTGGATCTCGAACGGCGAGGCAAACTCGATGACACCCTGATTGTGGTGAATACCGAGTTCGGACGCCCACCGGGTTTTGATGGCGACGGCGGTCGGGGACATCAGTGCCGGACCTTTTCGGTGGTGCTCGCGGGTGGCGGACTTACGCATCATGGGGCCATTGGGATCACCGATGAGCTGTCGAGCAAGATTGTTGAAACGCCAATATCCGTGCCGGATTTCCATGCGACCATTCACGCCGCCCTGGGGATTAACCCATCGAAAGAGCTGTTTGATGGGGATCGTCCGGTTCCGTTGACGAATGGGGGCATTCCCGTGGCCCGGATGTTTTCCTGAGCGAATGGATTACGCCGAGATTACCTGCCCGACGTGTTTTGAGTCGTTTTCCATCGCCGTTCCCGGACCCGGGGAGTTGCCCTGTGAACTCGATTACGATTGCGAAATTTGCTGTCGGCCGATGGTGATTTCCTGCTGGGAAGAGGACGGGCAGGTGGCCGCTCATGCCCAGGGTGTTGATGCCTGAGGAGCTTACTCAGGCTTGAATTCGTGGATCAGCTTGCGATCCGAGCTCCACACCTTTAACACGCCGTCCTCACCACCTGCGGCGATGTATTTCCCATTGAGGCTCGTCGTCGCGATCTGCATGAAGGCGTTTACATTTCCGAGCCGGGTTTTGTCGATCCGGACCGTCTGATCACCGCTGGCGCTGACCAGATTGCTCTCCGTTCCGAGATAGGAAACTGCGGTCACTTCCTGCTCGTACTCCTTCATGGTTTCGACCTGCTTGCCGTCCTCCACCTGCCAACGCTTCACGACCTTGTCGGCGCCGCCACTCGCGAGCTCGAGTCCGTCGGCTCGCCATGCTACGCTGAGCACGTAGTCCGTGTGTCCCTCCAGGGTGCGAAGCAGCTTGCCATCTGGCAGGGACCAGATCTTCACCAGCCGGTCCGGCGATGCGGTGGCGATCAATGTGCCATCCGGCGAAAAGGCGAGGCCGAGAATGGTATCCGCATGAGCTTCTTCAATGGACAGGACTTGCGCGCCATCTTTTACGTTCCAGATGTCGAGACTTCCTTTTCGCGACGGTTCGCCCGATCCTGTAGCCAGCCACTTGCCGTCCGGGGAAAAATCGAGCGCGGTTACCCGGTCAGAAAAGTTTGTGAAAGTTCGTCCCGGTTTCCAGGCGGGGGCGATGTGTTGAATGCGAACTTTTTTATCCTCCGAGCCCAGAAGGACACGCTGTGCATCGAGCGCGCTCAGGTGGGTAATGCGGGATGGTGCGATCGGGTACGCATCGAGCGCGGTTCCCTCGGAGGTCCATTCCTGCAGACTCGTACCGTGATCACAAATCAGCAGCTCGTTCGGAGTCAGGAACGTGGCCTCCCCGGGCTGGGGCTTGAAGTCCGTACTGCTTTTCCGTGCCGTCTCCAGTGATGTGTTGGCTGCGGTCAGGATTTGGTCGCCGGCCACCATCGCTGTTTTGGCTGAAGCGAGTTCATCGTTGGAGCGGGCAAGGATGCGTTGGGCTGCTTCGATGTTGAACTTGGCCGAATTCAAGCTTGAGCGCGCCTCATCCGCGTCCTTGTTGGCTTTTTCGAATTCTTCTTGTGGTTTCTTCGCTGCATTCTTTGCGGCGGCCAATTCTTTCCCATCACCCTTTTCCAATTGCTCCACCAGTTTGGTGGCGGCTTCCAGTTCGTTTTTCTTCTCCTGAACGGCTTTGTCCTTTTCCGCCTTCGCCGCCTGGGCTTCCGGCAAAATCTTTTCCGCGTCCTTCATTGCGACCTGCAAGGACACTTTTTCGGCTTCCAGATGTTTCCGGACATCGTCCATGACGCGGACCTGTTCGGCCTCACGTTGCTTCACCTGTTTCTGGGCCGTGTTTAAGGCCTGTTGATGTTGTTGAGCGGCCTGCTCTTTGGCTTTTTTCTCCTCGACCGCCGCCGGGTCTAGAGCGGCGATCTCTTTCTGGACCTGTTCGAGTTTCGTCTTCGCGGCCTCGGCGAGCTTGCGCGCTTCATCGAGCAGGCGCGCCTGCTCCGTCTCCGTTTTTTTCACCTGCTCCTCGGCGGATTTCACAGCAGCCTGCTTGGTTTGAACCATCGCATCTTTTTGCTTTTTCAACTCCTGGGCGGCCGGGAGAATGGCTCCGGACTCCTGCATGAGTTTCGCGTGGGCTTCACCCGCATTGAGTACGACGCCTTTCTGCTCCTCGATCTGTTTGAGTTCCTCCTCTTCACGCTGTTTGACCAGGGCCAGGGCGGTGTCATGTGAAGGTTTTTTCTCCGCTTCGCTCTTTTCCTTCGCGTCCTTATCCTGCTGCACCTTCGGAAGCGCTTCTTCGGCTTCCTTCAGCTTCTTTGTTTCGTCCTGCAGCTTTTTGTCGGCTACCTTTTCTTTGTTCTCGAAGTGGGTTTTGCGTTTTTGTGCGACCTTCTGGCCGCGCTCCTGGCGTTCCAGCTCCCAGGTGAGCTGGATGTTTCCGTTCAAGTCCTTCACCGCGTTGCCGTTGTCCGTCAGCCAGAGTTTCGCAGGTCGATCCGTGTGGGTGGTGCAAAACAGTTTGCCATCCGGACTGAGCGAAAGATTCTGCAGTGGTGCGCCGGCATTTACGGTCCGGATGTTTTTCGCGCCCTCCATTTGCCAGTGTTTCACCTGTCCCGAGGCGTCTGCAGCCAGAAACTGTTGGCTGTCCCCCGGTAGCCCGACCAGATGCGTAATGGGTTGGCCATGACCGGTAAAGGTGACCGCCGGATTCCGGTTGGTGGAGCCGATGTCGTACAGTTTGATCTCGTTGAAGGGACCGCCCAGCGCGACCTGCTTATCCTCGTTAACCAGGAGCGCCGCCGTGATCGGATAGCCCGGCTCCAGTTTCCATGATTCGCTCAGGCTGGTGCGATCCAGGAGGCGAACGGTCTGGTCCATTGAAGCGGTCAGGACATGATCCTGGTTTGAGAGAATGTGAATCGCGGTCACGGGACCCTGGTGAATCTGTTTCCAATTCAGCGGGGCCGTGCCTTCAACTTGCCAGCAGGCAATATGGCCACCCGCATCCCCGAGGATGCACCACTTGCCATCTGCACTGCTGGCACTGGCGGTGAGGGTCTCCGGCAATTCGATTTCCATGCCGCCTTCCATGCTTTGCGGTTCCCAGATGCGCACCTGTTTAAAGCCGGCAGTCGCCAGGGTGTTATTGGGACTGAAGGCGATCGCCTGGACGAGGTCGCGATGGACTTGAGGCAAGCGGGCGACCTGCCTGCCCGTTTGCAGGCCGTAGATATGCACGTCGTTTCCGCGTCCGCAGGCGACATAGTGCCCCACCGGATCCATATCAACGGCAATGATGGGTTGCACCTTCGAGGCGACCGGTCGCCAGTCCAAGGGGCGATTGATTTGCGAGGGTGCCAGGCCTTTAGCGCCCTGATCAATCCACAACTTCAAGAGTCCCAGTTCTTCCGGCGTGAGGTTGACGGCGTTCGCCTTGTTTGGTGCAGGTGGCATGTTGAGGTCCGGGTCCTCATCGCGATGAGCGGCCAGGATAAACAGAAAACTTTCCTCGGCTTTTCCGGGGATGATCACCGGGCCGTTTTCCGAACCCTGCATCATCAGTTGCGGAGTTTCCATGTTGAGCTTGGATTTGGCTTTCGTGCTGTTGTGGCAGGGGAGGCAGTTCCGATTGAGGAAGGGGAAAACCTCTTTGGCATAATCCAACGGCTCGCTACGCTTGATCATTTCAATTGGCAAACCATCGGCCGCGAACAGCGTCGAACAGCAGGCGAGCAGGGATATCCATCGCAGCAATTTCATGGGGTAACAACTTCCTGGGGGGCTTCGACGACGAGGGTGATTGCCTGCTTCTCGTCGAAGGGGTGATTGTTAAAGGCGTATTTGGCCTGCAGCTCGCAGGGATAGCTGCCCGGGGGGATTTCCTTGCTGGCCTCCAACAGGATCCGGCCTTCCGCTTCCTCATTCTTGACGGCCAGGTTGGTGATCTTCAGGCCTTGGAGTCCGTTGGGAGGTAGAAGATTGAGCTCCACCTTTTCCGCGAAACCGTATTTCCGATCCAGCTTTACCAGCAGCTCCATTTTCCCCTCCGGCTTCAAGGTAAGCTCCGTACGTTCGGGTGAAGTCGTCAATGGAGAGGCGGCTATCTGGAGGGTCATCGGAGCCGAGAAGCAGGCGAATTTCATGTCGCGCGGCTTAGTTTTCTCAGCCGCTTTTTTCGCCAGGTTCACGGCTGCGTCGAGCAGGGGTTTGAGTTGGTCCATCCGCGCTTTCTGCTCCTGTTCAAGTTGTTGGGCCTGCTTCAATTTGTCTTCCGCACCGGCGAGCAGGTTTTTGGCTTCATCGCCTTCCTTCTTCTCGGTCTGAATCTGCTGCCGGGTCTGGTCCAGCTGCTTCTTTGCATCGCTCGATGCCTGCTGGGCCGTTTTGTAGGCGGCTTCCGCTTCTTTGTGGCCTGCTTCCGTACGGGTCTTCCGATCATCCGCCTCGATTTTCAGCTGAGGATCGGGCGTATAGCTGAAGGTGCCGTCACCGCGGAGCACGATCTGGTAGGAGCCGGGTTTCAGGCCTGGACTGTTGTTCTGGGTGAGATCCCAGGTGAGTTTCCCCTCGGTCTTGTCCTTGTCGATGTTCATGTTCGGCGGATTTTTGATATGGGGAAGACCCAGGCCTTTAATGGCGACTTTGTTCTTTATCTCACGGGTCGTTTCGTATTTCACGCCCAGTTCAAACTTGGCCCCGATGCATGTCTCCCAGACCTGGCCGTCCGCAGCTTTTATGGTGAGCGCAGATTGACCGTATTCGTTCAAGCCGAGCGACAGTCGGGGTTGAAGGCGTTGCTGATGATAGATTTCATTCAGGTTGTCGACCGTCCAGGTGCTGGAGACCGCCAGCGCGTCGTGTTGAAGTTCATGGTTGTCCAGTCGGGCTTTTCCGATGATGCGCAAGTCTCCGGACCAGGGCGCGGCATCGGCTTTTGCGGCGATGACGAGCAGGCCGCTTGTGCTGTTCGGAGTGATCGTGCAGGGGTAGGCGGTGTACCCGTCGGACAAGCCCTGAACCTCCACATGGATTTCGCCCTCGAACCCTTCCTTGCGCAGGGCAAAGATCTCGAACACCGTGTTGTCGTCGCGGACAATGCTCGGTCCGGCGAGGGAGACCTTGTTCGCGTCAGCCAAGGGCGCTGCATAGGTGGCGATGAGCGCGAAGTCCGGTTGAGGTCTGCGGAGCACGAAACGATACGCGGCATCCGGCCCGCGGGTGAGATAGCGATTGCCCACGGAGACGATATAGGTCGCATCCGCATCGGCTTTTAAAGTGTAAACCGGATCGCGATGCGCGGTGCTGTACTTTTTCCCGCCCACTTTCGGATCGGTGTCATCCTGTTCGGTGATGAATTGGCGCTCCATTTGGCCGTTCTTTTCGATTGTCTTGTATACCCGAAGGTGCGGGTCGGTGGGTTGGTTCATGCGATGAGAAATCACCTCGACCAGGAGGGTGTCATCTTTTTTCATAGCGAAGGAGAAATCATCGATGTCCCCAGGGGTGTCGAACTGACCTGCCGACTCGGTCGGGAAGTCCCCGAGTGGGATCGGCTCGTTTTGCTCCTTGGCCAGGGTGATCGGAGCAGAGGCGAACGGAATTCGAAAGGGTTCGGCATCCTTATAGCGATACGCAAATCCGGGGGTATTGTGTTCCGTCAATTTTTGATAGAGCGGAAGGTCTTGGGATGCGGGTGGAGCCTGGATCTCTACGCGAGCTTCTTCACCCGGGAGATTGGCACCGAACAAGGTGACCAGGCGTTTCTCCCCGGGTTGGATCGCAGGCGGGTGGATGGAGCGAATGGTGGCTCGCGTACTGACGTTCAAGCGATACACATGTTGCGCTCCGCCAGTGAACGAAAAGTCGTGAACCGCGGCAAGATAGCTGCCGTCCGCCGGGACCTTAAAATAGATCACCGGATCGCGGTAGAGGGTATCCCGTGCGGAGGCGAGTTGGCGACCGGAGGTGTCGAGGATCTTCAGGGTGGCATCGGCACGCGAGTCGATGCGCTCCGCCATCAAAT
Source organism: Candidatus Omnitrophota bacterium (assembly GCA_047639095.1). Taxonomy (GTDB): domain Bacteria; phylum Verrucomicrobiota; class Kiritimatiellia; order SS1-B-03-39; family UBA6053; genus JAPYUI01. Next base: position 7,879 of record JBLIND010000057.1, on the reverse strand, counting down.
TGAGGACAACGGTCTGATCCTTCTTGGCCTCGAATGCGTACACATCGATCTTGCGCGCATCGAAGCGTCCGGTGATGACCGAATCCATTTCAATTGCTTGCGGCTTTTCCAGGCTGTTGGCGGTTTTCGCGACCTCCTTGAGGGTGGACACATCAAACAAGCGTGCGTTCGATAGACCCTGTGCGGTGAACACTTGAGCGCTGTACGTGCCGGATGGCACATCGCCGATCACGACCCGAAGGCGACCGGCGAGGGGAAGCGGAGGGAGATTCAGCGGATGGGGTTCGGTAATGAGCTCGGCTTTCAGGTTGGGATGCGAGAAGAGCATCCCGCGGAGGTCCTCCAGGTTTTGTCCGGCGAGGGTCACTTCAACCGTGCTGTTGGCCTGGCCGCCGGGCGGGTATAGCGTCTCCAGCACCGGAGTGGGGAATTGGGCGAACGCGCTGCCGGTCAGTAACAGGGGAATAAAATATTTCATCATCATGGGATAGAGGCGAAGCCTTTTCCTTCATCGGGCATGGGCGTCAGTTAAAAAGCGAGCTCGGTGGAGTATCAATGGTTGAAGAGGAACTCTTTGGTGTTGATCAGCGCCCAGACAATGTCCTGATACGCATCCCGTTTCGCGTCGGCCTCCTTGGCTCCAAGGTAGGCCAGCGAAGCCTCGATCTCGCCCGCCACCGGCTCCCGCGAAAATGCACGTGCGTAGAGTTCGTAGATTTTATCGGTGTCGCTCAGGTCTTTCTGGTTCGCCAGTTTGCCCGAGGTGCCATCGCCGGCGGCAATTTTGTCCTGAATGCTTTTGGCATTCAGCAGGTGAAGGGTCTGCGCCAGGTTGGCATCGGAGGTCCGCTCACACTCGCAGGCCGAGTCCATTTCCGGTCGCCCGAACACTTCCAGGAAGAAGCTCTGGCTGTTGAAGCTGTCATCGGGCAGCTGCACCGCGCTGGCATTCGCCGGCTGTTCGTTAAAGCTGGTCTTCTTGCCCGTGAGTTCGTCGATGGCATCGAGCAGCACTTCCGCATTTAGACGCCGGGGGTAGTAGCGTGAATAGTTCTGATTGTCGCGCACATTAAAATCGTTGGGCAGCGAGGTCAGTTGATAGGTGCGGGAGCTGGTGATGGTGCGGCAGAGCTGCTTCAGATCGTAACCGCTTTTCACGAATTCCTCCGCCATGCGATCCAGTAATTCGGGATGGGTCGGGGGATTGGTTACACGCATGTCGTCTTCCGGCTCCACCAGGCCGCGACCCATGAAGTGTTTCCAGTAGCGGTTGACCACCATGCGGGCGAAGAAGGGGTTGGCGGGATCGCTGATCCAGTCCGCGAGTTCGATGCGCGGGTCTGATTCAGGCCCCAGCTCCGACGGGTCGCCATCGAGGACCGTGGGCTTTACCGCCTGCTTGGTTTTCGGGTTGGTTGATTGCGCGTTGCCGCGACGATGGAAGACGATTTCTTCCCCGGGGTAGGAGCTGGGCTTGCGAGCAACCTGCTTGAAGAAGGCTTCAAAGCCGTAGTAGTCCTGTTGGCTCCATTTCTCGTAGGGGTGATGATGGCATTCGGCGCATTGAAGGCGCACGCCGAGAAAAATTTGTGCGGTATCCTGCAGCTGTTCCTTGCTGGTCTTCAACTGGCGGTACCAGGCTACCGGAGGCGTTTGCCCCATGTCTCCAGAGGCGGTGACGAGCTCATGCATGAACTCGTTGTAGGGTTTGTTTGCGTAGAGGCTGTCGCGGATCCAGGCGTGAAAGGTGTAGGTGCCACGAATGTAATTCGGCTTGCTGCGTTTGTTGCGCAGGATGGCGTTCCACTTGTTGGCAAAGTAATCTGCGTAGGCTCCGTCGTCCAGGAGTCGGTCGATGAGCTTGGCCCGCTTGTTTACATCGCTTTCGTTCAGGAAGGTTTTGCTCTCCTCCTGGCTGGGAATGCGACCGGCGAGGTCGATGGTTACCCGGCGGATGAAGGTGGCATCATCGCAGTCCGGGGAGGGCGGCAGGCCCAACAGCTTCAGCCGCGCCATGATGAATTCGTCGATGAAATTATTGGGCGCGGGCGTGTGGGTAATTTCGGCGCCCAGGGGAATGATGCACTGGAAGACGTCGACAAATTCCTGGAAGCGGACCATCACCGCGATCGTGCCGGAGTCGTTGCTGATCGTGACGCGTCCGTGGTGATCGACGGATGCGCGATCCTTGTCGTTGCTCTCGTATTCGGCGACGCGGGTGATGTCGCGGGTGGTACCATCGTCGTAATGGGCGGTCACCACAAGCTGCTGGTGTGATTCCGGCTGCATGATGCGTTCCTTCGGATAGACGCTGACGTGGGTGACTTCGGGTGCTTCGGCCGCGGCGTAGGGCATGCCCTGGCGCATCCACTCAACGATCATCCGATACGCATAGGCGCCCTGGTCGATGCGCACGCCGCCCTTGTGGGGGAGTTCGCCGGTCGCTTTTTTAAGCAGGAGGCTGTGTTCCGGGGCGGCGGGAAAGAGTCGACGCATGCGGGCTTCCTTGACCAGGTGATCGTAGTCTTCGAGGGCTTCATAGCCGAAGAGCGAGAGGCGAAAGCCTTTCTGCCCGCCTGATTTTCCATGGCATCCGCCTCCGTTGCATCCATATTTGGTGAACAAGGGGACGATCTGGGTGGGGAAATGAATATCGGGAATGCCTTCCATATGTTCGACCGAGATTTCGGTGCGTGCTTCGAGCTGGTCGGGTCCTTTGGCGAGGATGGTGGCCTTTCCATTGGCAATGGGGGTGACAAAGCCATGTGCGTCAACACTGAGGATGCCCTCGGGTTCAACCGTGTAGCTGACTTCGGTGGTTATATCGCGTTCGGGCGCATCTTCGGTCGTGCCGGTAACGATTAATTGCTGGCCCGCTTCCGGACCGGCCAGGGGCGGGGCCTGCGAGGGGAACAGTTCGATTTTCTGAAGGCCGCCTTGAGCGATGACCGTGCAAAGGAGGCTGAGGATAAAGCAGGTATTTTTCATAACGGGTTTTTGGTGGCCAGGTCTATATGAGTTCGTGAATGGGCTGGTATTGTTCGTCCACGAGGAATTGTGGGCGACCGCTCAAATCGGGGAGGGTGGTCGTTTTTACATCGATGCCGAGATTGTGATAGAGGGTGGCGAAGACCTCTTGGAAGTGAACGGGACGTTCGGAGGCTTCGCCACCGATTTTGTCGGTTGCGCCGATGACCTGGCCCGTTTTCATGCCGCCGCCGGCGAGCAGGGCGCAGGACACGTTCGGCCAATGATCGCGTCCGCCCTTGTCATTGATCTTCGGAGTGCGGCCAAATTCACCCCAGACGATCACGCTGACATCTTTATCCATGCCGCGCGCATGCAGGTCTTCGACGAGTGCGCTGACCCCTTGGTCGAGCATGGGGAAGTCTTCCCGGGCGCGACCAAAATTATCGCTGTGCCAATCCCAGCGGCTGAAGCCGAGGGTAACGCAGCGCACGCCCGCCTCGACCAGGCGTCGGGCCATGAGAAATTGATCGAGCAATTTGGGGCCACCATCCGCCTGTAGCTTGGCCGAACCGCGACCATAGCGATCGCGGACCTGAGGATCTTCGGCATCCAGATCGAGGGCCTTGGCGAGCGTGCTGGAGGTGAGGACGCCAAAGGCTTCCTGGGTAAATTTATCCATGCCTTCAACGGCGCCTGACTGATCGGCGGAGCGGCGGAAATTATCGAAGCTGGTCAACAGGCTACGGCGATCGCGGAGGCGTTCAAGAGTGACGTCCTGCAGCACCAGATCATCGCGTCCGCGACCGTTGGGTGTGAACGGCGCATGCGAGGGACCGAGGTAGCCGGGATCGCCGTTGTCGCTCCATTCCACGTGGCCCATCTTCGGCGAGAGGCCGACAAAGGCCGGGATGCCGGGTTGGGCGGCTCCATGGAGTTGAGAAAGCGCAGAACCCAGGCTGGGCCAACCACCGGGGGGCATATTGCGTTTCAATCGTCCGGTTACACATTGAAACGCATCGTGTGCTCCGGTGGCGCCGACCATGGACCGGATAATGGCCAGTTTATCCATCTGTTTGGCGAGAAGCGGAAAGAGTTCGCCGATCTGAATGCCGGGGACATTGGTGGAAATTGGACTGAACGCACCGCGAATTTCCTTTGGGGCGCTCATTTTCAGGTCAAACATGTCCTGATGGGGAGGGCCACCTGGCAGAAAGATCATAATGACCGATTTACGGGAAGTTCCGGAGCGATAAGGGGAAGAAAGATCGGTTTCGGCACGCAACAGCTCGGGCAAGGCGAGGCCGCCAAGGCCTAGCCCGCCGATGCGAAGAAAATTCCTGCGCGAAACGCCGTCGCAGAACGGTTTTTCATCCTGACTGAGTATGGTAAGCATATGTTGATCTCTAAGTTTATAACTATACGCTTTTGTTCCGGACTATTTGTTAGATTTTGGCGGATAAATGGATTTATCGTAAATGTTATGCACAGGCCCTTTTGGCTTATTTTGATGGGAAAATATGAGTATTTTTAGCGCACTGAGCGCAAACAGACGGGATTGGGCCGCTTATGGGCTACTTTTTGGGGTACTCACGCTCTGGCAGGTACAGATTCTGACCTACGTATCCGCCCAGGACTCCAGCCAGATCTACATTCCCATGGCTTGGGATCTCATCGACGCCGATTGGAGCCTCGATTCGATTAAGACGGTTTCGGAGCGGATTTCCCCCGGCTGGCCCATCCTGTTGAGTGGCGTCATCAAGGTTTTTGGCCGGTACGCCCCGTATTGGGTCAACCTGGTCTTCTGCTTCGGTTTTTTTGTGCTCCTGAGCCAGCTGCTCTATCGCAGCCTGGGCAGTTGGCTCGATACATTTGTGATTGTGTTGCTCAGTTTGTTGCTGCTGCTCACCGGAACGGCCCTGAATCCCCATTACCTCCTGTATGCTTTCCGGGATTTGCCCACGATGTTTTTTATTCTCGCGGCCTGGTACCTGATGACGATCAGTCGGTGGAAGGGCAGCATGTTATTTGCGGGCGCATGCTGGGTGCTGGCCATGGCGTTAAAAGAAGTCGCCGTTGGCGCACTTCCCGCCTTCGCCTGGTACGGTTTCCGTTTTCGCCGCAAACAGCTATTCGGCTTCTTTCTCCCGCTGCTGGCCGTCGGTCTTCTCGGCGTGTGTTTCAGTCAGTCTGCCGGACTTGCGTTCACCCAACCCAGGCGGGTCGTCGCGAGCTTGCTCGCGTCGCCGATGGAAAAGGTGCAGGCCCTGGCTCACCTTCTACTGTCCTTAACTCGCTATCTCCTGGTGCTGGGTTGGGTGTGCTTCCTTCCCGGGTGTCGGGCGGCCTTGCGCAAGCCGGCCCTGGCGGGTCTCTTGGGAATCGGACTGGGGATCGGGGCGCTCTACGTAGCAGGCGTCCCGCGGTATGCCTTGCACGATCGGTATATTCTTTCCGTTTTGATGTGGATGCTCCCCTTCGTCGGCCTGGGACTGCTTCAGTTGCTAAAACCATTATCGCTCAAACATCCTTCCTGGCGATGCCGGGAGCTTCTCTTGATTGTCTGCGGTATGCTGCTGGTCGGACTGTCATTTTTGACGATCAGTTGGGATACACACGTGTCGCGCGTGGAGATCCGCACCTTCCGCAACGTCATCAAGCAGCATATCCCGAAAGATGGTTGGGTGGTGATCAGCCCGGCGTACCGCATGGCTTCAGGGGCATTGGATGGGTTCACGCGAACCCGTCGGGCGGATCCCTATGGATTTCAGCCGCAGATGGACGCGGGTGAAGCGGTCTTCATGATCGACTCGCGTGATGAGGGCGCGTTGCATCCCAACAGCAAAGCCCAATGGGCCTTGTCGCCCCGGGAGTCCGTCCTCGCCGAGTACGATCTACAGCAGCTGGCGGAGGTCGACCTAGCAGGATACGTGTATCGCCTCAAACGCATTCGGCCCCGAACGCAAACGCGACGCGAAATTGTGTTTCAGCCTCCCCGTCGGGTACAACCCCTGCTTTGGTTGGACTTGCGCAATACCGCTCCCGCGACCCTGACCTGGGAGGGGGTGGGTGAATATCATCTGGAGCGCAAGTTGCAATGCCTCATCATGCCCGAAGCAATGGATGCTTATCCGATTCGCTGGACGCTCGAGTCGGAGAAAGGGCTCCCGGAGCGGGTGGTCCATCGCAAGGAACCGCTGGACAGCAAATCCGTGTGGAGCCTCGAACAACGGTTTCGCTCCCTGTCCGGTCTCGCGTGGTTTGAACCGCCCTTCATCCATCTCGCGCCAGCTTTTTACTACGGAGTGGCCTGCCATACGGGCGGCCTGTTTCGTGTTCCGCTTCCGTTAAATGTTGAGGTGCAATCGGTGCAGGTGGACTTCAGCTGGAAGTGGAAAACCCCGATGCAGTTGGAGATCTGGAGAGACGATGAACGCCTGTATCGAGGGAGCGCAAATGAGGATGGGGTTGAAGGGACGCAGCTGGAAATTAAAGGTCCGTTTGCGCAGGAGCCGGAATTGCGATTCGTGCTCACGGACGTTGCAAATCCGCGGGATCTTCTGTATCTCAGCGAGCTTAAACTAAGGTATGTCGTCGACCATGGAAACTGAAACAAAGCACAGTACGCCCCCAGAATCCCTGCCGGGGAATGATCAACCAGCTCTTTCGCCGAAGAAAAAAGGCCCGGGTTTGGCTGGCAAGTTGGGGTTGATGTTTTTCACCCTGCTCATGCTGTTTGTCATCATCGAAGTCGCGCTGCGGGGCAAGCAGACCGCGTTTACGCTGGAAAGCGATCCCAACTATGATCGTCAGCTGTACAACTATTACGCGAACGACGCGCGCCGAAATCCCTACGTGAGACCGGGTGAAGCACCCGGTCTGAAAGTCGCCGTGGTCGGGGATTCGTTTACCAATGGAGCGGGTATTCCTTACCAGGATAAATACGGGGTGCGTCTGGAAGCCTTGCTGAACCTCAATTCCAATGTTGCCCCGGCTGCGGTTTACATTGCGGCCAAGGGGGGGACCTCGACCTATGACCATTATCGTTATCTGAAGCCCTTGTTCGACCAGCATGGTGACCCGGATCTGCTCGTGCTGGGGATTTGCCTGAACGACACCGAAGACCATCAGAAAAACCAGGTGCACAATGATTGGCGCTTGGATTCGATTCCTCGACCTCCCAAAGGCCTCATGGGCGCACTCTGCAAGGTGTCGAAAGCGGCATCCTTCGTCTACAACAAGAAGGAAGTCGTGCGGGCGATGCATGCCCACGAAGATTATTACCAGCTGCTCTACCAGGAAGACTACATGGGCTATAAAAAGTTTGTCGGTCACATCGACCTGATCAAAAAAGCCTGTGACGAGCGAGGCATCAAGTTTTTCGCCATGGTCTGGCCGCTGATGGGCGATTTAAACCCCAAGACGTATCCCTTTCACAACATCCATGAAAAGGTGCACAAGGTGCTCGAAGACAACGAGGTGCCTTACGTCGATCTGCTGCCGCATTTCCTGGGTAAAAATTCCACCCGTTTACAGGCGGTCCCCTTTGTCGACGGGCATCCCAACGAAATCGGTCACCGCATGGCCAGTGAAATTCTGTTGCGCGAGTTGTTGGAGAGGGAGCTGATCCCGCCTCAATATGCGCCGGACCATCAGTCTGGAAGTGTGGCTGCCGGTTACCAGTCCTTTTACCAAAAGCTCAATCCGACCGAGCAGGGTAAAAAAGAAAAAGCTGCAGGGAAGTAGCGCATGGACGATCCGGAACCGATCCATCCGCCACGGATCAACATCCTGGGCGTCGGCGTGCATGCGTTAAACATGCCGCTCAGCCTGAAGCTCATCGACGAAGCAATCCATGCCAAACGCAAGGGGTATATAACCGTCACCGGCGTGCATGGCATCATGGAGGCCC
>JBLIND010000056.1:0-21872 GCA_047639095.1 Candidatus Omnitrophota bacterium | reverse complement strand
GCTGTTCAACCCGCCAGCGGCGGGCCAGGCATCCTGGTGGGTCATGCGGGCCAACCCAGCGATCAGCCCTGGAAACAAAGGTGGAAAGTGTGCCTTGGCTTCGATTTGATGCGCCGGACGATACCCGACCTGGTAGCCATCCCCGGCAGCGAGGCTGCGGGCGAGACTCAGATAGTCCACGGAATCGGGCGAGACCCCGATTCCGGTCGGGGACATGTACTGGATGCTCAGGAGACCCAGGATGGCCAGGAGCAGCAGGATGGGTAGATACATTTTTTTCATGGGAAGGCACATAGGATGGGCAAGGACAGACAAGAGTGTCTGTCCCACGGTGCTGGCTGGAACGACAGACAGGAGTGTCTGTCCCACGGTATAATCAGGGACCTCAAATTGCTCCCTTAAACCGACTGATCCACTCACCGGGTCCGGTGGCGGAAAACACCAGGCAGTGATTTTTTACGCGAGTATAAAACTCTGGACAGTACCAGCTGGCTTCCCGGTCCAGGCTGCCATCCCCTTCGATACAGACTTGAACGGATTGATCGCCGCTGCGCAGGGCGGCTGTATTCCCTTCGATGGATGCAATCTCCCAGTCGGGATGCAGATGAAACCGGATGCGAATCGCGGTATCCCCCGGTCCGGTGATGACATCCGTGATGGTCAGGTCCCGTGGGGCATCAAATACGAAGGCGCGCATATGCTCCATGCCCCGAGCCAGTCGAGCATACCCATTATGCGAAGCGTTAAGCGTAAAGCCGATGTCCGACGTTTCCCATTCATGAACCGTCGGATATCCACGACGGGCCACACGAAAGGCCCCCCAACATTCAACCTGATCAGCCCCATTGATCTCTACCGTATTGTGAGCGGCCGTAGATCGGCAGTAGTCCCGCATCTCACCCTGCACGTAGTCGTAGACGCCGCTGTCTACGATGAACCGTTTCCCGGAAATCGACCACTCGAAGGAAAGCAGATCCGCGTGGGCGTGGCCGGGAATGTAATCGGGACCGATGGGGCCCGCATCGCAGATCAGGTAGTTTCCTTTGCGGTCTCGCCAACCAAAATAGCCCGCATCAGGAAGCGACCAGGCGCCCTCAGACTCCGCCGGTCCAACGCTTGGATAGATGTTAAACGCCGCATCATTAAATAAAGCAATTTCACCATCCGGATGCGTGAGCATCGCGGCCGCCTCCCGGGCGTTAACCAGCGCTTGATGCGTGATCTCGCTCCCGACCCCGGCCAGGAGTTCACACAAAAAAAGCGCGCGCAGATGATACATCGGCGAGCGCTCAAAATGCATGCCATCGGAAAGCAGCTGTTCACGCAACTCCTGCTGTAACCGATCGCGCGTTTGATTTTGCTGGCCGTCAAATAAACGGGCGAAGATCTCGAGCGCGGCCAGGTTTTCCAAGAGGTGATTACCCAGCAAGCGGACTTCAAGATTTTGACGCAACCAAGCAGCATGCTGGTGGAGACTCTTCCAAAGCGCATCACGAAAACCTTCATCCTCGAGGACCGCCGCCCGGTGCCGCTGAAAGAAAAACAGGCCGGCATTGATCAGGCGCAGCGACACGGGATACGGATCCCAGCCTACACCACCGGAGGCGATGGGATTCTGTTTAATCCAATTGCTGAAAACCCGCTTTGCATCGTCCAGACCAAGCGCCCAGATCCAGTCGAAGTACTGCAGATTGTAGCGCCAGAGCATGTGTTGATCTGTAGCCTGCCAATCGGGTGGCCAGCCGATGGATGCTTCGCGATTGACAAAAGAAAACCGCCCTTCGCGAAGCGACGAGGCGGTGTTGTTGCCGGTCAAGGGCGGCGGAGGCGAGCAGGCCGCAGCCAATGCACATCCAGGAAATGACGGAGCGGAGTCCACAGCGTTTGCCACAGCGCCGCGGGTCCGGCCGGGTAGTCGATGGCGGACCTGGGCGACGAGCTGCTCCGTCTTACAGTGGCGAAGCGTGTGGTAGAGGCGGGGAAGATTCATTTATGTTGTGCTGCAAAGCAAAGTCAAATGTGGGACAGACACTCTTGTCTGTCCGCGAGCCGGAGGCTCGTACTGGAGCGACAGACAGGAGTGTCTATCCCACGGATCCTACTGGAGCGACAGACAGGAGTGTCTATCCCACGGCTCGGGCAGCGGTGACAGACAAGAGTGTCTATCCCACGGATCATATTGGCATTCAAACGATCTTTTTAAACCAGTCGCCCCACTCCGGGCGAATGTAAAAAGTGGAGTGCTCCAAACACTCCACATGATTCCGGTGAATATATCGTACCACCTTTTTAAGGTGTTCCGAATCCCGCACGATCCGATCATAAGACTCATCCTGCCACAGAGAGCCCGCCTTGCCCATGTGCTGGTTCATCCGCCTCGCTGAAATGCCCTTCCAGGACTGTACCGCCGACTGAAGACTCCAATCCCCAAGCGGACGACACACCAGGTGGACGTGGTTAGGCATGATCACATGTGTGAAAAGGTCGTAACGATCGCGGTCGCTGTGCTCGAATACCTCGCTGAGGATTTCCCGATGCGCGACCGTCCGCATGTGGCAGGCGCCATAACCTTGATCAAGCACCTTGTTCAACAGGACGAGTACCTGCCTCAGCCGCTGCTCGGCCTCCTCAGCTTCTGGGTGCTCCTTAAGCCAGGCACGTTCGATCTCCAGGGATTCTTTCACCGACGTTGGCAAGGCATCGTTCAATCGATAAGTGATAAAATACGTGGCTCCATCCTGCCGCCAATGAGGGAGATGACGGAAATACCGCGTGATGGGTTTGGTGGGATCAAGCGCGGTGAAGCCGGGCGGCTGGTCGGGCATGGATTTCGATGACATTGATAAATGAATCTGTGATTTAACAGAATTGTGGGACAGACACTCTTGTCTGTCTCGAGCCAGAGGCTCGATCTGCAGTGACAGACAGGAGTGTCTGTCCCACGGCTCGGGTGACACTGACAGACAGGAGTGTCTGTCCCACGGCTTAAGCCATATCCAGGGTCACGCGCGTTACCTCAACCAGCTCCTTGAGCGGAATCGGCCAAGCCCCCCCTTGCTCAACCGCGCGCACGAAGGCTGCAACTTCAGAGCTATGCCCCTTATCCTGGCGGCCACCCGGCGACTTGATCGACCAACCGTGGCCCTCTATGCTGCGGAAATTATCGAGGCTGGCGACCTTACCCTCGCAAAATACTTCCAACCGCTCCTTGGCCAGGCCTTTATGACCATTGGCAAAATAATGGATCGTCCCGATCGATCCATCCTCAAACTTCAGCTGAATCGATGCCGTGTCTCGTAGCGTGACATCCGCATAAGTGATCGAGTGTTCGACAATCGGACTGCCCGCCAGATACCGAAGAAGATCGACAAAGTGGCACGCCTCTCCACGAATCCGCCCCCCTCCGACATCCGGATCCTGCGTCCAGTGCTCTGCGGGAATCGCGCCCGCATTCACGGTCATGACCATCGCTTTGGGCGCATGAGTTTGTTCCAACACCTTCTTGATCGACTGGGTCGTTGGAGCAAAGCGCCGGTTAAAGCCGACCATCAAAATGGGCTGATCAGGTCCGTCTAAAAGGCTGGTGACCTCCTCCAGTTCGGCATGGGTTAAGCAAAGGGGTTTTTCGACAAAAACATGCTTCCCCGCCTTCAGGGCTCGTATGACCAAAGCGGCGTGGCTGTTATGCCGCGTCGTGATGAAGACGGTATTAATTTCAGCATCGTTGAATACTTCGTTGGTATCGGTAGAGGATTGGGCAAAACCAAATTTGTTGCCCAGCTGGGTACCGGAAACACCGGTACTGGAGACAATGGTCTTCAGTTTCGCAGAGGTCGATGCAAGCGCTGGGAGCAGCACCTGGCCCGTGAAACCGCCGGCCCCGATCAAACCGATCACACATGCACCGGACGGACAAGAGTGTCCATCCCACGCCCGGCCCAGCTCAACCGTGGGACAGACACTCCTGTCTGTCGACTCCGGATACTCGAGCAGGATCCCCATGGCTTTCCCCGTGGCAACCACTTCATATCCACTCAGCGCTTCCTCGATTTTGAACCGATGCGAGATCAGCGGCATCACATCCAACTTCCCCTCCGCCATCATTTGCAGCACGGCTTCGAAGTTGCGCTGCTCCGTCCAACGCACAAACCCGATGGGATAATCCATCCCTCTGTCTTCGTAATTCGCCTCATACCGCCCGGGCCCATACGAACACGAAACCTGAAAGCTGAGTTCCTTCTCGTAAAAATCCGCCCGGCTGAGCTGAAGACCCACCACACCAACCAGCACAATCCGTCCACGCTTGCGGCACATCTCCGCCGCCTGGTGGACCGGCTCATCGCTTTTGGTCGAAGCGGTAATGATGACGCCATCTACGCCCTGCCCCCGGGTCAAGGCTTCGGCCGCAGCGACCGGGTCTCCCCCCTGCCCGAGCTGGACCGTCTCCGCACCAAAGTCACGAGCGAGCGCGAGCTTCCCCGCATCAAAATCAATTCCGATCACCCGACACCCATGTGCACGTAGCAGTTGCACGGCGATCAACCCGATCAGCCCCAGCCCGGTGACGACGAAGGTTTCTCCCAGGGTCGGCTGGGCGAGTCGAATCCCCTGAAGGGCAATGGCACCGACCACAGTAAATGCGGCGGATTCATCATCCACGCTATCGGGAATCTTCGCACAGAGGTTATGGGAAATACAGACCGTCTCCGCATGATGACCATTGGAAACCACCCGATCGCCTGCCGCAAAAGGTCCATCGCTTTCAAGGACGACGCCCGCATTGCAATACCCGAGCGGGAGCGGTTGATCCAGCTTGGCTTTCACGGCATCGATCGTAGGCATCAGTCCATCGGTTTTCACCTTCTGGATGACCTGCTTAACCTTGTCCGGCTGTTGGCGCGCCTTGTCGATCCAGCCTGCTTTACCAAAGTCGACGAGCATCTTTTCGGTGCCGAGGGAGACGAGCGTGCGCGTGGTGTGAATCAAGCAGGAGCCGGCTCGCACGCCAGGTGCCGGAACTTCGGCAAGCAGGGTTTCTCCGTTACTGATATTCTGTAAAATCTGTTTCATGAGTTGAGTAGGAAAGCTTCATCCATCCCAGTTCCACAAGGGTAATTCAACATTGAATTCATTAGGTTATTTCGAGGACGGACCAGGTGAGAAAAATGTTTCCAAACCAGATAATCCCTCTTTATTAACGCTCAGGTTCGACTACTATCATTTGGAAATAATATGACTTAAGGAACGCACATGCCCGCTTGTATCCAATGCCACAGATTCGACAATCAGACCAACACGTGTACGGTTCCGATCGGCTCCCCTGGTAGAAAATGTGTTATTGCGTCACAGGAGCTTCGGCTCACAGAAATCCGGAACAGTAAAATATGTGAAATCGGACCCGGCACGGTCACGAAAGCAAAAGACATTCTGGAAGGGAATGGCAACGAATGGTTTGGAATCGAACCCCAAAGCCATGATTATCTAGGGGTTCCAACTATTCGAACATATGAAGGAACTGCTTCGAAAATACCCTTTCCCGATGAATCCATGGACTACGTTCTGGCCAACCAATCCATGGAACACTGGCATGAATTCAACACGCCTTTCCGCCAAGGACTCTCAGAAATCTATCGTGTATTACGACCGGGAGGAACAGCCAGGAGTTGAACGTCATCAGAACTTAACGGCGTACGAATCGCGCATGCAAACCGCGATCAAGATGAGCCTGGTCCCTGGCGATATTCTGTAGAATCTGTTTCATGCCGTCTTCGGGTTTCAAACGCTTGGTCAAAATGATTGGTAAAAATCATAGGGCGCTTCCCACTGTTCTACTTTCTCGAAGTAACGGGTAGTTCCAAATCGTCCTTCGATACGTTTGATCAGGGTATGTACCGGCGTCCGGCCACGATATACGCGCTTTAAGCCGACATCCAGTTCTCGATATTTCCGATGGGTGAGCAGGTATCGAATAGTCTTATGCACACCACGCCAACCGCTGTTATCAAAGGCCACGACGCCGCCGACGGACAGCAAAAGATCCGCATAAAACCAGTCGATAAATGCATGATCAAAACCGTGATGACCGTCGATGTGCACGAAGTCTGCCTGCATACCCTCGGCACATAGTTGCGGCAGCGCCATCTCACTCCCCGCGTGGATATGGCGATGTCGACTTGCGAGTCCCGCCCGCTCGATATTAGCCAGCGCAGCTAAACGTGCAGATTCCCATTGATGATAGGGATCGAGGGAGATCAACTGACCCTTTTCGTTTTCTTTGAGGGCGGTGAGGATCGTCTGTGCGGACACCCCGTGAGCCATCCCGATCTCAACTACCCGTTCGGATTTTCGTTCACGCAGAAAAGCGTAAAGCGCTTCGCATTCGACGAGGGAGATGGAAGACGTCAACTTAATGTCATCGGCATCGTCCCGAGGAACCATACGGTCTGTGAGAATTTTATTCAGAAGTTGATTGGGTATCATATTCGTTTAACACTCGTTTTTGTACACGGACAGCCTTCAGGGCAACTAGCGGTATTGAGTTGTACCACTTGGTCGGATATCTAATTCGTGCATGGCATGGATGCGACAGCTATTTGCATTTTGCTTCCGGCCGGACAATATCCCATGCCACATGGAAGCCAACCAACAGGGTGGCCCGGCGAAAAGTTGAAAAGGGCTACTTGAACAATCTTTTTCATTTAGACTTCATGGTCTGATACTGATACCACTACCGCTGCATGCAGAAACTTTTTCTTCACATCGGCATACATAAGACCGGCAGCTCGGCCATTCAACGGGCCTTGAGCAACCACGGTTAAGAGCTCCTGGCGAAGGGCTGGCATTACCCCATAGCCGGACGCCCAGCCAATGACCCCTACGCACATCATCTACTGACCGCGTCGGTTTGCCATCAACTGGGAGAGCCGCTCGAAAATCATTGGAATCAAGTGCTTGAGGAAATAAAGAGTGAAAACTGTCCCCAGGTTGTCTTGAGTAGTGAAGGCTTCACCCTGAACAGCGAAACAGATATTTCCTGGATACATGAACGGCTCACCGGCTTCGATGTCGAGATTCTGCTTTATTTGCGAAACCCGCTTGAGCTGATGATTTCACGGTACAAGCAGCAAATAAAGACGGGTAAAACATCAGACATGCCACAGGTATTTTTTCAAGACCGCCACGCATACTGCGATTATGTGGGATTGTTGGAACGATGGGCAGCCATTTGGGGAACAGATCATGTAACCTTCCGCTTATTTGACAAGTGCAAGAGGACGCCAGGCTTGGTTCCCGATTTTATGCTGGCGACGGGCCTCTGCGAAGCTGAAGTGGACATTGCGGGACACCTTAACGTCAACGTCTCGCCAAGCGACGAGGCCACCGCGACACTCCGGATGCTTAACCGAAGGGTGAAGCCTCACGGACCTCTCGGTAAAATTCGTCGTCAAGTCGTCCGCGAAACGACAATCGGAAGAGGGCTTGTGCGGCTGCTTCGCGCCGGAGCCCACACACCCCTTATATCGGTGGCGGATATCGAGAACTTGAAACAAGAACTCCGGCCACTTAATGAACGATTCACCACGGAATACCTGGAAGAAGCTGACCGCGCTTTTTTTGAATTAGGTTGAGCGCCCCAGAGTTACGGGTCCATCCGGCCGATATGTCGGCGACTCCCACGCGGACTGAATCACGTGTGCGTGGTATCCTGCATCGGGCAAGCGCTCAGCTTCGCTCAGGATCGTTCGCGCACGATCTGATTCGCCGATGTACGCCATCGCAGCCGCTTTATGCATCGTGTGACGCACCACTGCGAAGCGATCGCCCCGCGCCCGGGCTTTCTCTACCTGGCGATCCATCAAGCCAGCCAACTGATCGCGCCCCATCTGTTCCGGGGTATCCGCAAACTGTCGCTCGATCTCATCCTTGAATAAAGGCTTGCGAAGTGAAAAAGCATACGTGTTGTCAACATGGCCGATCAGCGCTAGCTGATCCGCAAACTGCTCAACGAATGCGCTGAGCCAAAAACACGTATACCAACCGTAATCCTGAAACAGGATTACAGCCCCAGGACGAGCCGCATGGCTGATCGCCTGCATGAAATATTTGGTTCCATACCAGCTTTTACAACCATCGATAAAAACGGCATCCGTCTTAAAATCCGGAGCCAGGGTCAACCAGTCGCCATCCTGCCCGGGCGAATCGGGGACACCGAAATCTGAAGGCTCCACACATGCGAAATAATCGTTACCCCCATGGATGGTTCGGAACACATCCATAAAAGCAGTATCTTCTCCCATCGCCTCTAAATCGTTGGTGTGTAACAACCCGTTATCCAGAAGGGGTTGGAGTAGCTTCGTGAGTTCTTCCTTACCGAAATAGCTCTTAAAACGGTCAAACGTGTAAAGGCGGGCCTCGGATTGACCACGCGGATTCGCCTGCATGCCCATGGCTATCGCGCGGGTTGTTCCGCCGAGGAAGGGGCCGATCTCCACGACATCGTGTTCGCCCGTCCACAAGCAACAAAAGAATTGGTAAAGAAAGCGTCGTTCACTGAGCGAGGTCTGGGTAGGAATCTGGTCCAAACGCCTTTCAATATCCGAAGGAAGCCGCAAGGGAAATTGAAAATAGTCCGGATGCTCCGGCATCGAATCCGGATGCTGCCGAGCCAGGCTGGCGAGCATTTTTTGGAACTCTGCATCCCCTAAGAGATGCGGAGCCACACGGGCAATTATTCTTCGCAGGTAGGATTTCATTTGCTGGCGTAGGATTATTGGTTAAGCTGTTCGGCGATCTCCGCAACGTAACGGTCGACGGAAAAACTGCTCTCCGCGGTTTTGCGGGCTGCATGCTGAAGTTTTGTACGCGTTTCAACATCGGCGTACAGTTCGATCATGGCTTTGGCCAAGATCCGGGCATCACTCGGCTCGACGAGGATCCCGTTGACCCCATTCTCAATCATCTCAGGGGTACCACCGACACGGGAAGCGATAATACAGGATCCCATGCTTAAGGCTTCCAAAATCGTCCGGGCTAAGGGCTCGTCATACGTCGCCGGGTGGATGAACAGATCTGCCGCCGCATAATAGTCCCGGATATCCGAGTGGTAACCGGGAAATTCCACCAACCCTTCCGGTGCCCGTTCGGCCAAAGGCTTCAACACCTTCAGGTAAAACGCAGTGTCGAAAGGACCCCCGATGGCGATGGCTCGCAGACCAGGAATGGACTCCGCCGCTTGAATTGCCGCCTCCACAAAAACATCCATGCCTTTTTCGGCATGCAAGCGACCAACGCTAATCATCACGAAGGCGTCCTCCGCGTAGCCCAATCGCTTACGCGCTTCCCTGTTCGAGGAATCGGTGACCTTAAAGGCCTGTGTGTCGATCCCATTGTGGATGGCCAGGGCCTGCGCACCGGGGATTGCAGCGCGTACTGTTTCCGCCACGTAACCCGACACGCAGAAGAAACGATCGACGCAGCTCCGAAGAATCAAGTTTCGTAGACGACCATACATGCGTTTTTTCCAACCGCCCCGCAGCTTGAAGTATTGCTGCCCTTCCCGCACATGGACGACGGTCAGGCAACCAAATAGGCGGCCGAGTAACAAAGGAGAAACATGAACCGTGGTATTGATATACATGACCTCGTACCGACCGTTTCGCAGGGCCCCATACACATCGCGCAATACACGAAATTTCTGTCGGAGAAACGCCCACGCGCGCAAGAAGGCGGTGGGTTGTTGCAACCAGGTAAACGCAAAACCGCCGTGAGGAGCACCCATCCGAACCGCTTCCTCGTCGAGAAAACCCTGGGGAAAAGTATAAAGGTATAGTGGGCAGCCTTGCTCATGCATATGCGTCATCACGCTCAGGAAGCTCTTCGAGGATCCGTAGGGGTCAGGACTGTCCTTGGAAATAAACAGGATTCGCTTCACTGGTTTTTAATAGACTAAGGAGGTAAGACGCAAGCGTCAGGATTCCGGATATTTAACATGACTCATCTCATAGACCTTGGCACAGATATTCAGTTCATGCATCGCCCGCAGGCGACAGAAATAAAACCCGGCCCGGCCATCAAGAAAACCACGCTTGTATACGTAGAGGTAGAGGAAGAGCAGGGACGGCTTTGCCGGCATGCGAATAAAAAGCGCCTTCAAATATTTACGCGTTTTCGCCGGATCACCCGAGAACAGCTGGGTGAACGGAGGTAAGGGTTCTTTGAGTTGATCCAGCCGTCGCTTCGCATTCCAATCTGAGAACTCATTCTGCTTCGCGATCCAGAAGGAAAGCGCCTGATTCGAATGATGATCCAATACTTCGGAGAGTCGGCCGACCTTCCCCTCAACGATTACATTTTCATGGACTTCGGTATCCCAGCCACCTTCCCCGCGCATCCCGAGGTCCTCATAGCATCCCTTCCCATTTCGGAAGAGCCGCAGCATCCATCCGTGACTCCAGGAATGCTTCATCCAACGACCGAGAAAGATAAATTTCCACTTCAGGTAATAGCCGTTGAAGTCCGGGTTCTGAATTGCATCGGCGATTTCGTTCTTCAGCTCAAGCGAAACACGTTCGTCGGCATCCAGGAGAAGGACCCAGTCATTTTGTATGGGCAGGTTTTCCAAGCCCCAATTCCGCTTCTTCGGCCAGCCCCCGTCGTAATGGAATTGAGCGACGTGCGCACCCTCGGCTTCAGCCAGCTCCACCGTGCGATCACTGCTTTGGGAATCCAGCACGTAGACCTGGTCCGCCCATTGTACCGAGCGAATGCACTCGACAATATTGACCTCCTCATTACGTGCGGCAATCAACACGCTTAAGGCCATTTTTTCAGATGCTGGCATACCGTTACTTGTATAGCTCGAGGATTAAGGAACCTTTCGGCTCCCTCCCGATTTCGACATCCCCATACATCTTGGGGGTTTCTGCATGCTCTGCCGAGTAGTTTTCGATGCGCGAAAACCCGGCTTCCTCACAAAATTTCGACAGGTTATCAAAGCAATACCCGTACTTGTGCTGTCCGTCGCAGAACAGATAGTTCAGCACTTGACTATGACGGTCTTCAAAGGACCGTGGCCAATCCGAAAAGTCTTCCCCGGCCATGATCTTCAAGCAACGCTCGAATGAAGGGACCGCGAGTCGCACCACGCCATCCGGGGAAAGTACCCGGCGCATTTCTTTCAAGAGCGCAATGGCGTCATACGGAAACAAGTGTTCAAGGGTGTGTGAGCAATAAATGAGGGACGCGCTGTTATCGGCAAAGGGCAGTCGATTTCGCAGATCGAGCCAGCACTCCTTTTTCCGTCGGATATTGCCATCAACGTTAATCATTCCAGCGATGTAATCGTCACCGCAGCCCAAATGGAGCTTCAGCTGTTGTTTCCCAACATACCGCAAGCGACAGCGTGCGGTGTTCGGCAGCACAATCCATTGTGTGATCGTAAAGTAGAGGTCTTTGAATGTCTGGGCAATCATTGGAAATCCTTGGTACAGAAATGGGGCACTACGCGTGGACACCGAGGACGCAATCCAGCGCTGGATGTCGGTGGGCACATATTCGGTAAACGATGATTGGAATCAACAGGCCTAAAAATACAGATACAGGAAAGACCCAGTAAAAGCCAAGTCCCAATCCTCGGTGCAGCAGCATGTCCGCGCCCTTATGGCCGTACCAGGATAGCAGAAAGACCGTCATCGTACGCCCTTCAAGGAAAGAAAGCCAGGTCCACCCGCGACCCTGGTACCAAGCCGCGAGGGCCAAGACGGAAAAGATCCCCAGCATCGCGAATAAGGCATAGGCCAGCGTAACCGGCGGCGGGCCAAGATTGGAGGGCATGAAGTACGAAAGCAGCCAGAACGACAAAATTAAAGTAACGCAAAGAATCAGGGACGCATGACCCGCATAGGATGGTTTCCACCAGCGAAGAAGGGGCTCCCGCCACTGACTGACCACCATGCCCACCCAGTAATACAAACCAAAATGACACCAGGCAGATAAATTCAGCAGGGGAATCGAATGCTTGGGAATTCCCAGAAAAAGAATTAGGAGGCACACAGACAACACGCATGCGGACCAGGGCTGACGCAGCGCGAGTAGCGCTACGGGCGTAAACAATGAAACAGCAAATAGCGTGTATAGAAACCAGTGGTACTTAATCGTGTTGTCTTTTGGATAGAGCACGATGTGTAGAAATTCTTCCGGTCCCCGTACGGGATACGCAGCAAAATCATGCCAGATGAAATTTGGAACGAGGTTAAGAATCAGGAAGAACAGGTAGGGTCCCATCAATCGAATAAATCGTTTTCGGATAAACGTTCCGTATTTAAAAGACCTCGACCGATGAACATGGACCAGCAGGTATCCCGAGATGAAGAAAAAGAGATGTATATGGAATTGGTAGACCGCACGTTGGGCGTATTGATACCAGACCGGATTGGCCTCCTGGTAGTTCGAACTGATGAAGGCGTGGCCAAAGACAATCAACAACATCCCCATGGCGGCGACGATTTGAAACAAAGGCAAGTTCCGGCTCATGGAGCAAGCACCTCCTGGTAGGCCGCTTCAAGACGATCTGCAACGACATCCCAGCTGAAATGCTCCATTGCCACGCGGCGGGCCTCCACGCCCCATTCCGGCAAACCTCCGCTTGCAATGGACGTGGCTAAAGCGGAAACCCAAACTTCGTGTTCCAAGGGAAGGCAGCGGCCACAGCCCCACCCGTCCAGCTCGGTCCACGGAGTCGTATCGCTGGCGAAGACGGCCGTACCTGAAGCCAGCGCCTCGAGAACGACATTGCCGAAATTTTCAGAGAGGGAAGGCAGGCACAGGGCATCGGCCGTTTGGAGCAAGGCCACTTTTTCATCGCCGCGTATCTCCCCATAAAACGTAACGCAGTCGTGGAGTCCTTCGTCAGCAACTTGGCGTTTGAGCGTTTCTGCATACGATCCTTGATCAGGACCCGCGAGAACCAGATGAACCTCAGGGTGTTGAGTACGGAGATCGCGAAAGACATCGAGCAGAAAGCTTAAATTCTTCACCGGATGCAAGCGGCCGAGAAAAACAATCATGGATGCATCCGGCGCTATGCCCAGGCTCATTCGCACACGCTTTTTCACCTCTTCATCGAGGGGAGAAATCGGATCAACACCATTCGGAATGGTCCAGATGGGAGGTTGCAGGCCATACGCCCCAATATGCTCGGCCTCTTTGCGGGACATCGCGTGCACGGCGGTGGCGTGGTTGAGGTTCGCTTTTTCAATCGCCTGGAAATACAGCTGCTTACGCAGGGCCGACACGCCCATTGACCAGGGCTCAAGTGAACCGGCGGGTCGAACCACATAGGGTACACCAAATTTTAAAGACGCTTGGCGAACCACCCTATTCGGATAACACCACAGGCTGTGAATATGCACCAGATCGAACGATGAAAGCTCGGATTGCACGGCGCGCGAAAGTGCGGGTGAAAAGGCCCAGCCCTTGGCGATTTGGGCGGGAAATGATCGATTATCGATGCCTGCAGGCAAGACCACGGCATCCTTACCGCGACCGGAAACATGGAAGACGGAGACCTCATGCCCACGCATCACGAAGCGTTCCGCATAACGTGTGACGACGTGTGTTGGACCGGATGCGTTGGCCAAACCAGGAATGACGTGCAGGATGCGCAAGGTCTTAATACCCTCCGGGTCCGGGAGGAGGGGCAGGAAAACCCTGCATGTTCTGATTCAGATACGGCAGCCGATCAAGCAAGCCAAGAGCGAAGCCCATCAATAAGGCATTCGGTGTGGTCCCGAGGAGCGTGCTGGATTCGGCCAATCCATGCACGAGGAGCGCTCCCACCAAGCCTACCGCCAGAAAGTGGCACTGGGCGTAAACCATGTCAAAAGGAATATGGTAGGTCTGCAGTAGATGCATACCGATGCGAATCAAGCATACCAGGAAGAAGAACGCGCCAATGACTCCGGTCTCAAGGATGACCTGGAGATACACGTTCATAAAGTTACGTGAACGTCCCCGGTAGTTCGACCAGCCGACTCCGATCACCGGTGAAGTTTTATATTCATTCCAGGCATAGCGCCAAATACCTTCCCGCGTATTTTTGGTCAACTCGTTCGACAAGCGCGCAATACCTAAGCGCGGACTGCCGTCATCGACCACAAATTCATTCCCTTGATTTTCATCATTACCGAAAAGGAGTACCGCGTTCACACCCAGAAATACAAATCCTGCTAACAAGATCACCACGCCAAAGCGCTTTTTGATATGAGGATAAATGAGACACAAGAAACTGACCCCTGCGAACAGCACGGCCCCCCGACTACCGGTTGAAAAGACCACCCAGATTAACAGGACACTACTCAGCAGACCGATGACACGCCAAATCATACGGCGTTCACTCAGGCAAGCATGCAAGGCAAAGACCAAGAGGCACGCAGCCCCCTGACCAAGACTGTTTGCATTCATATTGGCAACGGCCAAACGATCAAATACGACCGAGTCCCCAGGATTTCGTAAGTATTGAAAAAAGACCCACACGCCGGCAGTAGCCGCGATAAGACCCAGTATGCGAAGTCCTCGTCGTAATTCATAAATCGTATGTAGGCAATGAGCCATCATCAGGCCTGCACCGCAGGTCACCAGTAACTGCCCCTTGTGAAAGAATCCCCAAACGGGCGCCGAGCTCCATGCCGCGCCGAAGAAGTAAAAAACAATAAAACTTAAATACACGGCGGAAACTCCGCTCAGCCTATTTGGCTGGGTGCCTGCGAGTCCGATCACGATGATCAATCCGGAGACAAACAGGCGAGTATACTTAACGAAGTAGGCCAAACCGCTCGCATCTCCGCGACTGGAAAGCGGAGCCAACAGGAGAAATAGTCCACCTAAGCAAAAAATCCACAGGACGGATTTGCGAGTTTGTCCCGGCATTCCAGGCGCGAAGCCGGGAGGAGGCGGCACGTAATACGGCGGTGCTCCGTAATGCGGGTTCATACAAAGCACCTTTGCATGGTCAGGAACTCCACCAGTCCAACCGCCAGGGCAGCATGATACCAGGCGGAGAGGTGATCAGAATGCTCC
The DNA here is from genome assembly GCA_047639095.1 of Candidatus Omnitrophota bacterium. Taxonomy (GTDB): domain Bacteria; phylum Verrucomicrobiota; class Kiritimatiellia; order SS1-B-03-39; family UBA6053; genus JAPYUI01. Next base: position 6,797 of record JBLIND010000056.1, on the reverse strand, counting down.
GGACGAACGGGGGGCGTGGCCAATCCATCCGTCAGTGCATTCAGATCATCACCGGCATACACCTGCGTGGCGGGCCAGGTGGCCGCTAAATCGGGATGACAGCCGGCCTGGTCGCTGATGACCACGGGTAATCCGGCAGCTGCCGCTTCTATTACCGCTACGCCCCAGGTTTCAGCAGACGGCTGGACGAATAAATCAACCGCCCCATACCAATCCAAAACTTCTTCGGGTTGTAAAAATCCGGGTAGCATGACTTCATCTTTCATGTCGAATCGCTCTATGGCGGCGTGCACGTTTTCTCGCTCTGGACCATCCCCCACCAAGACGAGACGCCGGTCACGACGGTCGGGCAATTTTGCAAAAGATTCGATGAGGTGAACGACTCGTTTTTTCGGGATCCATCGCCCGACAAATAAGGTGAGATGCTCATTTTTCACCCCCCATTTTTCCCGAAGTGCGGCACGCATACGCTCCGCCTCCTCCATGCGATTTTTGATATGAGCAATATCCGGCACGTTGGGTAGATGAAACAGATTCGCCCTCTTCAAGCCGCAATCAACCAGATACCGGGCGGCCAGTTGACCCGTGGGCAGTCCACCAGCGACTCGCTGAAAACTCCAATTCACCAGCTTGCGCTGCAAAAGCGCCTTCAATCCATTGCCTCGTTTTTGCCGCCAGGTTTCACACATCATGTAACAAGGTATGGACGCTCGACGCGCATAGGACAAGGCCGCCCACATGCTTGGATGATTATATCCGGCAACCAGGATGGCCTGGTAAGGCTTACGTTTCAGCATACGAACCATCGATGGATTCAGATAAAAGGATGCATCCGCTCGCCAGAACTTGAGGAGGTTCCAACCCGGTAGAACCTGGTGCGGATACGCCATCTCCCAGTTCGCCACCCATGGACGATCGGCTTTGCTACCGGCACAGTAAAAGACATCTAACTCGATACCGGGAAGCGCCGCCAGTGCGGCCCAGAAGGGATCTCGGTAGGGCGTGGGGATGACGGCTACAACGGCTATGCGCATCGGCTTAGTCAAATCAGTCATCCCCCGGCCAGTGCATAATAGGTTTCGCGTGTAATCGCAGCATTCCGCGCCCACGAATTTTGCTCGCGGTACCCTTCAAAACGGAATGAAGGTCCGTGCTCCATTCGATGTACGATGCGAGCAAGTCCTTCGCTCAGTGCCTCATCATCAAATCCATGACAGAGTTCACCAATCGCTCCATTCCTTAAGGTGTCGGAAAACATTTCCGTAGGCGTGCAAAGAACTGGACATTCAAAGGCTGCGGCAACATGCAAAACACCGCTCTGAGATGTGAAATTTTTCTCATAGGGTAGCACGGCGCAATCTGCGAGTTTGAACAGCCCGCCCACCTCCTCATCCTGAATAAATCGATTCAGGATATGCACGCGCTCCGTCAGGCCCAGGTGTTGTATGTGCCGGTTATACGAATCCAAACTACGGTGATGCCCCCCCCCGAAGCGACCCGCGACGATTAAATGCGGAGCTGAAGGCTGTTTGGCGAGCGCGGTCAAAAATCCTTGCAGATTCTTATCGTCACGAATATTTCCAAAAAAGAGCAGGACTCGCCGTTCGGCCGGTATTCCATATTTTTCCCGCAATTCGCGTTCACTCTCCGCAGGTTCCGGATATGCATACGGTCCGAACGGCACTTCGACGATCCGTGCTCTGTCCGGCCGGGCGAATTCCATGAGTTCTAATTCCTGTGCGTGGCCATGCACAAAAATGGCATCGCAGTCTTGGTAGAAGCGTTGTAGCTGCGCCGCCTCCCATGGCTTGCAGAGAATGGCCTTCGCACGTTTAACGTCATGCGCGCTGGCCAACAAGCGGGCTTTACTTCCAACCAGTTTCGGCATCCACCAAGGCCGGGTCAGATGGTTGATCTGGCAGATGTGAACGATGTCCGCATCAAACTCGCGAGCTCGTCGAACCAAGCGCCTGGGATTTACCCATTGCCCAATTAAAAAACGCGCTTTGCGCACGATCGGATTTGGATGGCTGATGGACCGAAGATTCGGCCAGGTCTGGTAAAACGATTGATCCCGCCATTGAAATTCCGGGAGACAAACAACTTCAATTTCCAAGTCCTCGAATTTGGCCAGCTCCAAAAGCACCTCGTGGGTGTACCGTCCGATGCCGCCGGCCGGAAAGAACAGGTAGATCAACACTTTCAGCGGTCGACTCATCCCTTAAGCTACCTGTGACGAACAAGCCGCCTCGTATACACTGCAAAGCTTTTCCAAATGTTGCTCCGGCATGAATCGCTGGCGAATCGTATCCAGGCCAGCCGCTCCATAGCGGGTCATTCGTGCTGTATCCGCGAGGAGAGCCTCGGCCGCGACAGCGATGGCCTCGCCGGATCCCGGCTTAACCGCGTGGCCATTCACGCCGTCCTCCAGCCATTCACCCACTCCGCCAATATCCGACGCAATCACCGGGACTCCGCGCGCAAAAGCCTCAAGCCCCACGATGCCCAGGGTCTCCGGCCAGATGGATGGAAAAACCAGGATGGAGGTTTCCAGGACATAGCGCTCAATTTCTTCACGACTGGCCCAGGAAATGACTTCCAGTCGATCCGCACATCCAGCGGCTTGTGCGCGAGCGGCAATCGCCGCCTGGTGCTCTGGACGCGAAGCCCCGATCATGCGTCCATGCACGTGTGGCGGCAGTCTTCCCAGTGCATCGACGAAATGTTCCCAGCCCTTATTCGGTGTGATGCGCCCCATATAGGTCAACATCGGAACTTCGGGGATGGGGCGTGGAACATCTGCAGGTGCAATCGGACAGAAATACGGGATGACCTTTACCTGCTCATTGGAAAAACCAGCTGCACGATAACGATCGGCTGCCGCGGCGCTGGGCGCAATCAAGCTGGCAAAGTCCTTTGCATGCTCCATCACCCAGCGGGAGCGCTGATAAAATGCAGCAGCATATTTAGGGCGCGGGGTGAGGCAGTGATGTCGAAGGGTAACCGCAAAACATGCGGGTCCACAGGTTCGTTGGCATACGCGCTTCGTTCGTTTATAGAAAAACGTACTGGCGGGGCAGATGGGTCGATAATCGTGGGAGGTCATCACGACCGGAGCCGTATCGAGAGCCGCGCGGTATACCCCCAGGTTTCCAATGCCGTGCAGGTGCACCAGATCGGCTCCAAACGCTTGGATGCGCGCCCGGACCTCACGTGCAACTTCCGCATCATCACCCGGCTGCGCCAGGGCGGGCAGCGATTCCGACGCTTCCAGGATCGGGGTTTCGCTCGTTCCCGTACCGTAGAGGACGTGATTTTGTACGCCTCGTTTCTCCAGCAAAGGAATCAGATTGAGCAAATATGTTTCGACCCCACCTTTCCAGGCCAGATGGTCGTTGATGTGCAGGACCTTCATTGCCAACCAATGGATTGTAGATATTTCTGCCAGGCAGCATCGTCCGTGGAGGCGGAAACCAGGCGGGGACTGAGCCGTATAAGGTCACGTATAACCTGCAAGCTTACCCCAACCGGTTGTGCGGACGGTCGTCGGGCCACGCCACGTGCCAAGTTGATCGGCAAGGTCACGAGAAAATTTTTCAAGACGGCCTTGATGCGATCGTCGCCCGATTCTCGAATACGCGTGATGATGCGATTACGCGCGATCCACCGCATGCGGCGGCGCTCCGCAGCGACATCACGGGTGATCGATCCATTAAAATGATAGAGATGCGCATCGGGACAGATACCAACCTCACTGCCGGCCTCACGAATACGCCGACACAAATCGTAGTCTTCGTAGTAGCTCTCAAAAATCGGATCAAAAGGCCCGACCTTTCGCAATACCGAAGCACGCACCAGCATTGCGGCGGCGGTTATTTCATGAACACTTTGCCAATCCATTCCAGGCATCGAACGGGTATCTTTGGCACAGACTTTATACGCGGCATCCCAATCATCATCTTCCAAGGTGCGAACGCCTGGGGACAAAGCGCCAAGTTCCGGCGATTGTTGAAAGCAAGCGAGGCAACGATCAATCCAACCAGCCGCGCTACGCGTGTCCTGATTCAAAAACAAGACCAAGCCATCCTCTTTCCAATCCGCATGAACCAAGGCGTAATTATTGGCCTCGGCGAAGCCCATCGGTTTGGGCGTCTTGAGTATGGTCGTTTGAAAGGCAGATACATCCAAATCGGGAATGCAGGGGTTGTTGTGATTATCCACCAAGACCAGGTGCAAGCGATCCACCGAGGCGCCCGCCAGGCTGGTCAGACAATCGGGCAACCAGTCGTCCCCGTTCCAACCGACGATTATGACGTGGACCTTCATCAACGGGATAGGACATCAAACATGCGGTCGATGTAGCGATGATCAAAACGTCGCGCCTCGAAACCGGAGGCGAGGGGCGCCATGCGACGCAGCCATTGGAAACGCATCAAGGCACCAAGCGAAGCATCCTCCCCGGAAAGTCCTCGATGTTCGGCGAGGTGGGTAAGACGTTCTTTCAGATCGTCATCGAGTTGCCCCTGCATGGCACGCTTCAGCGTGAGTTCCATCGAGCGCCCGCTCCGACGCGCCTGGACGTCCACCGCTAAAAACGCAAGGTCGTATAAGGGGTGTTCGGCATTGAATCCTGCCCCCCAGTCAATCACACCCGTGAGTGAACCGGTCTTCGGATCGAACATACTATTGGCTAATTTAAAATCGCCATGTGCCATGACCAGCGGCAGGTCCGCCGCATAGGCCGCTCGGACAAAGGCTACGGTTTCTTTCACGGTCGATTGCTGTGATGCGCTGAGATGAAGGGAAGACACTTCCTGCTCCAGGCCATCCAGGATCTCGTGGAACCCGCCTTCAACTGCTGGCATATGCGCCAGAAAAGCAGCCGCCTCTGCTGAAGCCTTGGCAACCCATTCGCTGGACAAGCGATCCCCGCTCACGCCAGGAACGATGGAAAAGACCGCGTAATACTGTCCTTCATGCACGCCTTTCGTAACGACCTTCGGCATCAAATGCCTGTATTCGGACAGCGGATGTCCGCCGGTGTAAATACATTCAAGCGTCTCGACCTCCCGTTCCAGGTCCGCCCGCCCTCGGGCATGAATGGGCAGCTTCAACACGCCATCCGGGTAGATCACGGTGACCATTCCCATCTCACCATTCATCCGGTAGGATCGATAGGGAGGTGTAATGGGCAACAGGGATTCCAGCGTCCCGAGAAATGATACCCAGGGTTGATCCCCAGAAAAGATGCTGAAAGCGTCGGGGAAACCGGCGGCAAGGATGCCCTTGAAAGCCTGCTGTACCTGCTTCACCCTGGATTGCACCTTCCGCATAGCCACTTGGCGAAGCGCGGCTCGGTCATCTCGGCGCACCATGGAGGTCGGGTGATGATAGCCAGGACAGGGTATGTGAAACTCCGACCGATCCCAGCCCGCCTCTTTCAGGAGTTGGCGGTACTGACTTTCACTGTACAAATAGTTACGATAGGGCCCCTTCCCTTTGCTGCGTGAGTAACGGTCGGCGAGCCTACGCGGCAACCAGGGAACGTAATGCAAATCGGTATGCCCATCCGGCTGACGGAACCAGGTCTTCCAGGCGTTGCGATTCTCGATCCCGAGTGAAAGCACGCCTCCGGGTTTGAGTACGCGCCGGGCTTCTTTCAGAAAATGTAACTGAACCTCCCGCGGATCACCTTCCATACCGGATGGCACCCACTCAAGCACCCCATTGATAATGATAAGATCAAATTGATCATCCGCGAATGGGAGGAACTCACCATCTCCCGCACACACGCAGCGAATGTTATCACGGCCATCACGATCGGTTCGGATCTTAAGTAACTGCATCCGCTCATAGGTACTGTCCATGGCGACGACTTCCGCGCAGGAATCCGCCAGGCTATAGGCCAACCCGCCCCACCCACAGCCCAGATCCAATACCCGCGTTTGCTCACCCACCGGCAGAAGGAATTTCCATCCGGCGCGTCCGGCACCCAGGATATATTCACCCAGGCGCGGTGGCGCATCCGTTTCACGCAAATAGGTCTGGAAGGTCCCGTCGAGATCAGACCGTGCGCCTTGCAGGAGGCGGGTCATGTCCTCGCGCGGAAATTCGACGTAATAATTGTCGGGATTCTTATTCAGCCGCGGAATGCCTTCGTCTACGCGAAAGTCGCTCGTACAGCTTGAGCAATGCAGGTGATCATCTCGGAAGTCCAGGGGTGTGCGACACTGCGGACAAACCAAGTCTGAATACGATTCAAATGAATTCATAAGAGGAAATGGAGGTTAAACAAATGGATTTAGCTCGTGGCAAGCAGTTGATCAATCTGGGTCAGAACGGCGGATTGATAATCGATTTCGCGAAAATGCTGTTGCGCATCCTGAAACGCAACAGCCGCCCGTTGGGCGGCTATCTCCGGATGCTCTACGCCCTCACGCAAGGCGCTCACCAATGATAATTCATCATCGTATGGGACCAGCCAACCATTTTCACCCGAACGAATATTTTCCCGGAGCCCCCCCACGGCGGAAGCTATAACCGGAACTCGACAGGCAAAGGCTTCAATCGCGGTGCGACCAAAGGTTTCCGACCGAGATGGGATACATACCAGATCGCAAGCGCAATAAAAGGTCGGCATATCAGCGACTTCACCCAGCCAATGTACACCCGGCAACCCAGTCGCCTGATCCTGCAACGACAGGGTAAAGCTTGCGGAACCAATACCAGTAATCGCCGCCTGAACATCCGGAAGATCTTTTATCAATCGGGCAAACGCACGTAGGAAAAAGGGCTGG